>JBDLWA010000104.1:0-31014 GCA_039804505.1 Pseudomonadota bacterium
TGGCGGCAGGCGTTCAAGGGATTGTGATGGCAGGCACGGGCAATGGCTCTGTCAATTCAAAATTGCAAGAACAGTTGGCCAAGGCTGTACAAGTTGGCGTGCAGGTTCGCCTCAGTACGCGTTGCGCCCAAGGCTTTGTAATTGCGACCGAATCACACCGTTTTGCGGTGCAAGAAAATTTGAACCCAGTCAAAACAAGAGTGGCCTTGATGTTGGACATGATGTCCAACGAACAAGGCCACTGAATGGGGGGTCGCTGATCTGCTGATTAAGCGGCAGCGCCCAAAGCTTGCATCGCACGCTTGGTGATGTCTTCAACCGAGCCCATACCGCTGATAGCGCGGTACTGAGGCGCAGCGGATGCTTCGCGCTTGGCCCAATCTGAGTAGTAAGCAACCAAGGGACGTGTTTGTTGGCTGTAAACATCGAGGCGTTTTTTCACAGTTTCCTCTTTGTCGTCTTCTCGCTGGACCAGGGGCTCGCCTGTCACATCATCTTTGCCCTCAACTTTGGGTGCGTTGAATTTGACGTGATAAGTGCGACCTGAAGCAGGGTGAGAACGGCGGCCGCTCATGCGTTCAATGATCGCTTCAAAGGGCACGTCAATTTCCAAAACATAGTCGAGCTTCACGCCGGCTGCTTTCATGGCATCGGCTTGAGGGATGGTGCGGGGGAATCCATCAAACAGGAAACCGTTGGCGCAATCGGATTGGGCAATGCGTTCTTTGACCAAATTGATGATCAGATCATCGCTGACCAAACCGCCAGATTCCATCACGGCTTTGGCTTGCAAGCCCAGCGGTGTGCCCGCTTTGACGGCAGCACGCAACATGTCGCCCGTCGAAATTTGCGGAATGGTGTATTTTTGGCAAATGAACGCGGCTTGGGTACCTTTGCCTGCACCGGGTGCACCTAAAAGAATCAGTCTCATGGAAGTTCCGAATAGTTGTTAAATCTTTCGCCACAGCCTCGATGGCACTTTAAGAAGAATAGCATGGGAAACCTAGATTTTCCTGACACTGAAGCAGGCAGGGGGTCAAGGGGCTAAAAGTGCACGCACTCGCGCTAAATCTTCTGGGGTGTCGACACCGGGTCCGGGGGCTGAATGAGTCACATGCACGGCAATTTGATGACCGTGCCAGAGGGCTCTCAATTGTTCAAGGGCTTCACAAGATTCAACAGGCGCTACAGGGAGTTGCGGAAAACGCTTGAGAAAGCCCACGCGATAGCCGTAAATGCCAATGTGACGCAAAGGGGCAGGGGACGGCAAGGATTGGATGCCCTGTGAAAAACCATCTCGCCACCATGGGATGGGTGCACGGCTGAAATACAGAGCCAATTGCGCCTGAGTCGTGACAACTTTGACAACATTGGGGTTTGTAAATTCTGCGAGGTCGTGAATTTCATGGGCCGCCGTACTCATGCTGGCTGTGGGCCGTTCTTGCAAAAGTAGTGCAACCTGATTGATCAGCTCAGGGTCGATGAGCGGCTCGTCGCCTTGGACGTTGACGACTAAGTCGGCGTCTTTTAAGCCCAGCAACTGACTGGCTTCTGCCAAACGGTCGCTGCCGCTTGGGTGGTCCATTCGAGTGAGCAACGCTTTGACGCCATGCGCTTCACAGGCCGACACAATTTCTGGACTGTCAGCAGCCACCACAACTTGCGACGCCTTAGACAGGGCGGCCTGTTGTGCAACGCGCACAACCATGGGGAGGCCGTGAATGTCTGCCAGCGGTTTGTTGGGCAGTCGGGTGGAGGCCAATCGAGCGGGAACGACGACGGTAAAGGAAGGGGTCATAGACACACAGGCGTGCTGTAGGGTTTGTTAAACCAAGGGGGATCTGGGCTTTAGTTTTTCAAGCTCATCATCGCTCAGCGGCCTGGCTTCATTTTCAAGCAAAACAGGGATACCGTTGCGGATGGGGTAAGCCAACCGTGCGCTGCGTGACCACAGTTCTTGAAGTTCACGTTGCACATCAAGTGGGCCTTTGGTCACGGGGCAGACCAGCAGTTCAAATAATTTTGTGTCCATGGTTCAATGATACCTGTGGCGAGCGGTCATCAGTTTGTCAAAGTCTAACCAGAAGTCATTTTCAGGTTGAAAGTCGAGTTGCACCGCCCACGCTTGTGGACGGTGAGCCCAAAGTTTGACGGCGTCTTTTTCGGTGCAGAGAAGCGGCAAGTGAGGCGCGAGAGATTGCCATCCAGAAAAATCATCGTGGTCTGGCAAGGTACTCAGGCGCTCAACATGTATCTGTTGCTGTTCTAGCATGCCCACAAATGCTTGAGGCTTTGCAATGCCACACACAACTTCAACAGGCCCAAGTGCAAATTGAGACAAGTCTTGAATTTGCCCTTGGCGGTTTACGGCTTGAAGGATCTGCCGAGTTGACTCATATCCTTCTTTTAAGCTTCGCTTTTGGGTATGCAGTAACAAGTCAACCTTTCGGGGCCAAGATTCTCGCAGGGGGCCAGCAGGCAGCAAGTGGCCATTGCCTATTCCAGCAGAGTCCATGACACAAATTTCAATGTCTCTTTGCAATTTCAGGTGCTGAAGGCCATCGTCACACACAATGACATTGACGGCCGGAAACTGTTTCAACAAGGCTTGTGCCGCTGCCACGCGATTGGCGCCCACCATGACGGGAACTTTGCATTTTTGGGCCATCAAAAGGGGTTCATCCCCAACCTCTGCAACGGCGCTGTCGCTGGTCACATTTCGAAGCTCAGTGTCTTTTCTGCCGTAGCCCCTAGAGATCACGCCAACTTGATACCCTTGTTTTTTCAATCGTTCAACGAGTGCCATGCTGAGGGGCGTTTTGCCGCCGCCACCAGCCACAACATTGCCCACCACAATGACCGTGGCGTTGACGCGATGTGACTTCATCAAGCCCACCCCATACAGGAAGCGACGCATACCGATCAACATGCTGTACAGCATTTCAATGGGCCACAACACATAGGTCATGACATGCGTGCTATGCCAGTATTGTGGAAGTTGATGAAACCAATTCATCGTGCTGTGAAGTTCAGGGTTGGGCCGGAGATGGTGAAGACGTTTGCTGCGTTGCAAACGCAATGCGGTTCAAGCCATTGAGCCTGGCGGCCTCCATCACATTGACCACCGATTGGTGCGAAGCGGATGCATCGGCTTTGATGAGCAAGGTGCCTTCCGCTTGGTTGACTTGACTTAAAGCCATGCGCAATGCCTGTGGGGTTTGCTCTTCAAGGCGCACACCGTTAACAGCGTACTGGCCCTGCGCGTTGACAGACACCACCCATGTTTGTGTGTCCGATGAAGGCTGGGCGCCATTGGCAGAAGGCAGACTCAAATTCATTTCGTTGAATTTTGACCAGGTGGTGGTGAGCATTAAAAAAATGAGCACGACCAACAGCACATCAATGAAGGGAATCAAATTGATGTCTGGTTCAGGCGAGGAGCTTTTTTTGAATTTCAAAATGAGCGTCTTTTAAAGTTAGTCACGCATGGCTGCTAGGTGACGTGCAAATCGTTCAGAAGACCATTCCATTTGCAAAACTAAGCGATCAACTTTACTTTTGAAAAAACGCCAAGCCATCAGACAGGGGATGGCGACCATTAAGCCCATGGCTGTGTTGTAAAGCGCAATAGAGATGCCATGCGCCAATTCCACAGGTTGTTGCTGTCCGGGTGTTTGAACACCAAATATTTCAATCATGCCAATCACGGTCCCTAGGAGACCTAGTAAGGGCGAAGCTGAGGCCAAGGTTGCCAATGCGGTGAGGTAACGCTCCAGACCCTGGGCGGCCATTCTGCCTTCCATCTCCATGCTTTCTCGCACATCTTGTTGACTGGCTGCGGGGTTGAGGGCCAGGGTTTGCAGGCCTGCTGCAAAGATTGGCCCCACAGCGCCCAGTTGCGCAATTTCCAAAATAGTCTCGTCGCTTGGAAAGCCTTGTTGCGTGCATTCCATGGCCTGTGTCAGTGCGCTTGCAGGCAACACTTTGCGCAGCTGCAAAGCGTACAGGCGCTCCAAAATAATGGCGAGCGCAAAAATAGAACAGGCAATGAGAGGCCAAATGGGCCAACCGGCGGCTTGTATGATGCTTAACAAAATCGTTCTTTCTAATTCTGGTTTCAGTTTTGATTATGGCTGATCGAATTGTTCCTATTTTCTGTGGATAACTTTGTGAAGAACCTTCGGGTTGTCGGCTTGAAACCCGCATGAATACTCATCTTTTAAGAAATGCTACTTTTTTGATCAAATTTTTCTTAAGCAAAATCAATGACTTACGTTTCTAAATGCGGTGTTTGCAGCTTCACTGCGGGTTGGTCGCAGAAAGCGTCGCGCCTGTGGACTCTTTGCCCCATCAATTCAGGCGTTGGCGCGCGATATGCCGCCAAAAACCGCAACAAATAAGGCCTCTTTATGATGCGACAAGATTCTGAGCCACTTGTATGGTCTGTTGGGGCCTTATGCCTTGCAATCGCTGACACTTTGAACCAGCGATTTAATCCAGTTGCCGTTAAAGGGGAGATTTCTGGGTTCACGCGGGCAGCCAGTGGGCATTGTTATTTCAATTTGAAAGACGATACGGGCCAAATTCGTTGTGCCATGTTCAAACGTGCTGCCAGTGCACTGGGTTTTGTGCCGCGCGAGGGGGACAAAGTGGAAGTGCGGGGCCGCTTGGGCGTGTATGAGGCACGTGGCGATTTGCAATTGATTGTTGAGTCCCTGCAGAAGGCTGGACAGGGCGATTTATTTGCTCAATTTTTAAAACTCAAAGCCACGCTCGAAGCCGAAGGCTTGTTTGCGGCATTTAGAAAAAAAGAGATCCCCGCCCAGCCACGTGCCATTGGCTTGATCACCTCGCTGGGGGCGGCCGCTTTGCACGATGTTGCGACAGCTTTGCAAAGGCGCGTGCCCCACATTCCCGTTATTTTGGCGCCCGCGTCTGTGCAAGGGGCAAATGCGCCGTCAGAACTCGTTCGCAGTTTGCAAAAGTTACAAGCTTGGCAGGGGCCTAGCACTCAGATTCAGACAGCCGATGGCGCTGGTTCAAGTGCCAAAGTTGACGTCATTTTGGTGGTGCGTGGCGGCGGCTCTATGGAAGATTTATGGGCTTTCAACGATGAGGCCGTGGTCAGGGCCATTGCGGCCTGTCCCATTCCCGTGGTGTCGGGTGTGGGCCATGAAACGGACTTTACACTGACCGATTTTGTAGCCGATTTGAGAGCGCCTACGCCAACAGCTGCGGCTGAATTGGTGGCCGTTGACAGAACGCAATGGTTGGCCGATTTGGAAACCATTCAACAAGCGCTGACGGATGGGCTGGGCGCGACTTTGGACAAAATGAGTCAGCGGCTCGATTGGGTGGCCACTCGATTGGGCCGTCCTTCAAACCGCATCAGTGATCAAAAGTCCAAGCTCATGCGAATGACGCAGTCTTTGCAATTTGGTCTTAAATCTCAGGTGCAACTCAAAAATCAGTCGGTTCAAAGGTGGTCGGATGCTTTGCCCAAAGCGCTCCATCAAAGTGTTCAGGATCACCAGCAACAGCTCAAGCAACTGGACACTCGATTGGGCCTCTTAGACCCGCACTTGGTCCTTGAGAGGGGCTATGCCTGGCTGACCGATGAGTCTGGTCAAGCTTTGACCCATGCACGCCAGTTTGTACCGGATCAAAAGGTTCAGGCCACCCTGGCTGACGGACAAGTCCATTTGCAAGTGAAAGCTTAGCCCCTTGTTGCAAGACAACCCTTGTTTTGTTGCGTCTATTGCAATGCCAAGGGACCCAAAAATTGCCTGATCAACTTACAATACAAGATTGATTTTTATTGCACTTCAACGAGGACCTCATGGAACATACCCTGCCAGCATTGCCTTACGCCATCGACGCATTGGCGCCCCATTACAGCCAAGAAACCTTGGAATTCCACCACGGCAAGCACCACAATGCTTACGTTGTCAATTTGAACAATTTGCAAAAAGGCACTGAATTCGAAGGCATGTCGCTTGAAGAAATCATCAAGAAATCCAGCGGTGGCATTTACAACAACTCCGCTCAAATCTGGAACCACACCTTTTTCTGGAACTGCATGAAGCCTAACGGTGGTGGCGAACCCACTGGCGCTTTGGCCGCTGCCATCAATGCCAAGTTTGGCTCTTACGCAGCCTTCAAAGAAGCTTTCGTGAAAAGCGCTGTGGGCAACTTTGGTTCAGGCTGGACATGGTTGGTTAAAAAGGCCGACGGCAGCGTTGACATCGTCAACATGGGTGCTGCTGGCACACCCTTGACCACAGGCGACAAAGCTTTGTTGACCGTTGACGTCTGGGAACATGCTTACTACATCGACTACCGCAACATGCGTCCTAAGTTTGTTGAAACATTCTTGGACAAGTTGGTGAACTGGTCTTTTGCAGAAGCCAACTTCGCTTAATTTGCAAACTTAAACTTGCAAGAAAAACAGCCCCGCGGGGCTGTTTTTTGATGGGCTTTTGACGGTTTAACGAATCATCATGCCGCCGTCGGCCACAATGGTTTGCCCCGTGATGTATCTGCCTGCAGCACTGGTCAGCAGCACGGCAATGCCGCCAATGTCATCTGGGTCACCGATTCTTCGCAAGGGGGTTTCGTTTTCAACCATGCCCGCTTTAACGGGATCATCCGTCAGCGCTTTGGCAAAGTCGGTGCGAATCAGACCTGGCGCAATGCAGTTGACGCGAATGTTGTCGGGACCCCATTCCACGGCCAAGTTGCGTGCCAGTTGCATGTCAGCCGCTTTAGAAATGTTGTAGGCCCCAATGACGGATGAGCCATGCAGACCACCCACCGATGACACCAGCACAATGGCGCCGTCTTTTTTGGCTTTCATGTCCGGGTAGACCATGTTGCACAGCCATGCACTTGATAGCACGTTGTTGTGCATCACTTTGTTGAACACTTCGTCGCTCATGCCGGTCATGGGGCCGTAATAGGGGTTGCTGGCGGCGTTGCAAACCAAGATGTCAATCGGGCCCCAAGTGTCTCGCGTCTGTTGAATCAAACTTTCCAATTGGGCTTTGACAGCAATGCTGGCACTGATGGCCATGGCTGTACCGCCTTCCGCTTGGATCTCTTTGACGACAGCTTCGCATGCATCTAACTTGCGACTTGAAACCACCACTTTGGCACCCGCGCGGGCCAATTGAAATGCGATTGATTTGCCGATGCCGCGGCTTGCGCCCGTGACGATGGCGACTTTGTTGGCAAGGTTGAATAATTTCATACGTCTCCTAGGGTTGCAGGGCCAGATGCCGAAATGAAAAGTGTGCCTCCAAATGGCCCATTGATCTGTCGTGCTGGCGTCAGCGACAATATCAACATGGATGAAGTTCAAACCATTGTGTTGGGGGCCGGCGTGGTCGGCTTAGCCGTGGCCCGTGAACTGGCGCTCTTAGGTCAAGAGGTGATCTTGCTAGAGTCTGAGGACGCCTTTGGCACGGGCACCAGTTCGCGCAACAGTGAAGTGATTCATGCTGGTATTTATTACCCTGCAGGGTCTTTAAAAGCCCAGCTTTGCGTGGCTGGCCGTCAAAGCTTGTATGCCTACTGCCATGAACGCTCAGTGCCGCATCAGCGGTGTGGCAAATTGATCGTCGCCACCACGCCAGAGCAGGTGGCACAGTTGTCGGGCATTCAAGCTAAGGCCAAGGCCAATGGCGTGACTGGCACCGATGAATTGGTTTTGCTGTCAAGCCAAGAGGCCAAGGCTTTAGAACCCCAATTGCGGTGCGAAGCAGCCTTGTGGTCACCCGCCACGGGCATCGTCGACAGTCATGCTTTGATGCTGAGTTATTTAGGTGACTTTGAAAACGCAGGTGGCTTGTTGGCCCTCAATTCAAAATTCAGCGCCGCCCAGGTCATTCAGGAGGCGGGTCAAACACAGTTCATTGTTCAAACAGAAGACGGCACGCTTTTGAAGGCCAGACAAGTGGTGAATGCCACAGGCCTCAGGGCGCCTGATGTGGCAAGGCAGTTTTCAGGCATGGCTGTTTCCAAATTGCCAACAGCTTATTTTGCCAAAGGCAACTATTTCAGCCTAACGGGCAAGGCCCCATTTTCTCATCTGATCTATCCCGTGCCAGAGGCCGCCGGACTCGGTGTGCATCTCACCTTAGATTTGGCAGGGCAGGCCAAGTTTGGCCCCGATGTCGAGTGGGTGTCGTCACCCGATATGCTGACGGTAGACCCTCAAAGAGGGGATGCGTTTTATGCCGAAGTCAGGAAGTATTGGCCTGACCTTCAGGATGGCGCTTTACAAGCTTCCTACGCTGGCATTCGCCCCAAAATCAATGCGCCGCATGAGCCCGCCGCCGATTTTTGCATCATGGGCGCAGAGGCCCATGGCGTGCCTGGTTTGGTTCACCTCATGGGCATTGAGTCGCCCGGCTTGACCAGTTCTTTGGCCATCGCCAAGAGGGTTGCAGACTTATTGCAAACGTCTTGATTTGAATGGCTTTGTGAATTTAGATCACTGCTTGGCGATCTGTTTCAAAGCCTTGGCCACTTCGTGGACCAATGCCGGTCCCTTGTAAATCAGACCTGTGTAAATTTGAACCACATCAGCGCCGGCTTCAATTTTGCTGACTGCATCGTAGCCACTCATGATGCCACCCACGCCAATGATGGGAAACTTGGGGCCCAATTGTTGGCGCAACAATCGAATCACACGATTGCTAGCTGCTAGAACGGGCGCGCCCGACAAGCCACCCATTTCATCGCAGTGTGGCATGCCTTTGACGGCATCGCGGGACAAGGTGGTGTTGGTGGCAATCACGCCGTCCATGTGGTGTTTGAGTAAGCTGTTTGCAATGACTGTGACTTGGTCGTCTTCTAAATCAGGTGCAATTTTGAGAAACACAGGCACACGTTTTTTAAATTGCTCCGCCAAAGCTTGCTTGCGTTCGTTCAAGGCCGACAGCAATTGGTCTAGGGCCTCATCCGATTGCAATGAGCGGAGGTTTTTGGTGTTGGGGCTTGAGATGTTGACGGTGACGTAGTCGGCGTGTTCATACACACCACTCAAACCAATCAGATAATCGTCCGTGGCCTTTTCTATGGGGGTGGCGGCATTTTTACCAATGTTCAAACCGAGTAAGCGACCTTGGCTTCTGAACTTTGATTTTTTAACATTGGCCACAAAGGCTTCCAAACCGCCGTTGTTAAAACCTAAGCGGTTGATCAGCGCGCGGGCTTCTGGCAATCGAAACATTCGGGGCTTGTCGTTGCCTGGTTGCGCCAAGGGCGTCACGGTACCCACTTCTACAAAACCAAAGCCCATGGCGCCTAAGCCGTCAATGCAGCGGGCATTTTTGTCCAGGCCCGCGGCCATGCCCACGCGATTGGGAAAGGTCAAGCCTGCTAATTCAATAGGGTCGGGCACCCAGGGTTGACGGTAGGCCCGGTCGAGAAATGTGTTTTGGGTACTGGCCAAACGGTTGAGGGTGAGGTCATGGGCCGCCTCGGGATCGAGGCTGAATAAAATTGGACGGGCCAGTGCGTAAAGGTTCAGGGACATTGGATAATCTCGCTTAATTCAAGCATTGTCTCAAAAAACGATATGACACAAGACGAACTCAAAGCATTGGTCGGTCAAGCCGCTCTTCAGTATGTGGTGCCCGGCCAAATCGTTGGGGTAGGCACTGGCTCTACCGTGAACAAATTCATCGATGCCTTGGCGTCCATGAAGGACCAAATTAAGGGGGCCGTGTCTAGTTCTGAGGCTTCCACCTTACGTCTTAAAGCCCTGGGCATTCCTGTCTTTGACAGCAATGAGGTGGCCGAGTTGGCGGTCTACATTGACGGTGCTGACGAAATCAATTCCCAGGGCCACATGGTGAAAGGTGGGGGCGCTGCGCTCACCCGTGAAAAGATTGTGGCCGCGCAATCCAAAATGTTTGTGTGCATTGCCGATGAATCTAAATTGGTGTCTGTGTTGGGCGCATTTCCGCTGCCCGTTGAAGTCATTCCAATGGCCACATCAAGAGTGATCGCACAGTTTGCCAAATGGGGTGGTCAAGCGCGCGTGAGACTAAAAGATGGACAGCCTTTGGTCACAGACAACGGTCAGCACATCATTGATGTGACGGGTTTAAAGATTGCCGACCCTGTGGCTTTTGAAGCTGAAGTGAGTCAGTGGCCTGGTGTGGTCACCGTGGGGGTCTTTGCCTACCAGAAGGCCCAAGTTTGTTTGTTGGGCACTTCTGAAGGCGTTAAAACGCTGAAGTTTTAGGGGGCTGTGGTGGTCATGCCCTGATGGCGAAGCAGGGCGTCCAGCGAAGGTTCGCGCCCCCTGAAAGCCACAAACGAGGCCAGTGCAGGGCGGCTGCCACCGGCTTCCAAAATAGCTTGGCGATAACGTCTGCCAGTTTCTAAGTTGGGTGAGCCATCGGCTTGAGCCGTTTCTTCAAAGGCGGCATACGCATCTGCAGACAGGACTTCAGCCCATTTGTAACTGTAGTAACCCGCTGCATAACCACCCGCAAAGATGTGACTGAAGGTATGCGCCATGCGGTTGAACTCAGGTGGATGGATGACCGCCACTTCAGCGCGCACTTGATGCAGCACGGGCATGAAATCTTCTTGAGGGTTGTGCTGGCTGTGCAGCAGCATGTCGAGCAAGCCCAATTCAATTTGCCTGAGTGTTTGTAAACCACTTTGGAAGTTTTTGGCTTCGACCATTTTGTCAAACAAGGCTTTTGGCAGGGACTCGCCCGTGTCGACATGAGCGGTCATGTGCTTGATCACAGACCACTCCCAGCAGAAGTTTTCCATGAACTGGCTGGGCAATTCCACGGCGTCCCATTCCACGCCATTGATGCCTGATACGTCTCGTTCATTGACTTGGCTGAGCATGTGATGCAAGCCGTGGCCAAATTCGTGGAAGAGGGTGATCACGTCATCGTGCGTGAGCAAAGCGGGTTGTCCGTTCACGCCATCGGCAAAATTGCAAACCAAATAGGCCACGGGCGTTTGCAAAGCGCCGCTGTCGGGTCTGACCCAACGTGAGCGGGCGTCGTCCATCCATGCGCCGCCTCGTTTGCCGACGCGCGCAGGGGTGTCTAAGTAGAACTGCCCCACCAATTGACCTTCTCGTTCGATGCGGTAAAAGCTGACGGCAGGGTGCCACACAGGCGTTTTGTCGGGGCTGATGCTCACTTCAAACAAAGTTTCGATGATTTTGAACAAGCCTTGCAGCACTTTGGGCGCTGTGAAATATTGCTTCACTTCTTGTTCGCTGAAACTGTAGCGAGCCTCTTTCAGTTTTTCACCGATGTAAGGCCAGTCCCACGCTTGAGGGTTTTGAATTTGAAGGTGTTGCGCTGCAAATTGACGCATGTCCGCCAAATCATTCTCTGCAAATGGGCGAGCCCGTTTGGAGAGGTCACGCAGGAATGCAATCACTTTATCGGGGGAGTCAGCCATCTTGGTGGCCACCGACACTTCGGCAAAATTCTGGTATCCCAAGAGCTTTGCTTCTTCGAGTCGGAGCTGCAAAATTTCTTGAATGAGTTGACTGTTGTCGAGTGCTGCAAACTTGGCATCGGCTTGATCTGAAGCGCGTGTGACATAGGCTTTGTAAAGCTGATGGCGAAGGTCACTGCTTTTTGCAAATTGCATCACTGGCAAATAGCAGGGCATTTTCAAGGTCAGTTTGTAGCCTTCTTTGCCCTCTTTTTCTGCAGCACTGCGCGCTGTATTTTTAACGTCTTCTGGCACGCCGTCTAGCTCTGACTCATACACGTAAAGTGCAAATTGGTCGGTGGCATCTAAGGCGTGTTCACTGAATTTTTGGCTAGCATCAGCCATTTTTTCTTGAATGGCTGCATACCTCACTTTGTCTTCACCTTGCAGTTCTGCACCACCTAATACAAAGTTGCGCAAGGCGTTTTTCAAAGCTTGTTGTTGCGCTGTGTCTAGCTTGCTTGCATTGACCGCTTTGTACTTGGCATACAAGCGCTCATCGGCGCCTAGGCGTGTCCAAAATTCTGTCACCTTGGGCAAGGCTTCGTTGTAGGCGGCGCGAAGTTCAGGTGTATCGGCCACACTGTTGAGATGGCCGACAGCACTCCAAGCCGAACTCAATCGCTCAGAGGCAACATCCAACACTTGGGCAATGGCTTGCCATTCAGCGGGGAAGGCTGGGGCGCATACTTTTTCAAGTGCTTCAGATGCTGCAGACAGCAACATTTCAATGGCTGGATTGACATGCTCAGGTTTGATTTGATCAAACTGAGGCAAAACACCGGCTTGCAATAATGGGTTGTTTGAGTGTGTCGCTAAGGTCATAGTGTCTGAGGCTAAAGAGGATGAGTAAGTGCAGTGCTGCGTTTAAACGCAACGCTCTGCAGCTTCAAGGGTATTCACCAACAACATGGTGATGGTCATGGGACCCACCCCACCAGGGACGGGTGTGATGTAACTGGCAACTTGTTCAACGCCCGCAAAATCTACGTCGCCACACAGTTTTCCTTCATCATTCCGATTCATGCCGACGTCCAACACCACGGCGCCCGGTTTGACCATGTCGGCCGTCAAGACATTTCGTTTACCCACCGCCGCCACAATGACGTCGGCTTGCAGCGTCATCGCTTTTAGGTTTTGAGTCCCGCTGTGGCAGATGGTGACAGTGGCATTCTTTTGCAGCAGCATCATGGCCATGGGCTTGCCCACAATGTTGCTTCTGCCAATGACCACAGCATGCTTGCCCTTGAGGTCGTAGTGAATGCTTTCCAGCATTTTCATGCAACCATAAGGCGTGCAGGGCCAAAAACCTGGCATGCCAGTCATCAACGCGCCTGCGCTAGCAATGTGAAAGCCGTCCACATCCTTGGCGGGGGAAATGGCCTCAATCACTTTCTGCGCATCAATGTGCGCAGGCAAAGGCAGTTGAACCAAAATGCCATGAATGCTGTTGTCATGATTCAGTGCATCGATGCGCGACAAGAGTTCTGCCTCGGTGAAACTTTCTGGGTATTTTTCTAGTACGGAATGAAGACCACTGTCTTCGCAGGCTTTGACTTTGTTGCGCACATAAACCTGGCTGGCGGCGTTATCGCCCACCAGCACCACCGCCAAACCTGGCGTGATGCCTTTGGCTTTTAAAGCAGAAGTGCGAGCCGCCACATCGGCGCGTAATTTTTGGGAGAGGGCGTTGCCGTCAATTCTTTGAGCAGTCATTGGGAGGGGCCAGTCTATTTGTTGAGCTTCAAGTAAAAACGCCCGCGAGTTAGAAGTTCACGGGCGTTTGGCGGAGGCAATGTGCTTAGGCTTTGGGGGCGTTTTGTCCCAATGCAATTTTGAGCAAATCGGCCACTGTGTTGGCGTTGAGTTTTTCCATGATGTTGGCGCGGTGTGCTTCAACCGTTTTGATGCTGATGCCCAGGTCATCGGCAATTTGTTTGTTCAGTCGTCCGGCCACAATGCGCTCAAGCACTTGGGCTTCGCGGCCTGTGAGCTTAGAAAGCAGTGCATCACGGTTGGCGGCATTTTGGTAGTCAGAGAAAGATTCTCTGGCGCTGTCCAGCATGCGTTCCACCAAATTGACCAAATCGTCTTCTTTGAACGGCTTCTGAATGAAGTCCATGGCCCCTTTTTTCATGGTGTTGACCGCCATGGGCACATCGCCATGACCTGTGATGAAAACGATGGGCAATGGTGAGCGGCGTTCTACCAATTTGTCTTGCAGCTCAAGTCCGGTCATACCGCCCATGCGAATGTCTACGATCAGGCAAGCCACCTCACGGGGGTCGTATCGGCTGAGAAAGGATTCCGCAGAGTCGAAGCACCTAACACGATAGTCTTTGCCCTCTAAGAGCCACTGAAGCGAATCACGAACAGCCTCGTCATCATCAACGACGTAGACAGTGCCTTTTTTGGGTATCAAACTCATGTGGGTTCCAAGTGTTACGTGCTTAATTCTAATGGGCGTTTCTCAATTGGAAGGAATCCAAAAAGAGAAAGAGCATCCAACAACTTCGTCGGCATTGTAGAGGTTCTCAGCAACAATGCGGCCTTGATGGGATTCCACAATGGTTCGGCACAAATTGAGGCCAATGCCCATCCCTTCCGCTTTTGTAGAAAAGAAGGCTTCGTAGAGACGGTCCATAACTTCTGGCGGCAGCCCTTTTCCGGTGTCCGTCACCGTAAAGTGAACTGTTTTCTGGTCATCGACCACCTTAGGAACCACCCTTAATTCAACATGCCTTTGCCCCAAAGGTCTTTCGGCGTTGTCGATGGCCTCTGCTGCATTTTTCATCAAATTGACCATGACTTGTTCAATCAAGATGGGGTCGACTCTGAGTTTAGGCAAGCGGGACGCCACGTAATGTGACAAACGAACGTTTCGACGGCGGAGTTCAATTTCAGCCAATTCCACCGCTTCATTGACCATGGTGACAACATCAGAGTCGGCGCGATTGGGCTCGCTGCGTTTCACAAAGGAGCGGATGCGATGAATAATTTGACCCGCCCTTTGGGCTTGATGCGCCGTTTTCTCTAAAGCCCAAATCAAGTCTTTTTCTTCAATTTGCTTGCTCTGGATTCGCGACAACATGCCGTTGCAGTAGTTGGTAATGGCCGTCAGGGGTTGATTTAACTCATGCGCCACACTGGACGCCATTTCACCCATGGTGATCAATCGGCTGGCGTTTTGAGCGCGTTCCGCCTGTTGATCTGCCAAGTCCTCCGCTTGCCTTCGGGCGGTAATGTCTGTCGCAATCACCAACTGTGCCAAACGGCCATCTGCCCAATGGATATAACGTGTGCGTATTTCTAGCCATTTGTCTAGGTGTGCCACATATATTTCGGCGCGTTCGGCGGGGGCCACGGTTAAGCTTTCGGTGGGCAGCCCCGCCAAAGCATCGACATCGTCCATTTCTAATTCAGTGGTTCTGATGTCGAGCATGCCGGCTTTTTCAACCAAGCCCAAGTGACCTTGGGTGTCGATGCCAAACCATTGGCGGTAGAGCTTGTTGGCAAATAAAAGCTCCTCACTTCCCAGGGGCGCCACCGACACAGATGCGTCCAAGGCTTCCAAAACAATGGTGAAGCGTTCATACGAAGCCGCCAATTGTTCACGTACGCGATTGGGCTCCGTGATGTCTGTCATGGAGGTCATCCAACCCGTTTGTTGCCCTATGGCATCAATGAGGGGCGAGACATAAAGACGGGCAGGGAAGATGCTGCCATTCTTGCGCTTGACGCGAACTTGAAAACCACCGGCCGTGTGCTTGCCACTGATTTCTTCATCCAAACGGGTCATCAAATGGTCTCTGTCTTCCTCAGGCCAATAGGGGAAGGGTGCAACGCAACCGACCAGTTCTTCTTCTTGCCAACCTGTCATTTGGCAAAAAGCCAAATTCACATAAGTGATTCGACCTTCCATGTCCAAGGCGCGCATCCCGGTCAGCATGGAGTTTTCCATGGCTCGCCTGAAGTTGGTTTCTGCAATCAACTCCTTTTGAGTTTGCTGACGTTTTCGGGTGTGACGCCAATTGCCAATCAACATCCAGGCCGTTAACAGACTCAAGGAACTGACCAGCCAAAAGAGGCCACTGCCCACCAAGTCTTGTGAGGTGCGCCAGGCTTGCGCGCGCAATATCAGGCCATTGCCGACGGGCGAGACGGGAACTTCAAACTCGTTGTTTTGTCCTGTGATGCCCGGTAAAAAACTCCAAAAACTCATTCGTTTGGGTATGGATTGGCCTGCAATGATGTTGCCTTCACTGTCCAACAAGGACACGGCGTATTTCGCCAAAATTTCGGTAGGCACACCATAGCGCAACAGGCTCTCCACAGCGTATTCAGCCATGACCACGCCATTGAAGCGACCCTGTGAGTTGGTCAAGGGGGTATGAAGCTGAAGCACGACATTTTTGGCGTAATTTTCTTGTCCAACGCCCGGGGATGCGATTGAGAGCGCCCCATCGTCCTCCTGAGAATAAATGGGTTGCATCAAGTCACGTGCGAGGCTGTAACTGTTTTCGGACTCGCCCCATTTCAGAACTTCACCGACGCGCCATTTTTGGCTGACCAAAACACTGGGTGCTGTTTGGCTCGCAATGATCTTGCGTTTGTCGTCAACCCATGCCAAAGTTTGTAACTCGGGGTTTTTCATGACCAAGGCTTCTGCGCGTCGAGAGAACTCCTTGGTGTCGACGTCTTTGTTGGAGACATCCCTGGCCAAACGCATGATTTGCTCTTGTCGCTCTAGGAGTCGCAAGCGCAGTCGCTGTTGGCTGTATTCCACATCGCGTTTGACGGCTTCTTGTTCGCGATCAATTTCCTCTACACGCAGGTACCAAAAGGAAAACACAATGGCGCTGAAAAAAAGCAGCACAGAGGCAATGGGGGCCAAACTGGCGAACCGATCTTGCCGCATGGGGTTCTGGCGCTTCCACCATCTGCGCCACCAAGACATTGGTTTGATGGCCATTAAGGCTTGGGTGACGTTTTGAGACTTCATCCCCTTAAGTTTAGGGTAATCACCTGCCATTAAATTTCATAATGCAAAAACATGAAGCACCATTTGAAATTTTGAAAACTTTGTGAGAGAATTCCGAAAAAATAGATCAACCACGGCCTACAAAGGAGACAAACATGTCAGCCGTTCAGCCTAATAACGTCCTCTCAGACTTGGACGCCATTGAAACCCGTGAATGGATGGACGCGCTGTCCGCCGTGATTGAAAAGGAAGGAGGCGAACGTGCCCACTTCCTGCTTGAACAACTGCTTGAGCATGCGCGTGAGAGCAGCATCGACATGCCGTTTTCCGCCAATACCGGTTATGTGAACACCATCGAGCCAGACCAAGAAGTTCATTGCCCTGGCAACATCGAAATTGAAGAGCGTTTGCGTGCGTACATGCGCTGGAACGCCATGGCCATGGTGGTGAAGGCAAATCGTCACAATCCAGAAGACGGTGGTGATTTGGGGGGGCACATTGGCTCCTTCGCATCATTGGCCCACATGTTTGGTGCGGGCTTTAATCACTTCTGGCATGCAGAAAGTGAAAATCATGGTGGCGACTGTTTGTACATCCAAGGCCACGTGTCACCAGGTGTTTATGCACGTGCTTATTTAGAAGGCCGCTTGTCAGAAGAGCAGTTGCTCAACTTCCGTCAAGAAGTCGATGGCAAAGGTCTGTCTAGCTACCCGCATCCCAAATTGATGCCAGAGTTTTGGCAGTTCCCAACGGTCTCCATGGGTCTTGGCCCGTTGATGGCCATTTACCAAGCGCGCTTCCTAAAATATTTGCACGCACGTGGCATTGCCAACACAGAAAACCGCAAGGTGTGGGTGTTCTGCGGCGACGGCGAAATGGACGAGGTGGAATCCTTGGGCGCCATTGGTTTGGCCGCGCGCGAAAAACTCGACAACTTGATCTTTGTGGTCAATTGCAACTTGCAACGTTTGGACGGCCCCGTTCGAGGCAACGGCAAAATCGTTCAAGAACTAGAAGGCGAATTCCGCGGTTCTGGCTGGAACGTGATCAAACTGCTGTGGGGCAGTGAGTGGGACAAACTGTTGGCGCGTGACAAAGACGGTGCCTTGCGCAAGATCATGATGGACACTTTGGATGGCGACTTCCAAGCCTTCAAAGCCAACGACGGCGCTTATGTTCGCAAACATTTCTTTGGCCGCGATCCACGCACCCTCGAGATGGTCGCGCACATGAGCGACGATGAAATTTGGGCCTTGAAACGAGGCGGTCACGATCCTCAAAAAGTGTATGCGGCGTATCACCAAGCCGTGAACACCAAAGACCAACCCACCGTGTTGCTGATCAAGACCGTCAAAGGTTATGGCATGGGCAAAGCCGGTGAAGGCAAGAACAACGTCCACCAAACCAAGAAGCTGACGGACGAAGACATCCGCTACATGCGCGATCGCTTCAACATTCCCGTGCCAGACAGTGAATTGGCCAAAGTGCCTTTCTACAAGCCTGCAGATGACACGCCAGAAATGCAGTACTTGCACGAGCGACGCAAAGCCCTTGGGGGTTACTTGCCACACCGCCGTACCAAAGCGGATGAAAGTTTCACCGTGCCATCCTTGGATGTGTTCAAGTCGGTGATGGAGCCAACACCCGAAGGTCGCGAAATTTCGACCACACAAGCTTACGTTCGTTTCCTCACACAACTCTTGCGCGATCAAGCCTTGGGCCCACGTGTGGTTCCTATCTTGGTGGACGAAGCCCGTACCTTTGGTATGGAAGGCTTGTTTCGTCAGGTCGGTATTTACAACCCAGCTGGTCAGCAATACACACCGGTCGACAAAGACCAAGTGATGTATTACAAAGAAGACAAAGCCGGTCAAATTTTGCAGGAAGGCATTAACGAAGCGGGCGGTATGTCAAGCTGGATTGCAGCGGCCACCAGCTACTCCACCAGCAACCGCATCATGGTACCGTTCTATGTGTACTACTCCATGTTTGGCTTCCAACGCATTGGCGATTTGGCCTGGGCAGCGGGTGACATGCAAGCGCGTGGCTTCTTGTTGGGCGGCACATCAGGCCGTACAACGTTGAACGGCGAAGGCTTGCAACACGAAGACGGTCACAGCCACATCTTGGCTGGCACCATTCCAAACTGCATCAGCTACGACCCCACCTTTGCACACGAAGTGGGCGTGATCTTGCACCACGGTTTGAAGCGCATGGTGGAAAAACAAGACAACGTTTTCTACTACCTCACGTTACTGAATGAAAACTATGCCATGCCTGGCCTCACAGCCGGTACGGAAGAGCAAATCATCAAGGGCATGTACCTGTGCAAAGCTGGCGGTAAAAACAAGACACGCGTTCAGTTGATGGGTTCGGGCACCATTTTGCGTGAGTCCTTGGCGGCGCAAGAGTTGTTGGCCAAAGATTGGGGCATTGCTGCCGATGTTTGGAGTTGCCCAAGCTTCAATGAACTCACACGCGATGGCCAAGATGCCGAGCGTTTCAACATGCTGCATCCTTTGGAAACGCCACGTGTTCCTTTTGTTGCACAACAATTGGAAAAGCACGCAGGTCCTGTGATCGCTTCCACCGATTACATGAAAAACTACGCGGAACAAATTCGCTCGTTTATGCCCAAGGGCCGCACCTACAAAGTGTTGGGCACCGACGGTTTTGGACGCAGTGATTTCCGTAGCAAATTGCGTGAGCACTTTGAAATTAACCGCCATTACATCGTTGTGGCTGCACTCAAAGCATTGAGCGAAGAGGGCGCCGTGCCAGTTGCCAAAGTTGCAGAAGCTTTGAAGCAATACGGCATCAAGACCGACAAGGTCAATCCTTTGTACGCTTAATCACAATAGTTGGAGACACACATGGCATTGGTAGAAGTCAAAGTTCCAGACATCGGTGATTTCGATGAGGTGGCTGTCATTGAGTTGTTGGTCAAGGTGGGTGACACCGTGAAGGCCGAGCAGTCATTGATCACTGTTGAATCGGACAAAGCATCGATGGAAATTCCATCCTCAACTGCAGGCGTGGTCAAAGAGCTGCGCGTGAAGTTAGGCGATAAAGTCAAAGAAGGTTCCGTGGTGTTGATGGTGGAAGCCAGTGGTGAAGCTTCGGTGGCACCCACGGCTGCAACTGCAGCTGTCTCAGCGCCCGTTGCAACCCCCGCTGCACCTGTACCTGTCGTTGCCGCTGCCGCGTCGGCTGCAACAGGCCCAGTCGAAGTCCACATTCCGGATATTGGCGATTTCAAAGACGTTGCGGTCATTGAAATTTTTGTCAAACCAGGTGACACCATCAAGATGGAGCAGTCGCTCATCACGGTGGAATCCGACAAAGCGGCAATGGAAATTCCATCGTCGGCCGCCGGTGTCTTGAAAGAATTGAAAGTCAAAATTGGCGACAAGGTCAACATTGGTGACTTGTTGGCGATCTTGGAAGGCAGCGTTGCTTCAGCGACAGCAGCGCCTGCTGCTGCCCCAGTAGCAGCCGCCGTGAATGCTTCGGCACCCGCTGCAGTTTCTGCATCGACAGCGAGCACGACCACAGCCACAGCGCTTGTTGCCACGCCCGCTCACAATCCTGGCGCTGCAACATTGGGCTTGCCGCATGCATCCCCCTCCGTGCGCAAATTTGCGCGTGAATTGGGCGTGCCTTTAGAAGAAGTCAAAGGCAATGGCCCCAAGGGTCGAATTACGCAAGACGACGTTCAAGCCTTCACCAAAGCGGTGATGGCGGGTGCCACGCAAACCAAGGCACAAGCGGCCAAAGCCCCTGCGGGTGGCGACGGTGCCGCCTTGGGATTGATCCCTTGGCCCAAAGTTGATTTTGCCAAGTTCGGTCCCATTGAGCGCAAAGAAATGGGTCGCATCAAAAAGATCAGTGGCGCGAATTTGCTTCGCAACGCCATCATGATTCCCGCGGTGACCAACCACGACGATGCCGACATTACAGAGTTGGAAGCCTTCCGTGTGTCGACTAACAAAGAAAACGAAAAGTCTGGCGTGAAGGTCACCATGTTGGCCTTCCTGATCAAGGCTTGCGTGGCTGCGTTGAAGAAGTATCCAGAGTTCAACAGCTCTTTGGACGGCGACGCATTGGTCTATAAAAACTACTGGCACATTGGCTTCGCAGCCGATACGCCCAATGGTTTGATGGTGCCTGTGATTAAGGATGCTGACAAAAAAGGCATCTTGCAAATCAGCCAAGAAATGGGCGAGTTGGCCAAGAAAGCCCGCGATGGCAAGTTGAGTCCTGCAGAAATGACAGGCGCCACCTTCACCATCTCTAGCTTGGGTGGTATTGGCGGTAAATATTTCACGCCCATCATCAATGCGCCTGAAGTGGCCATCTTGGGTGTTTGCAAAAGCACGCACGAGCCTGTTTGGGATGGCAAACAATTTGTACCGCGCCTCATGTTGCCTTTGTCTCTGACATGGGATCACCGTGTGATCGATGGCGCAGCCGCCGCACGCTTCAATGCGTACTTGGGGCAAATCCTTGGCGACTTCCGCCGCGTCTTGCTTTGAGAGGCTGAACCATGGCATTAGTTGATATCAAAGTTCCGGACATTGGCGACTTCGACGAAGTGGCTGTCATTGAGTTGCTGGTCAAACCTGGCGACGTGGTGAAGGCTGAACAAAGTTTGATCACCGTTGAGTCTGACAAAGCCTCGATGGAAATTCCTTGCTCACAAGCAGGTGTGGTCAAAGAACTCAAAGTAAAACTGGGCGACAAGGTCAAAGAAGGCTCTGTGGTGTTGGTGTTGGAAGGTGAGGCCGATGCATCTGCTGTCACCGCAACAGCTTCAGCCCCTGCGCAAGCCAGTGCACCCGCTGCTAAAGTTGCGGCAGCCCCTGCAGCCTCGGTTCCTGTCAGCATTCCAAATGCGTCTGCCTACAGCGGCGCAGTCGATTTGGAATGTGACTTGCTGGTGCTAGGTGCCGGCCCTGGTGGCTATTCTGCTGCGTTCCGTGCTGCTGACCTGGGTTTGAAAGTTGTCATTGTTGAGCGTTACGCCACCTTGGGCGGTGTCTGCTTGAACGTAGGCTGCATTCCCTCTAAGGCGCTGTTGCACGTTGCCGCCGTGATGGACGAAGTCAGTCACATGGCCGACCTGGGTGTTGATTTCGGCGCTCCCAAAGTTGACATTGCCAAACTGCGCACCCACAAAGAAAAAGTCATTGGCAAGTTGACCGGCGGTTTGGCTGCCATGGCCAAGATGCGCAAAGTGACCACAGTGCGCGGCGTCGGCGAATTCGTGAGCGCCAACCATGTGGTGGTTGAAGAAACCACTGGCACGGGCCAAGAAAAAACCGGTGTGAAGAAAGTTGTGGCCTTTAAAAACTGCATCATCGCAGCGGGTAGCCAAGCGGTTCGTTTACCTTTCATGCCCAACGATCCGCGCGTGGTCGACAGCACCGGTGCTTTGGCACTGAAAGAAGTCCCCAAACGCATGCTCATCTTGGGTGGCGGCATCATTGGCTTGGAAATGGGCACCGTTTACAGCACGCTGGGCGCACGCCTTGATGTGGTGGAAATGATGGACGGCTTGATGCAAGGCGCTGACCGTGATTTGGTCAAAGTGTGGCAAAAAATGAATGCTCACCGTTTTGACAACATCATGCTCAAAACCAAAACCGTCGGCGCTAAAGCCACCGAGGCGGGCATTGAAGTCACATTTGAATCCGCCGAAGAAGGTGTTGCCGCGCCTGCGCCCCAAGTCTATGACTTGGTGTTGCAAGCCGTTGGCCGTACACCAAACGGTAAAAAGATTGCGGCTGACAAAGCAGGCGTCAGCGTGACCGATCGCGGCTTCATTCCTGTAGACATCCAAATGCGCACCAATGTGCCCCACATTTTTGCCATTGGTGACATCGTGGGGCAACCCATGCTGGCACACAAGGCAGTGCACGAAGCCCATGTGGCCGCAGAAGTGATTGCCGGCGAAATTCAAGGCAACAAAGAATTGGCCGCCAGTGCTTTCAATGCGCGTGTCATTCCAAGTGTGGCCTACACCGATCCTGAAGTGGCATGGGTGGGTTTGACAGAAGATCAAGCCAAGGCACAAGGTATCAAAGTCAAGAAGGGCTTGTTCCCCTGGACGGCATCAGGTCGCGCCATTGCGAACGGCCGCGATGAAGGTGTGACCAAGTTGCTGTTTGATGATTCACCCGAGGCCCATGGTCACGGCAAAATCTTGGGCGGCGGTATGGTTGGAACCCATGCAGGCGACATGATTGGCGAAATTGCTTTGGCCATTGAAATGGGCGCGGACGCTGTGGACATTGGTAAAACCATTCATCCACACCCCACGCTGGGAGAGAGCATTGGCATGGCCGCCGAAGTGGCGCATGGCAGTTGTACCGATTTGCCACCTTCGAAGAAGTGATTTTCAATGTGACAAACGAAAAAACCGCCTTTAGGCGGTTTTTTCATGTGTGCTTCAAAGCGAACAGTTTAGTTTTGTGGCGAATCACCTTGCAGCTTGTCGGATTGAACGCGCCGGGCGCCATTGAACCGTTTTTGCCAATAGGCCTCGCGCATGTCATCCACTCTGACGGCTTTTCCGGGTCTAGGCGCATGAATGAATTTGCCGTCTCCCACATAAATGCCCACATGGCTGAAAGTGCGTTTCATGGTGTTGAAAAACACCAAGTCGCCAGGTTTGAGTTCGCTGCGATTGATTTCTTCAGTGACCTTGGCTTGTTCTTCAGCGCGCCGAGGGAGCACCAAGCCCACTGATTTTTCAAACATGTGGCGCACAAAGCCGCTGCAATCAAAACCTTTGTCCTCTGAGGTGCCGCCTCGTTTGTACGGAACACCCAGCAAGCCCATGGCCTGAATGACCAATTCAGAAGCGCGACCCCCAAAGGTATTGCGGGCGGTTTGAAGCGGGCCACCCAATTGATTGCTAATTTGTTGCGTCAGTTGTTCGGTAATTTGAGTGACCAAACCGCGCTCTTTGATCATGCGCTCAAGGTCGTCCTCAGCGGGAGCCGACCAGGCCGCCGTTGTGAGAAAGATGAGAGCACATAGAATCCAACGCATAACTTCTCAGTTTAATGCCATCTACGCTTGAATCACAAGCTAAAAAGCGTTGACTTTGACGGAGAATAGTAATTACTTAGTATCAAGGTCTAGATATGTTGCTTGAAGTTGAATCCTCCCAATTGGTATTGGTTGATTACCAGTTGAAATTGATGCCCGCCATGAAAGATGCCGCGTCCGTCTGGCAACGTGCAGAGGTGTTGGCTCGAACCGCAAAATTGTTGAATGTCCCCGTTTGGGCGACTGAGCAAAATCCCTCTGGATTGGGTGAAACGTCGCCTGAAATTCGACAGCACTGCAAAAGGGTGTTGGCCAAAATGGCGTTCAGTGCTGTGGAGGAGGGCCTAGGCGAATGGCTGAGCCCACCTGCGCCGGCCGCGCCAAAAGGCAACGCCCGCAGTTTGCCGCGTCATTTGCAAAAACCACCCGAACCTGAAAACGGCCCCGCCATTGTCATCGCAGGCTGTGAAGCGCATGTGTGCCTTTTACAAACAGCTCTTGATTTATTGGAAGATGAGTTTGAGGTGTGGGTGGTGACAGATGCCTGTGCTTCCAGAACTGACCGCGATCGTGATGCGGCCTTCGACCGTTTGGCGGGAGCAGGGGCTGAATTGTTGACCACGGAAATGGTCTTGTTTGAGTGGTTGCGTTCTGCTGAAAATCCAGATTTCAAACAAGTTCAAACTTGGATCAAAGCATTGGTTTAAAGGTCTCAAGGGCTGTGATCTGCTGCGGGTCATCGCTCTTTAACCCTCACTGGCCCGATGCTAAAGTCAGTTTGCAGCAAGTCCCTCATGAATAATTATGAATTCAGAAGGCGGGCGCTGCTGACATGACAGTTAAGCAAAGCTCGATCTCATCAAATGCTTGATTGCTTTGATGGCCGGACACAAGCTTTAGGAGACACCATGGGTCAATATGCAGATTTCCACCAGCGTTCCATTCAGGACCGTGATGCGTTTTGGGCTGAACAAGCCAAGCGAATCGAGTGGCACAAAGCACCGCAAGAAATTTGTGACTACAGCAACCCGCCGTTCGCAAAATGGTTCAAAGGCGGCGAAACCAATCTGTGTCACAACGCCGTTGATCGTCACTTAAAAGATCGTGGCGATCAAGCCGCCTTGATTTTTATCTCGACGGAAACCGATCAAGAAGTGACTTACACCTACAAGCAATTGCATGCTGAGGTGCAGCGCATGGCCGCTTCTTTGTTGTCCTTGGGTGTTAAAAAAGGCGATCGCGTCTTGATTTACATGCCCATGATTGCTGAAGCCTCCTTTGCCATGTTGGCTTGCGCGCGCATTGGCGCCATTCACTCTGTGGTGTTTGGTGGTTTTGCCTCAGGCTCTTTGGCTTCACGCATTGAAGATGCCAGCCCCAAAGTCATTGTCAGTGCCGATGCAGGTTCACGCGGCGGCAAAGTGGTGGAATACAAGCCCTTGTTGGATGAAGCCATTCGCTTGTCCTCACACAAACCAGACTCGGTGGTGTTGGTGGACCGTGGTTTGGCAACAATGGCCATGACAGCAGGTCGTGATTTGCTATGGTCTAACTTGCGCGAAAAGCATTTGAACGACGTGGTGCTTTGCGAATGGGTGGATGCCACGCACCCCAGCTACACCTTGTACACCTCGGGCACCACAGGCAAACCCAAAGGTGTGCAACGCGACACCGGTGGCTACACCGTGGCGTTGGCTTCTAGCATCCCCAATATTTTTTGCGGCCAACCCGGCGAAACTTTCTTCTGCACCAGCGACATTGGCTGGGTGGTGGGACACAGTTACATCATTTACGGTCCTCTCATTGGCGGCATGGCCACCATCATGTACGAGGGCTTGCCCACACGCCCTGATGGTGGCATTTGGTGGCGCCTGGTTGAGAAATACAAAGTGACAGTGATGTTCAGCGCCCCCACGGCCATTCGTGTGTTGAAGAAGCAAGATCCTGCTTTGCTCAGCAAATATGATTTGTCGAGTTTGAAGGCCTTGTTCTTGGCAGGTGAGCCCTTGGATGAGCCTACTGCCAAATGGATCTCTGAAGGTTTGGGCAAACCCATCATTGACAACTACTGGCAAACCGAAACGGGCTGGCCGATCTTGACGGTCTGCAATGGCATTGAGAAAACACCCAGCAAGTTTGGTTCACCCGGCAAAGCCGTCTATGGCTATGACGTCAAATTGCTCGATGACCAAACGGGTGAAGAACTGACGCAACCCAATCAAAAAGGTGTGGTGGCCATCGAGGGCCCATTGCCGCCAGGTTGCTTGCAAACTGTTTGGGGCGATGACGAGCGCTTTGTCAAAACTTACTGGACCACTGTTCCCGGCAAAACGGTTTACTCCACCTTCGACTGGGGCATCAAAGACGAAGACGGTTACTTCTTTATCTTGGGTCGCACCGACGATGTCATCAATGTGGCGGGCCACCGATTGGGCACCCGTGAAATTGAAGAGAGTATTTCTGGGCATGCGGCCGTGGCTGAAGTGGCTGTTGTGGGCGTGGCAGACAACCTGAAAGGTCAGGTTGCCATGGCATTTGCGGTTCTCAAAGATGGTGAATTGCTCAACGATGCCCCAGCTTTGTTGAAGCTGGAAGGCGAGATCATGAAGGTGGTCGACAACTCTTTGGGCGCTGTGGCCAGGCCAGCACGCGTGCGATTTGTGGCTGTATTGCCCAAGACGCGCAGCGGCAAGTTGCTGCGCCGTGCCATTCAAGCGGTCTGCGAGGGACGCGATCCTGGTGACTTAACCACCATGGACGACCCAACAGCGTTACTCCAAATTTCAGAGTTGGTGAAAGCCTGAAGAGGCCGAACTGACACATGACTGACGGATGAATGATGAAAGACGGACGGGGAGGATGCAAATTCTCCCCGTTTTGCTATAAAAAATACCCGCTCACAACGAATCAATGTGATAATCCGCGAGTTACTAGGCCCTTCCTATGCCACAGTCGCATCCGCCAACCGGTTCAGCCGTGTCGCGGAAGGTATATCCACCAACTAATGTTCCCTGAAGGGGAGCGAAGGTCAGCGAAAAATGAGTGAGACAAAGTCCGTCTACACCGCCTACCAAGGCAACACCTATCTCTTCGGAGGCAATGCGCCTTACGTAGAGGAAATGTACGAGAACTACCTGGCCAATCCAGGCAGCGTTCCCGACAGCTGGCGCGAATACTTCGACGCCTTGCAACACGTTCCTGCAGTGGATGGCTCTTCCGCCAAAGACGTTCCCCATTTGCCCGTCATCAATGCTTTTGCCGAGCGTGCAAAACAAGGCGGCACCAAAGTGGTCATGGCCAGCGACGATGCCGAAATGGGTCGCAAGCGTACCGCCGCTCAACAACTGATTGCCGCCTATCGCAATGTGGGCCAACGCTGGGCCGACCTCGACCCCTTGAAGCGTACTGAGCGTCCCAACATTCCGGACCTCGACCCCGCTTTTTATGGCTTCACAGATGCTGACCAAGAAACCGTGTTCGATACCAGCAACACTTTCTTTGGCAAGAAATCCATGCCTTTGCGCGAGTTGCTCAATGCACTTCGCGAAACGTATTGCGGCACCCTGGGTGCTGAGTACATGTACACCACCGAACAAGACGAAAAACGTTGGTGGCAACAAAAGTTGGAAAGCATTCGCAGCAAACCCAACTTCAACGCCGATCAGAAAAAGCACATTCTCGACCGCTTAACAGCCGCAGAAGGTTTGGAGCGTTTCCTCCACACCAAGTATGTGGGTCAAAAACGTTTCTCACTGGAAGGTGGCGAAACCTTCATCGCTGCGATGGATGAACTCATCCAGTCGGCTGGTGAAAAAGGCGTGCAAGAAATTGTGATTGGTATGGCCCACCGCGGTCGTCTCAACGTGTTGGTCAACTCCTTGGGTAAATTGCCCAAAGACTTGTTTGCCGAATTCGATCACACAGCGCCTGAAGATTTGCCATCTGGCGACGTGAAATACCACCAAGGCTTCAGCTCTGACATCAGTACACGTGGCGGCCCCGTTCACTTGTCACTGGCTTTCAACCCTTCTCACCTTGAAATTGTGAACCCCGTGGTGGAAGGTTCTGTTCGCGCCCGTATGGACCGCCGCGCCGATCCTCACGGTCAGCAAGTTTTGCCAGTGCTGGTGCACGGCGATGCCGCTTTTGCAGGTCAAGGCGTTAACCAAGAAACTTTGGCATTGGCCCAAACCCGTGGTTATTCCACAGGCGGCACTGTGCACATCATCATCAACAATCAAATTGGTTTCACCACTTCTGATCCTCGTGACATGCGCTCTACCGTGTATTGCACAGACATTGTGAAGATGGTCGAAGCGCCTGTGTTGCACGTCAATGCAGACGATCCAGAAACAGTGGTGTTGGCCACTCAAATTGCGCTTGAATACCGCATGACCTTCAAAAAGGATGTGGTGCTCGACATTATTTGTTTCCGCAAATTGGGTCACAACGAGCAAGACACCCCCAGCCTCACACAGCCTTTGATGTACAAGAAAATTGCGGCCCATCCTGGCACCCGCAAGTTGTACGCCGACCGCTTGGCTTCACAAGGTTTGGGTGATACCTTGGGTGACGACATGGTGAAAGCTTGCCGCGCTGCTTTAGATGCGGGCAAACACACCGATGAAGAAGTGGTCTTGACCAACTTCAAAACCCAATTTACGGTGGATTGGGCGCCTTTCCTCAACCAAAAGTGGACCGATGCCGGCAGCACCGCATTGCCCATGGCTGAATGGAAACGCATTTCTGAAAAGATCACCACATTGCCTAGCACCGTCACGCCTCACCAGTTGGTGAAAAACGTGTACGACAATCGTGCGGCCATGGCCCGGGGCGACATTCCTGTCGATTGGGGCATGGGTGAGCACATGGCGTTTGCATCTTTGGTGGCCAGCGGTTTCCCAGTGCGTTTGTCGGGTGAAGATTGCGGTCGCGGTACCTTCACACACCGCCATGCTGTGATTCACGATCAAAACCGTGAAAAGTGGGATACCGGTACGTATGTGCCTTTGCAAAATGTGGCCGACAAGCAAGCCCCTTTTGTGGTGATCGATTCGATCTTGTCCGAAGAAGCTGTGCTTGGTTTTGAATACGGTTACGCTTCCAACGACCCCAACACCTTGGTGATTTGGGAAGCCCAGTTTGGCGACTTCGCCAATGGCGCTCAAGTGGTGATTGACCAGTTCATTGCCTCGGGTGAAGTGAAGTGGGGTCGTGTGAATGGCTTGACGCTCATGTTGCCACACGGCTACGAAGGTCAAGGTCCAGAGCACAGCTCGGCTCGCTTGGAGCGTTTCATGCAGTTGGCGGCCGACACCAACATGCAAATCGTTCAGCCCACCACGGCCAGCCAAATCTTCCACGTGTTGCGTCGTCAAATGGTTCGCAATTTGCGCAAGCCCTTGATCATCTTCACACCGAAGTCTTTGCTGCGCAACAAAGATGCCACATCACCTTTGTCTGAATTCACCAAAGGTGGCTTCCAAACCGTGATTCCTGAAAACAAAGCACTCAAGGCCGACAAGGTCAAACGTGTCTTGGTGTGTTCAGGCAAGGTCTACTACGACTTGGTGAAAAAACGTGAAGAATTGGGCGCCGACGACACCGCTATTTTGCGTGTCGAACAGCTGTACCCATTCCCACACAAAGCTTTTGCAACCGAATTGAAAAAGTACCCCAACGCCACCGAGTTGGTGTGGACTCAAGACGAGCCACAAAACCAAGGCGCATGGTTCTTTGTTCAGCATTACATCCACGAAAACATGACTGAAGGTCAGCGCCTGAGTTACTCAGGTCGTGCCGCTTCCGCATCGCCTGCTGTGGGTTACTCACACCTCCACCAAGAGCAACAAAAAGCCTTGGTTGACGGCGCGTTCGGCAAGATCAAAGGCTTTGTGTTGACCAAATAAGGTCTAGCGCAATCATCCATAGAACCTATTTAGAAAGAATTGAAATGGCTATCGTAGAAGTTAAAGTTCCTCAACTGTCTGAGTCTGTGGCTGAAGCCACCATGTTGCAGTGGAAAAAGAAAGTGGGCGACAGCATTGCTGCCGACGAGATCTTGATCGAAATTGAAACAGACAAAGTGGTGTTGGAAGTCCCTGCACCCTCCGCAGGTGTGTTGTCTGAAATTTTGGTGGGTGATGGCGGTACAGTGACTGCCGAGCAACTCATTGCACGCATTGACACGGATGGCAAAGTTGCGGCTGCGGCTCCTGCCGCTGCAGCGGCCCCAGCGCCTGCTGCTAGCGCACCCGCTGCTGCACCAGCCGCTCAAGGCAATAGCATGGCCGGTGTGGCCATGCCTGCAGCCGCCAAGTTGATGGCCGACAACAACTTGGCCGCTGGTTCAGTGGCGGGTTCTGGCAAAGACGGCCGCGTGACCAAAGGTGATGTGTTGTCTGCAGTTGCTGGTGGTGTCAAGCCTGCCGCCCAAGTGTCCATTCCTACCGGCGTGCCTACAAGCTCATTGCCACAAGTGGCGGCACCTGCCGTGAACTTGGGCGATCGCCCAGAGCAGCGCGTGCCCATGACACGTTTGCGTGCACGTGTGGCCGAGCGTTTATTGCAGTCGCAATCGACCAATGCCATCTTGACCACGTTCAATGAAATCAACATGGCGCCTGTCATGGACATGCGCAAGCGCTTCCAAGACAAGTTCGAAAAAGAACACGGCATCAAGTTGGGCTTCATGAGCTTCTTCGTCAAAGCTGCAGTGCACGCCTTGAAGAAATTCCCTGTGCTCAATGCCTCCGTGGACGGCAACGACATTGTGTACCACGGCTACTTCGACATTGGTATTGCGGTGGGTTCACCCCGCGGTTTGGTCGTGCCAATCTTGCGCAATGCCGACCAAATGAGCTTTGCCGACATCGAGAAGAAAATTGCTGAATTTGGTGCCAAGGCCAAAGACGGTAAGTTGGGCATTGAAGACATGACCGGCGGTACCTTCTCCATCTCCAATGGCGGCACCTTCGGCTCCATGATGTCGACGCCCATCATCAACCCACCTCAGTCAGCCATTTTGGGCGTGCACGCGACCAAAGATCGCGCCATGGTTGAAAACGGTCAAGTGGTGGTTCGCCCCATGAACTATTTCGCCATGTCTTACGACCACCGCATCATTGACGGCCGTGAAGCTGTCTTGGGCTTGGTGGCCATGAAAGAAGCGCTGGAAGATCCATCACGCTTGTTGTTTGACATCTAAGACTGGAACTGAGCATGAGCAAACAATTTGATGTGATCGTCATTGGCGGCGGCCCTGGTGGTTACATTGCCGCCATTCGCGCAGCCCAATTGGGTTTTCAAGTGGCCTGCGTCGACGAATGGAAAAACGCTGCAGGGGGCCCCGCCCCTGGCGGTACTTGCACCAACGTCGGTTGCATTCCCTCCAAAGCCTTGTTGCAATCTTCAGAGCACTTCGAGCAAGCCAACCATCACTTTGCCGATCACGGCATTGAGATGAAAGGCGTCAGCATGGACGTGGCCAA
>JBDLWA010000105.1:0-9627 GCA_039804505.1 Pseudomonadota bacterium
AGGCATACTATTTTCAAATCAACCCATCAGGAACTCAAATGGATCGACGTGATTTTTTTCAAGGCAGCGCTTTGATGTCAACCGGTGCTTTATTGGGCTGTGCCACCCCTGGCATTGCCCAACAAAAGGTCAAAACCCCCTTTGATGTGCCTCAGGTCTATATTCCTGTGGTGGGGTCGGATGAAATGTATCCAGTGCGTCGCATTTACTGCATTGGTCGCAACTATGCTGCGCATGCGCGTGAAATGGGCTCGGACCCCACACGCGAGCCGCCCTTCTTTTTTCAAAAGCCCACCGATGCCATTCAATATGTTGCTGCAGGCACCGTGGCCAATCACCCATATCCACCCCTGACCAAAAACTACCATTACGAAGCCGAATTGGTGGCTGCTTTGGGAAAAGGGGGGCGCAACATCCCTGTGGACAAAGCTTTGTCACTGGTTTGGGGTTACACCTTGGGCCTTGACATGACGCGCCGTGATTTGCAACGCGCCATGGGTGATGAGAAGAAGCCCTGGGAAATTGGCAAAAGCTTTGACCTGTCAGCGCCTATTGGTGCTCTTCATAAGTTGGAGAGCATTGGGCACTTTACCGAAGGCAACATTTGGTTGAAGGTCAATGGTCAGGTCAAACAAAACTCAAACTTGAAGAACATGATTTGGTCTGTGGCCGAGCAAATCAGCAAATTGTCCGAAGCCTTTGAGTTGTTTCCGGGTGACATCATTTATTCGGGCACTCCCGAAAATGTGGGTCCAGTGGTGCGCGGTGATGTGATTGAAATGCACATCGACCGATTGCCCAATTTAAGTGTCAAAATTGTTTGATGAATCGACGTAAAAAATGAATTTACCTATTGCTTCTATCTTGGCCGCTGGTGCGATGCCCTGGATTTGTGCGGGCATTGCCAAAGCAGGCCAAAGAAACTACGACAACCACAATCCACGAGAGTGGTTGGCCAAGCAAACGGGTTACAGAGCCAGGGCCAATGCGGCTCAGGCCAATTGCTTTGAAGCCTTTCCCATGTATGCGGTCGGCGTTTTGTTGGCCATGCTGTCAAATGTTGACATTGACCGCATTCAAATGTGGACGGGTCTTTTTATCGTGGCCCGCTTGGCCTACATTGCTTGCTATCTGATGGACAAAGATAAATTGCGCTCACTGGCTTGGCTGGTAGGCGTCATCAGCACGGTGGCTTTGTACGTCTTAAGCGCAAGCCAATAAGTTATTTGCTCCAGTTGTCTTTCAAGCCAGTGCTTCTGTTGAACACAGGCTTGGCAGCGCTGTGATCTGATCGGTCGGCCACAAAATAGCCGTGGCGTTCAAATTGAAATTTGCCATCGGCTTGGCTGTTGGCCAATGAGGGCTCAACAAAGGCCTCAATCACTTTCAGACTGTTGGGGTTGAGGCTGGCCAAAAAGTCTTTGCCGCCGGCGTCGGGGTTGGCCTCTGTGAAGAGTCGGTCGTAGAGGCGTACTTCCGCTTTGACAGCATCGGCTTGTGACACCCAGGTAATCACACCCTTCACCTTAACGCTGTCTGAACCTGGCGTACCGCTTTTGGTGTCGGGGATGAGCTGCGCCAGCACTTCAGTGACTTGGCCATTGGCATCTTTGCTTGCGCCCGTGCATTCAATGACATGGCCGTATTTCAGGCGAACTTTGTTGCCAGGGAATAATCGGAAGAAACCTTTGCTGGGCACTTCTTCGTAATCAGTGCGCTCAATCCAGAGTTGTTTGCCAAATTTGAAATGACGTTGACCCCAATCTGCATGGTGCGGGTGAATGGGGGCGTGGCAATCGTCCAAGGTGCCTTCGCCCATCAGTTCATCCCAATTGGTGATGGTGAGCTGAATGGGGTCGAGCACGGCCATGGCGCGCGCTGCTTTGGGATCGAGGTCGTCTCGCAAGCAACCTTCAAGGGTGCTGTAGTCAATCCACGAATCGCTTTTGGTTACGCCGATGCGTTCTGCAAACAGCTGCAAACTTTCGGGGGTGTAACCACGGCGGCGCAAACCCACAATGGTGGGCATGCGGGGATCGTCCCAGCCATTCACTTTGCCCTCGTTGACCAGCTGCGCCAATTTGCGTTTGCTGGTGATCACGTAGGTGAGGTTGAGTCGGGCAAATTCGTATTGCTTGGGGCTGGGCGTTGCCAACAAGGCGCTCAGTGTGGAACCATCACTGAGTGTGTGGGACTCGCTTAAGCGCGCCATCAACCAATCGTAAAACGGACGCTGGTCTTCAAATTCCAAAGTGCAAATGCTGTGTGTGATTTGCTCGAGCGCATCTTCAATGGGATGCGCAAAGGTGTACATGGGATAGATGCACCAAGTGTCGCCCGTGTTGTGGTGTGTGGCGCGGCGAATGCGGTAGATGGCCGGATCGCGCATATTGATATTGGGCGAGGCCATGTCAATTTTGGCGCGCAAAACAGCGGCACCATCGGCCAACTTGCCATCGCGCATTTCGCGGAAACGGCTGAGGTTCTCTTCGCGTGTTCGTGCACGGAAAGGGCTGTCTTTGCCGGGGGTGGTGAAGTCGCCGCGGTTGATGCGCATGTCTTCTGCCGACTGCTCATCAACATAAGCCAAGCCTGCTTGAATGAGGAACTCGGCCGCCCGGTACATAAAGTCAAAGTAGTCGCTGGCCTGGTACAAATGCGAGGTGCCGTTGGCATCCCAATTGAAGCCTAGCCACTGCACCGCATCCAAAATAGAGTTGACGTATTCGGTGTCTTCTTTTTCTGGATTGGTGTCGTCAAAACGCATGTGGCACACACCGCCGTAGTCGCGCGCCAAACCGAAGTTCAAACAAATACTTTTGGCGTGGCCCACGTGCAAGTAGCCGTTGGGTTCGGGCGGAAAGCGGGTGCGAATTTTGGCGGGGTCAGGATTGCCTTGGGCATGGTGGCTGGCATCGCCCGGTGTGCCGGCCCATTTGCGCTGAGCGTAGGTGCCTTGGGCCAGATCAGATTCAATGATCTGGCGCAGGAAATTACTGACCTTGTGAGCCTCTGACGAGGCGTCTGACGATTTAACTTTTTCGTTGGCTGTGCTCATGAGGAGATTTTAGAGCCAGTCAGGGCAACGACGGGGATATGAGGAGCGATAATTCAGGTATATCTGAGGAGCGATTGTGGATTTAATGTTGCTTGCTAAAGCTGCGGTGATGGGCGTCGTGGAAGGCCTGACCGAATTTTTACCGATTTCATCAACGGGCCATTTGATCTTGGCGGGTTCATTGCTTGGGTTTGATGATGACAAAGCCAAGGTCTTTGACATTGCCATTCAAACAGGCGCCATTTTTGCGGTCATTTTGGTTTACTGGGAAAAAATATACAGCACGGTCAAGGCCTTGCCTTACCAAGTGGAAGCGCAGCGTTTTGTCTTGAACGTCTTTATTGGTTTTTTACCAGCGGTTATTTTGGGTTTGCTGTTTGGCAAGTTCATCAAAGCGCATTTGTTCACGCCAGAGGTGGTCGCCACCACGTTCATTCTGGGCGGCTTCATTATTTTGTGGGCTGAACGACGCCCGCCAGCCAGTGTGCGAATTCGTGCTGTTGAAGATATGAGGGGACGTGATGCCTTGATGGTTGGCTTGGTTCAATGTTTGGCCATGATTCCTGGCACCAGCCGAAGTGGCGCCACCATTATTGGAGGCATGTTGCTTGGTTTGTCGCGCAAAGCTGCCACCGATTTTTCATTTTTCTTGGCCATCCCCACCCTCATTGGTGCGGGCGTTTATAGCCTCTACAAAGAACGTGCCTTGTTGTCGATGGAAGACCTCCCCATGTTCAGCGTTGGCCTGGTGGTGTCTTTCATCAGCGCATGGATTTGTGTTCGATGGCTCCTGAAGTACATCGCCAGCCACAGCTTCGCGGTGTTTGCTTGGTACCGAATTGCCTTCGGTTTGGTTGTGTTGGGCACGGCCTACACCGGATTGGTGTCTTGGTCGGCCTAAATCGCTTGCCAGCAATCGCCCAAGCGAAATTCGTCTGAGCGTCTGCGTGCTAGGCTTGCGAAGGCAATGCGCCTACGTTGCGCAAGGCCGCCTCAACGGCTGCCGCCGTTGCCATGGGTTTTTCCATGGGAAATAAATGGGTGCCATCAAGCCACATCACGCGTCCCTTAGAGATGGTATTTGTCATCTCTGAACCCACCACTTTCATTTCGCGAGAATGTGTGCCCCCAATAAAAGAGACGGGGCATTTCACGGGATGTCGCTTCAAGAGCGAACTGATGTTGTGCGGCAATGTGTTGTAGATGGCGGTTTCGACGTCTCTGTCAAAACTCAATACACGTTCGCCATTTTCTTCTCGGGTGCCATGCTGCGCATAGTCTTGTAAGGCCTCGGCATACCAATGAGAAAAAGCACGTTTGTGTTGAAAGTGCTCAACGACCGCTGCAACTGTGGGCCAATGCTGACGTCGTTTCTGACTGATGCGCCCTGGGCTGACCGAGCCAATCCAATCCGTTTTTTTGGCCAGTTTCAAGGCACTGGCTTTCCAACCGGACACCACGGGGGAATCCAGCAGCAAAACACCTGCCGCCAATTCGGCGTGTTGAGAGGCGCACATGAGGCTCAATAAACCGCCCAATGAATGGCCCACCAAATAGGGCTTCTCACCTGTTTCGTGTTTGACTTGGTTTGCAAATTCAAACAACTCTTGAACCAAATGAGGCCAGTTGCTGGTGACCGGAAACTGTGGGTTGTGCCCTAGCTTTTCGATGGCGAAGACTTTGAAGCCTCGAGCCATCAAATTGTCCGTCATCACACGGTAAGTGCTGGCCGGAAAACCATTCCCATGAGAAAAAACAATGCAGGGCATTAAATGAGTTTCTCTTCGGGGGTTGAAATTTTCTTCAGCGGTGCATTTCTGCTGGTGGTTTTCAGAGGGATTTGAGTGGCTGCACCATTCCAGACGGGATCCTCTAGGCTGTCAAACATCGCGCGCAACTTTTGTCCCCAGTTGTCACGCAGCATGTTGAAGTAGGGGTTGTGTTCGTCAATGCACACCACCCGGTCACTTTCAAACTTGTCGGCTTCGTAGACCACCATGTCGAGGGGTAAGCCCACCGACAAATTCGATTTCAGGGTGGAGTCCATGGAGACCAAGGCGCATTTTGCGGCTTCGTCTAAAGGCGTGTCGGGTGTGATCACACGATCGAGCACTGGCTTGCCGTATTTGGATTCGCCAATTTGGAAATAGGGTGTTTCTGCGGTGGCTTCAATGAAATTGCCGGGTGAATAAATTTGGAACAAGCGCATGCCTTCGCCAGCAATTTGTCCGCCAAAAATCATCGATACATTGAAGTCAACACCGCCTGCTTTGAGTGATGCCGCATCACGTTCGTGCACATGCCTCACAGCGGCGCCCAACACGCGAGCCGCATCAAACATGCTCTTGGCATTCCAGATGGTGATGGGCTCGGCGTCCGGGTGGTCTATGATTTTTTCAACCTGAAGCATCTCGCGCACCGATTGGGAAATGCTCAAATTGCCAGCAGACAAGAGCACCATGAAACGGTCGCCCGTTTTTTCATAAATGATCATCTTGCGGTAGGTGCTGATCATGTCCAGGCCCGCATTGGTGCGAGAGTCCGACAAGAAAACCAGGCCGGCTTTGGCTTTGATGGCAACGCAATAAGTCATCTGTAATCCTTGATGATTGGGTTCAGGGTTCGGAGCGCTTCATGACGCGCTTCAAACTGTAAAGGGCTTCGAGGGCTTCGCGGGGGCTGAGCGCGTCGGGATCAATTTGTCCCAAAGCAGCCTCTAGGGCTGATGGACCATCTTGTGCCGACTCGGGCGGCGGCGCGAACAAGTCCACTTGAACTCTGTTTTCGTTAGCGCCCGCTTCTAGGGCAGAAAGCGTATGACGCGCGTGGTTCAACACGCCGGTGGGCATGCCCGCCAAACGAGCCACTTGCACACCGTAGCTCTTGCTGGCGGGGCCGGCTTGCAGTTCGTGCAGAAACACAATGTCGTTGCCCGATTCGGTGGCGCCCACATGCATGTTCAAGGCCGCATGATGCGTGGCTGGAAACTCGGTGAGCTCAAAGTAGTGTGTGGCAAACAAGCCAAAGGCTTGGGTTTTGTCATGCAGGTGTGTGGCAATGCCACTGGCCAGAGCCAGGCCATCAAAGGTGGATGTGCCGCGACCAATCTCGTCCATGAGCACCAAGGACAAAGGTGTTGCGCTGTGCAAAATTTGAGCGGCTTCCGTCATCTCCAGCATGAAGGTTGATTGGGCATTGGCCAAATCATCGGCAGCGCCGATGCGCGTGTGGATGGCATCAATGGGCCCCAGTCTGCAACTGCTGGCGGGCACATGACTGCCAATGCTGGCTAAAAGCACAATCAGTGCTACCTGACGCATGTACGTCGACTTACCGCCCATGTTGGGGCCGGTGATGATTTGTAATCGCTGCTTGCTGTTCATCACGCAATCATTGGCAATGAAGCTGCCGCCGGAAGTTTCAGCCAAGCGAGCCTCTACCACTGGGTGCCGTCCTTGTCGGATTTCAATGCAAGGCTCTTTGGCAAATTGGGGGGCGCACCAGTTCAGGGTGGTGGCGCGCTCTGTGAGCGTGCACAGCGCATCCAACTGCGCCATGGCTTGCGCCAACTTGGTGAGTGCTTGAATGTGCGTTTGCAATTGTTCAAGCAGAAGCTCGTACAGGTATTTTTCTCGAGCCAAAGCGCGTTCTTGCGCAGACAAAGCTTTGTCTTCAAAAGCTTTGAGTTCGGGCGTGATGAAACGCTCTGCATTTTTCAAAGTTTGGCGACGACGGTAGTCATCAGGCACTTTGTCGATTTGACCTTGTGTCACTTCGATGTAGAAGCCGTGCACCTTGTTGAATTGAACCCGCAAATTGGCAATGCCTGTTCTGGCTTTTTCACGCGTCTCTAATTCAAGGAGGAAGTCGTCGCAATTGGTTTGAATGGCGCGCAACTCATCGAGTTCAGCATCCAGGCCATGCGCCATCACACCGCCATCGCGAATGAGGTTGGCGGGTTCTTCCAAGATGGCTTGTTGCAGGATGTCAATCAATCCGGCAGGCGGTTGCAAATCAAAGTGGATGTCATGCAACAGCTTGGTGGGTGACAAGTGGCCCAAGGTGTCTTGCAAATGATGCGCCAATGCGGCTGAGCGAATGAGTGCATTTTTGAGCGCCACCAATTCGCGCGGACGCACTTGCTTCAAGGCAATGCGTGCCGTGATGCGCTCGACATCGCTGGCGCCTTTCAGTTGATCTCTGAGCCTTGACCAAATGGCTACGCCGCTTTGGGCCGCTGCGCTGTTGTCATTCAACTGATCGATGGCCGCCAAACGTTCCACCGCAATCTGCCGGTCACGGGGCGGGTTGAGGAGCCACTGTTTGAGTTGACGACTGCCCATGCCGGTCATGCATGTGTCGAGTAATGAGAAGAGCGTGGGTGCGTCTTCGCCGCGCAAAGTTTGCGTCAGTTCTAAATTGCGTCGCGTGCTGGTGGGCAGGTCGAGGAGGTCATTGGCCTTTTGTACTTTGAGCTGCGACACGTGCGGCAGTGATCGGCCTTGTGTGTGTTCTGCGTAGGTAAGTAAAGCGCCGGCTGCTGCGTGTGCATGGCCCAGCTTGTCGGCCTCCCAAGCGGCCAAGCTGGCCACGTTGAGTTGCTTGATGAGCTTGCCGTGACCCAAGCCGGTGTCGTATTGAAAGTCGGGGCGTAGGGTGAGCGACACGGGCAGACCGCGTTGGCCCAAGCGCATCGATTGAAGCTGCTGCTCCCATTTTTGCGTGATGCTGGCACTGACTAATAGCTCGCTGGGTGCAATACGTTCTAGCCAATCGCCTAATTCATCGTGTGTACATTCGGCCAAATGCAAGACGCCTTGCGTCACACTGAGCCAAGCCAAGCCGCAAGCATTGCGCGGTGCAATGTGCAGCGACAACAAAATGGCTTCGCTTTTGTCAGACAGCAATTCGGTGTCGGTGAGTGTGCCGGGGGTGACCACCCGAACCACTTTGCGCTCGACGGGGCCTTTGCTGGTGGCCACATCGCCTACTTGCTCGCAAATGGCCACCGACTCGCCCAGCTTGATGAGCTTGGCCAGATAGTTTTCAACCGAATGAAAAGGCACACCCGCCATGGCAATGGGTTTGCCGGCCGTTTGACCGCGGTGGGTGAGGGTGATGTCCATCAGGCCGGCAGCACGCTCGGCATCTTCAAAGAACATTTCGTAAAAGTCACCCATCCGGTAAAAAACCAGGGTGTCAGGGAACTCCGCCTTGATGCGCAGGTACTGCTGCATCATGGGCGTGTGGGCACTCAGGTCGAGCGCGTCTGTCATGGCTTAGAAGGGGCTGTCCGTTGAGTCTGGGTCGGCTTGTTTTGCCTCTGCATCTTTGGCATCGGCAGCGCGCACAGACGCTTTCTCGCCAGCACTGGCAAATTTGCTGTACTTACTGAGGATGGGCACGAGCTGACCATAAATTCTGGGGGTACCCGCCAAGCATTCCTTTTGATCCAAGAAATCGGCTTCGCCTGTGAAGTTGCCCACCAAGCCGCCAGCTTCGGTCACCAACAAGGAGCCCGCTGCCACATCCCAAATTTGCAGGCCTGTTTCAAAGAAGGCATCTGTAAAGCCAGCGGCCACATAGGCCAAGTCCAAAGCCGCAGCACCGGGACGGCGCAGACCCGCGGTGCGTTGCATCACGTCGCCCATCATGCGCAGGTACTGATTGAAGTTGTCGCCTGGGCGGAAGGGGAAGCCCGTAGAAATAAGGCACTCGTGCATCTGGGTGCGTTTGCTGGTGCGCAAGCGGCGATCGTTCATGTAAGCGCCGCGGCCTTTGGTGGCCGTGAACAAGTCGTTGCGTGAGGGGTCGTAGACCACGGCTTGTTCGACCTTGCCATTGACGGCCAGCGCGATGCTGACGCAATAAACGGGAAAGCCGTGGATGAAGTTGGTGGTGCCATCGAGGGGGTCGATGATCCAGACGTGATCGGCGTCGGGGTTGCCGTGCGTTTTGCCAGACTCTTCGGCCAAGATGCCGTGGTGCGGGTAGGCGGTGAGCAGGGTTTCGATGATGGCGTTTTCGCTGGCCAAGTCGACTTCGGTGACAAAGTCATTCACTTGTTTTTGCGAAATTCGAACAGCCTCCACGTCCAGGGCGGCGCGGTTGATGATGGCGCCTGCGGCGCGTGCAGCCTTAACGGCTACGTTGAGCATGGGGTGGAGATTGGTCGACATGAATTTTTAAGAGCAAAAACGGGAGTCCTCTGTGCGATGACAGGGGCGAATGGCGCATTTTCCCATGAAATTGACGTGCAAGGCGTTGGATCCGCTGGTTTTTGGTCATTTTGGCGCGACAGGAACTGGGACAATGTCGCCTATGCGAACCCGATTTATCTTGATTGAAACCAGCCACCCCGGCAATGTGGGGGCGGCGGCCCGTGCGCTCAAAGTCATGGGCTTTGATGAAATGGTGCTGGTCGCGCCTCGTTATGCCAATGTGTTGCGCAAAGAAGAGACCATTCAAAGAGCCAGTGGGGCCAACGATGTGCTGGACAAAACACGCATTGTTGACACTTTAGAAGAGGCCTTGGATGGCATTTCTCATCTGTGCGCTACGGCCATGAC
>JBDLWA010000106.1:0-2640 GCA_039804505.1 Pseudomonadota bacterium
CGATGGCTGAAGCTTGATCGCTCTATTTGGCTTGACGCAAGGCACGCGAGTGGCTGTGCACCGCATTGACCAATGCGGTGACGTGCTCGGGTGGCGTGTGTTGGCTAATGCCATGGCCTAAGTTGAAAATGTGTGTCGGGCCCGAGCGCGTGGTATCGGTGTGAGGTGTGCCAAAACTGTCGAGCACATGCTTCACTTGTTTTTCAATTTGTGCCGGCGGTGCAAACAACACATTGGGGTCGATGTTGCCCTGCAAGGCTTTGCCCGGGCCGCCTACTTCACCGCCCACCATGGCGCGCGCCTTGCCCAAATTCATGGTCCAGTCGAGGCCCAAGACTTCGCAGTCCAAGGTGTTCATGTCACTCAACCACAAGCCGCCGCCTTTGGTAAACACAATGCGAGGAATTTTGTGACCCTCGTGCCTTGTTTTTAATTTCGACAAAACCATGGCTGTGTATTTCAGGCTGAACTCTTGGAAAGCGCCGTCTGCCAATACGCCACCCCAGCTGTCAAAAATCATCACAGCTTGTGCGCCCGCATCAATTTGCGCATTCAAATACTCAGCCACCGACAATGCATTGATTTCCAAAATGCGGTGCATCAAATCGGGTCGGCTGTACATCAAGCTTTTGACATGACGGTAATCGTCAGAGCCTGCACCTTCCACCATGTAGCAGGCCAAGGTCCAGGGGCTGCCTGAAAAACCAATGAGAGGCACGCGTCCGTTGAGGGCTTTTCGAATTGAACTCACCGCATCAAACACATAGCGTAGTTTGTTCATGTCTGGCACTTGCAAGGCTGCGACAGCGGCTTCATCGCGCACTGATTTTTCAAAGCGAGGACCTTCTCCTAAGGCAAAGCTCAAGCCAAGTCCCATGGCATCGGGCACGGTCAGGATGTCTGAAAATAAGATGGCCGCGTCAAGCGGGTAACGATCCAGCGGTTGGAGGGTCACCTCGGTGGCAAAGTCGGTGTTGGTGGCCAGTCCCATAAAGCTGCCTGCTTTGGCGCGCGTGTCGCGGTACTCTGGCAAGTAGCGTCCCGCCTGCCGCATGAGCCAGACGGGGGTGTGATCGGTGGCTTGTCTGAGGCAGGCGCGCAAGAAGGTGTCGTTTTGAAGAACTGTGGTCATAAAGCGGTGTTCAGGGTGTTGAATCTGAGTTTTTGAATGAAGTGTCAATTTTGAAATTTAGCAAAGTGTCAATTTAACTTGACGTTTTGTCAAATCTGGGTAAATTACAGGGCTGTCACACACCTTTTCAGGCCAACCATGGACGCCTTGCTGGAATGGATTCAATCTCCGACTCACTTGAGAAGGCTTTCTCGTGAGAATTTGAAGCCCTTGGCCGATGAGTTGAGGGCACGTTTGGTGCAGGCTGTTTCCCAAACGGGTGGGCACTTTAGTTCTAATTTGGGAACTGTAGAGCTCACAGTAGCTCTTCATTACGTTTACAACACGCCAGAAGACCGACTGATTTGGGATGTGGGCCATCAGACCTATCCACACAAGATGCTGACGGGTCGCCTGGATCAAATGCAAACGCTCAGGCAAAAGGGTGGTTTGAGTGGCTTCCCACGCCGAGAAGAGAGCATTTACGACGCCTTTGGCACCGCCCATTCATCGACCAGTATTTCTGCCGCCTTTGGCATGGCCATGGCCGCTAAGCAAACAGGCAGTCAGCGAAAAGCGGTGGCCATCATTGGCGATGGTGCGCTGACCGCAGGCATGGCCTACGAAGCGATGAACAATGCCGGTGCCAGCGATTGCGATTTGTTGGTCATCTTGAACGACAACGACATGTCGATCAGTCCACCCGTAGGCGCCTTGAATCAATACTTGGCTGAATTGATGTCGGGTCGTTTTTATGCAGAAGCCAAAAAAATGGGCGAGCAAGTGCTGCGAAATGCACCGCCCTTGTTTGCCTTGGCAAAACGCTTCGAGCAACAAACCCACAACCTGATCCAACCCGAAACGGTCTTTGAAAAGTTGGGCTTCACATACACCGGTCCGATTGACGGTCACGATGTGAATGGCTTGGTCGATGCTTTGCAAAAACTCTCGAAAGAAAAGGGCCCCCAGTTTTTGCATGTGGTGACGCGCAAAGGCAAGGGCTATGCCAAAGCTGAAGCCGATCCGGTGGCCTACCATGGTCCCGGCAAGTTTGATCCTGCCGTGGGTTTGGTCAGTAGCGCAGCGTCTAAGCTCACCTTCACACAAGTCTTTGGACAATGGCTGTGCGACATGGCAGACAAAGACCCGCGCTTGGTGGGTATTACACCGGCCATGCGCGAAGGTTCTGGCATGGTGGAATTTAGCAAGCGATTTGCCAACCGCTATCACGACGTCGGCATTGCAGAACAGCACGCTGTGACGTTTGCAGCCGGCATGGCCTGCGAAGGTTTGAAACCTGTGGTGGCCATTTACTCCACCTTCTTGCAGCGTGCATACGATCAGTTGATTCACGATGTCGCTTTGCAAAATTTGCCCGTGGTGTTTGCATTAGACCGCGCAGGACTGGTGGGACCCGATGGCCCCACGCATGCAGGCATGTTTGACATTGCTTTCACGCGATGCATTCCCAATATGAGCATTGCGTGCCCCGCAGATGAAAATGAATGCCGTCAGTTGTTGAGCACCGC
>JBDLWA010000107.1:0-7379 GCA_039804505.1 Pseudomonadota bacterium
GAGACGCGACGGGTCAAACACCGCCTCGCATTCCTGCTCAGTTCAAATCAACGGTGAGTGCAGGTGCCCAGCCCTTGACGTGGGAACAGGCTGTGAAGGCCATTCGTCAGCAAGCGCCAGAAGTAGCCATGATGGTCATGGCGCCTAAAGGCCCAGAAGGTGTTTGGCGAGCCAATCAAATGGACAGAGGCGACCCCACCAAACGCTTTGACTTGTTGCTTGATGCCTACTCGGGCGAAAAGCTGTTTTACAGCGGATGGTCAGAGCAAACGGCATTTGGCAAAGCCACAGCCATTGGTATTCCTTTTCACCGGGGTGAATTTGGTCTTTGGAATCAGGTGCTGTTGTTTGTGTTCGGCGCAGGTATTTTGTTCTCCGTGGTATCGGGTTGGGTGATGTTCTTCAAGCGTCGCCAAGCTTCGTCGGCTTTCTTGCCGGCTTTGTTGCCAGGCGCTTGGCGCAGTGTCAGTCCTTGGGCTGTTTTGGGTGGGGCTTTTATGTTGGTGGCTATGCCCGTATTGGCCCTGTCTGCGGTACCCTTGGCCCTGTTGGAAGCTTGGCTTGGATGGCGCCACCGCAGAGCTTCGGGCGTGCCGACTTGAATTGACAGTTCCATTCAGTCGCACTCAGAATATTCATTCAATTTTTCAAGGTCACTTTATGTTGCAACTCAAATCGATTACTTTGTTGATGTCCGCTGTGTTGTCTGTTTCTGCATTTGCGCAAACTGTCGTGGTTTCCGATCCTTGGATTCGTGCCACCGTGACCGGCCAAAAGGCCACAGGTGCGTTCATGAAAATCACCTCCAAAGAAGGTGCGAAGATCACAGGTGTGAGCAGTCCTGCAGCAGGCGTTGCCGAGATTCACGAAATGAAAATGGAAAAAGACGTGATGAAAATGGCGGCAATCCCCAGCTTGAATGTGCCTGCAGGTGGCGCGGTAGAACTCAAGCCGGGCAGCTATCACGTGATGTTGATGGACCTCAAAGCACCCTTGGCCGACAAGTCAACCGTGCCCTTAACCCTCACGTTTGAAAACGCCAAGGGTGTGAAGTCGAAGGTCGACTTGCAAGTGCCTGTCAAGGCTATGAATGCGATGTCGACTCAGTCTGAACACAAGCATTCAGATCACAAGCATTAAAAACAATACCGGCTTGGAAAGTTCATTCATGACTGCCTCAAATGTAGGGCGCATCGAGCTGCCCAATGGCCGAAGCTTGAGTCGTCTGGTTTATGGCGCCATGCGCCTGACGCAAGCACAAACGACTACACAAGATGCTTCTGTCAATCACACCTTGGCATGCATCGATGCCTGTTTAGCGCAGGGCATCACCACCTTTGACCACGCCGATATTTATGGTGGCTACCAATGCGAAGCATTGTTTGGCAAAGCCCTCAAGGCGCGTCCTAGCCTGAAGGACCGCATTGAAATTGTCACCAAGACCGACATCATGCTGTTGTCAAACCAATGGCCTGATACTCGCGTGAAGCACTACGATACAACGCCGCAGCATGTAAAGGCCAGCGTCGACAAGTCTTTGTCGCGCTTGGGTGTGGATGTGATTGATCTTTTGTTGATTCACCGCCCCGATCCGCTGATGGATGCACAGGCACTGGGCGCTTGCTTGGATGGCTTGATTGAAAGTGGCAAATTGCGAGGTGCAGGCGTGTCCAATTTCATGCCTTGGGATGTTGACTTGCTGCAGTCGTGCATGAAACACAAACTACAAACCAACCAGATTGAATTAAGTTTGTTGCACACGGCCCCATTTGTGAACGGCCAGCTGGCGCATGCGCAGCAGCACGGCATGCCCATCATGTCTTGGTCACCCTTGGGAGGCGGCAGGCTTCACTCAGAGGCAAAGTCACCTGGCACTGCCGCTGCTAGGTTGGCACCTCAATTGGCCAAACTAGCGCATGCTGCAGGGACAGATTCAAGCGCTGTGGCATTGGCTTGGCTGATGCATCATCCGGTGAAGGTGATGCCGGTGTTGGGCAGTGTCGATGTGTCACGCATTCAGAAATTTGCCGATGCAGAGAAAGTGCCGATGGACCGGCAAACTTGGTTTGAGCTCTACGAATTGGCCAATGGATGTGAAGTGCCATGAACATAAAAAAAGCCGTTGAAAAAATCAACGGCTTTTTTCGAGAACGTACTAGACGATCTTAGAAGGTGAACGTACCACGCAGGTAGTAAGCGCGACCGTAAGGTGATGCATAACGTGAATCCCAGCCACCAGACTGGAAGAGGTCAGCTTGGTTGGTGAAGGGCGGTGCAACATTGGCAATGTTGCGAACACCTGCCACCACTGTCATACCTTTGGAAATGGTGTAGCTGCCATACACGTCTGCAGTGGTGTACGCGCCGACCGTATTGCTAGGATCGAAGTCAGCATAACCCGACTTGTGGTGAACAGCCAAGCCCGCAGCGTACTGATCTTTGCTCCAGTTCACTGACAGGTTGTGCTGCCAGCGGAAGATGGGGCCAGTACCGACGTAAACGCCAACGTTTTGTTTGAACGGGCCACCGGCATAGTCTTGGTAGCTGTACTTGCTGATCATGGTGCTCTGCAAGCTGGTGTCGATCTGACCGAAGTCATAACGAACACGGTGCTGCACACCAAAGTCAATACCACGTGTGTTGAGCGAACCTAAGTTTTGCAAGCGCTGGTCCACATAGCCACAACGTGGGCCTGGGCAGTTGCTAGTGATGGACAGCAAGTTACCAGGTTGCGCGTAGTTGAAATACTGCGAGAACTGGGAATAGTTGCTGAACAACGTAGACTGAGGAATGCTGCTGATTTGATTGGTCAAATCGATCTGCCAGAAGTCAACACTGGTGGTGAGGTTCTTGGCGGGTTCCAGCACAAAGCCCAACGTGAAGTTGGTGGCTTTCTCAGGCTTGAGCGCGGTGTTGCCGCCATTCAAGACTTGGAACTGAGATTCGCAGTTGGCACCTTGAGACGCGCCTGCAATGGGGGTGCCATTGGGGCAGTTGATCGGGTTGTTGAAGTTACCCGCTGTGTTGGTGTACGACTGTGAACCATAGAGTTCATACAAAGACGGAGCACGGAAGCCTGTCGATGCAGAGCCACGAACCAACATGGTGGTGGAGGGCTGGAATCGGAATGACAGCTTGGGGTTGGTGGTGCTGCCAAAGTCACTGTAGTGGTCTTGGCGCACTGAGCCAGTCACTTCCAGGTTCTTTTGAACAGGCACGTTCAACTCGGCATACACCGCTTCAATGTTGCGCTTGCCCTTGGCTTCAAAGCTAGGATCTAAGCCTGTAGAAGCGCTGACCAATGCGGCAAATTCTGAATTGGCACGAGAGACAAAGTCTTCCTTGCGCAATTCAGCACCCACAGCAATTTGCACAGGACGACCCGCGCCCATCCAGTCGCTCAATTCGCGGCTGGCACTGGCCTTGGCGGTTGTGACTTTGCCCGTGGCTGTTTGAAGCATGCCATTCAAGGCGGCTTGTTGAAGCAATGCGGAGCTGGCAGCGCTTTGTGCGCCGAAGGGATTGATCACGCCCTCAAGCAAGCCTTCGCCGATCATGTCGCCGTTGCCGTAGCCGCCAATGAGGTTTTGGTCAACTTGGTTGCGGTTGAAAGACAGCTTGGCGGAATAGTCCCAGCCATTGCTGTTGCCATCGGCCGTGAACATGATGCGGTTTTGTGTGTTGTCGTTACGCTGTGTGCGTGAGCCGTTGGGGAAGTCACGCCAGAAGACGTAAGCAAAACCAGGCTGGACATTGACAGGGTTAGCAAATGCGGCAGATGAGCTGAATGCGGGTGCGCCTGCTGAGCCATCATCGAACGTGGGGTCGATGTTCGATGTTGGGAAGTAAGGGTTGACCTGGCCGTTAGGCATCCGGGGATTCATGTAGTAGCCACCGTAAGGCACAGGTGCAATTCGGGTGGTCACTGAGTTTTTGGCGCCAAAGGCTTCGAAGCCTAAGTCAAGACCGCTGTTCACACGCACGGTACCTTTGAACATGCCAGAGGCAGTTTCAGATTTTGGTGAGAAGTCAACAAAGTTGGGCGTCACAATTTTGCACTGTGTACCACGTGTGATCAGGGCAGTCCCTGTACAGCCTGGTGCTGAAGGGTTCCAGAGTTGGCTGAAATCTTGTGTGTAGTTGCCGGGGTCGGTGCTGTTGGACAGGCCGCCCACAATGCGTTTGTTGTAAGTGCGCTGGTCGCCAGCGATGGCTTCTTCATTGCGAGCACCCACAAAGCCAAAGATGTTGTAGCCATCTTCACCCAGGTTGCCTTTGCCAAAGCCAATGTTGGCTGTTTTGACTTTGCCGCCACCCAATTGGGGCTTGTCAAAACCGATGGAGGCTGTGCCGCCAGTGAAATTGCGTTTGGTGATGAAGTTGATCACGCCACCAATGGCGTCTGTGCCGTACAGGGAAGACGCGCCATCGCGCAACACTTCAACACGGTCAATGGCCGCAAAGGGAATCATGTTGAGGTCGGGGGCTGAACCATCGACCGCGTTATTGGAAATGCGCTCGCCGTTGAGCAACACCAATGTTTTGTTGGCACCAATACCGCGCATATTGGCAAAAGTGGCACCGCCTGAACCGCTGCCAATGGCTTGCGCTGCATTGAGGTTGGTTTGCACGGCGCTGAGGGTTTGCATGATCTGCTCTACAGAGCTGATACCTTGGCGCTTCAGGTCGTCAATTTTGATGACTGTGACGGGGACAGAAGTCTCTGAGTCAAGGCGCTTGATGGCCGAACCCGTGATCACGATGCGCTCGACGCCTGCATCAGCGCTTTGGGCTGAAGAGACGCCTGGCGCGGCGATGAAGGCCACGGCAGACAGGGTAGAAAGGACTGCGCTGCTAAGCGGCGACAGTCGGAAAGATGGGGACCTTTTCATAGGACTTCTCCAAGGGTTAAAACGGAACCCAAATTATGAAACTTTTATGAAAAGATGAGCCCAATGCATGAAACTCTTTACAAAGAATTCCCCTGAAAGCAACTGATTCTGAAATATTGAAGGAATTTCAGAAACAAGTCAGCTAAGGCTGAAACGCAAAAAAGCCCCGTAAGGGGCTTTTTTGTTGGTGATCTGGCGGAAGCGGTGGAATCCAGCGCAAAAGTGCATAGAGTTCCATACCAAACCATGTAGCTACAAGCGCTTACATACGCAACGTTTATTGTGTATCTATTTATTCATATGGTCTCTTGAAGTTCCATGACATCCCCCCATTTTTGGCATACAGCGTGGCATACGAGATTGGGCATGAAATGAAACGTAGAAACTCACCAGGTCAATTACTGGCCTTAAATTTGAAATCGCTTAAAGATGGTTGGCATGCAGATGGTGGAAACCTTTACCTATTCGTCAGGGGTGCAAGTCGTACTTGGGTGTTCCGATATGTTGACTTTGAGGGTAAGCGTAGACACATGGGACTTGGGCCCGTTCAATCGATAAGTCTTGCAGAAGCACGTAAGACAGCAACTCAACTGCGCGAACAATTGAAGCATCCCACTCTGCCAATTGATCCGTTGGCTGAAAGGCAATCACAAAAGCAGAAACTGAAAATGCAGTCGCGTCGAAAGATGACTTTTAAATCTTGTGCAGAAGCATATATCGCTGCACACAGACTTGAGTGGAAAAACGAAAAACACATTCAACAGTGGGAAAACACGTTAACCAGTTATGCCTATCCACTATTGGGAGATTTACCTGTTGAGTCAGTTGATGAAGCTTTAGTTGTTAAAGTTTTGTTGCCAATTTGGCAGGAGAAAACCGAAACAGCCAAAAGATTGAGAGGCAGAATTGAATCTGTTTTGGACTGGGCAACGTTTAACAAACACCGCCAAGGCGAGAATCCAGCAAGATGGAAGGGGCATCTTGAGCACTCACTTGCAAAACCAAGCAAGGTTGCAAAGGTTGTACATCATCCAGCCCTGCCTTATACAGATATTGTTGAATTCATGGCTCAGTTACGTAAGTCAGATGGAGTCGGTGCGCGTGCATTGGAATTTTTGATTCTCACGGCTGCACGCTCAGGTGAAGTTAGAGGAGCAACTTGGGCTGAAGTCGATTTTCAGCAAAAAATCTGGACGGTTCCCGCTGCACGGATGAAAATGGGGCGTGAACACCGTGTGGCACTCTCTGATGACGCCCTTCAAATATTGAGCAATTTACCGAGACTGGAAGGTTGCGATTTCATCTTTCCAGGTTCAAAAGTTTCTCGTCCAATGTCTGACATGACGTTGACTGCAGTACTTCGACGCATGCAGCGAAGTGATATCACCGTTCATGGGTTTAGGTCGACATTCAGGGACTGGGCAGCTGAAACAACCAATCATCCGAACGAATTGGCAGAAATGACATTGGCTCATGTTGTAAGCAACAAGGTAGAAGCTGCATACCGACGTGGTGACATGCTGGATAAACGGTTTTCCCTGATGAACGAGTGGGCGACTTACTGTGATTGATACAGCTATACAAAATCAAAACGAACAAAACATCAAAGCAGCAAAACAACAAGGACTGCCCATGCAGGTATACCTTCAAAATGTTGCTGCTGATGAAGAATATAAAGTGTGGCTTGCAAAGCGCGAAAGAGAAAACTTTGAAAAAAGTACGCTCGGCAGACCAAGAAACCAGATTAAGTACAAAAAGCCAATCGTCTTTTTTGGGGATAACAAAGAACTTTTGGAACTCAAATTAAAACTACTGAATCAAGTGATTGGGCCCAGAGCTGTTGGAAACAACAGGTACTCCCGCATACAGCTTTATAGCGAACTATTAGATATTTTCATAGATTTGAAAATTAGAGGTATTCGATTGCCAAAGGGCGGAAGCCTGAGTGCTCAAGCTGTGCGATTTGGGCTCGGGGATTTTTTGATTGAATACAGCTACACATCACATAGCATTCAGCACCTGGTCAAAGACTCAAGTGAAAGGATACGTGTAGGCAAAAGCTTGAAAAGTATTTTTAAAAGAGTCGCTGACGTTGTATATGAAAACGTTTGAGTCCTTGGCATTTGGCTTTTGAAATAATTACCCCCTAAAAATACCAAAAAGTTTTTCCATGCAGTCTCTTGAGACACCATGTAATCACCTAAAGAAAGGTGAAAACTATGGAATATGCAAGAGTTTTGCGTGCAGCGCGATTAAAAAAAGTGGTGGCTCAGACTGGTTTGAGTAAAACTCAAATTTCCCGTCTGATGCAGCGGGGGCAGTTCCCTTTACCTGTCCGACTTTCAGAACGTGTAGTCGCTTGGGATGAGTCGGTCATCAACGCTTGGTTACTAGAGCGTTTTTCATCTGTTGGAGGCCCCAATGCTTGAGTCGTTTCAAGAATCCAGCCAATCTACAGATCAATACGAGCGATTGTTGGCTGGGGTA
>JBDLWA010000108.1:0-7348 GCA_039804505.1 Pseudomonadota bacterium
ACACGCGCGCGCGGCTGTCGAAGTAACCCACATCGGCATCCGTCAGGTGCAAAGAGTTGATGCTGACATCGCAAGTCACTGGCAGGCCTTCTGCCTTGGCTTGGCGTACCAAGGCCACACCTGCGGCACTGCTAATGCGGCACAAATGCACATGGGCTTTGACGCTTTTGAGCAATTCAAAGATGGTGTGTAAGGCAATGGTTTCTGCGGCCACTGGCACGCCCGACAACCCCATGCGTGTAGCCAAGGGGCCACTGGCGGCTACGCCTTTGCCCAGATGCAATTCTTGGGGACGCAGCCACACGGTGTAGCCAAATGAGTTGGCGTACTGCAAAGCACGCTGCAACACTTGCGTGTTTTCTAAGGCCACTTCGGCTTGGCTAAAACCCACGCAACCCGCCTCTGTGAGTTGAACCATTTCAGTCAGCACTTCACCTTTCAGGCCGCGCGTTAACGCGCCCAAAGGCATCACCTTGGAGCGATTGAGCTTTTCTGCTTTGAAGCGCAGCATCTCTACCAAGCCAGGTTCATCCAACACGGGGTCGGTATCGGGTGGGCAGACCAAGCTGGTCACGCCACCCGCCACAGCCGCGGCCAATTCGGAGTCGAGCATGCCTTCGTGTTCATGGCCGGGCTCTTTGAGGCGTACCGACAAATCGACCAAGCCTGGCATCACGATCAGGCCTTTGGCATCGATGGTTTTTTGCGCTTGAAAATCTGCAGGCGCTTTGCCAATGGCCACAATTTTGCCGTCTGCGATGGCCACGTCGGCCACGGTGTCGGTTTTGCTAGCGGGGTCGATCACGCGGCCGCCTTGAATCAAAATTTTCATGGTCTTTGTCCTTCTTCTATTTCTTCTAATTAGGCTTCATTCCCTGCCACGATGCTCATCACAGCCATGCGTACCGCAATGCCAAAGGTCACTTGCGGCAAGATCACGCTTTGAGGACCATCCACCACCGCTGAGTCAATTTCTACACCGCGGTTAATCGGGCCAGGGTGCATCACGATGGCGTCGGGCTTGGCCAGTTGCAGTTTTTCAGGCGTGAGGCCAAAGCGTTTGAAATATTCTTGGCTGGAAGGGAGCAAAGCGCCGCTCATGCGCTCGTTTTGCAAGCGCAAGGTGATGACCACGTCGCAATCTTTGATGCCTTCTTCCAAGTTGTGAAACACCTTCACGCCCATTTGCGCCATGTCGGAGGGCACCAAGGTTTGCGGACCCACCACACGAACTTCGGCGCAGCCCAATGTGGTCAGCGCATGAATGTCAGAACGCGCCACGCGAGAGTGCAACACATCACCCACAATGGCCACCGTGAGGTTGGCAAAATCTTTTTTGTAGTGACGAATGGTGTACATGTCGAGCAAACCCTGGGTGGGGTGTGCGTGCCGGCCGTCACCGGCATTCACCACGTGCACATGCGGTGCCACGTGCTGTGCAATGAGGTAAGGCGCACCTGACTCAGAGTGGCGCACCACAAAAATATCGGCCGCCATGGCCGACAAGTTGGCAATGGTGTCGAGCAGCGATTCGCCTTTGGAAGCAGATGATCGCGCAATGTCCAGATTGATCACATCGGCCGACAAACGCGTGGCGGCAATTTCAAAGGTGGTGCGAGTGCGTGTGCTGTTTTCAAAGAACAAGTTGAAAACGCTTTTGCCGCGCAGCAGAGGCACCTTCTTCACTTCGCGGTCGCTGACGCTCACAAAGTTGGCCGCCGTGTCGAGGATGTGCGTGAGGATGTCGCGCGACAAACCTTCGGTGGACAGCAAGTGAATCAGTTCACCGTTTTTATTGAGTTGGGGATTTCGTTTGTAGAGCATTGTCATTGTTTCCCTGCAGTGCTGTTGTCTTCTTGAACTTCAAAGCTGAACTCGCCATTGGCCAGTCGGGCCAGCGCCAACGATTGCGTCGTCGGCAATGCCACACGCGCGGCTGCGTAGTCGGCTTGAATGGGCAACTGGCGGCCACCGCGGTCGACCAACACAGCCAAGCGCACTTGGGCAGGACGGCCGTAGTCAAACAACTCGTTGATCACGGCGCGAATGGTGCGGCCTGTGTACAGCACATCGTCCAAGATCAAGACATCGGCACCCAAAATTTCAAAGGGCAAGCTGGTTTGACCCCCCGCAGACAAGCCGCGCTGCGCAAAATCATCGCGGTGCATGGCCGAAGAAATGCTGCCGTGCTTGCCACTCAAGCCCAAATCTTTTTGCAAGCGCTCGGCCAACCAAGCACCGCCAGAAGTAATGCCCACCAAGCGGGTTTCAGCAGTGCACATCGATCGCACACCGCGCAAGAGTTCGCTGTACAGCGCCTCTGCATTCAAAGCCAATGCACTCAAGGCAGACTCCTTAAAAATTGTTCCAAAATAATGCAAGCCGACGCAGCGTCGGCATCTTTGGCACCCGCCGAAATGGCTTCGGTGGTGCTGTAACGTTCGTCCACTTCGTAGACGTTCAAACCAAATCGCCCGCGCAGTTGACGTGCAAACTTTTGCGCGCGAAGCGTGTTCTCGTGGGAGGCGCCGTCGGGATGAAAAGGCACACCCACCACCAAGGCGTCGGGCGCCCATTCTTTGATGCGTTTTTCAATGTGGGCAAAGCGAGCGTCGCCTTCGGCCACCACGGTGGCTTGTGGTGTGGCTTGACGCAGCATGCGGTTGCCCACGGCCACGCCCGTGCGTTTCATCCCAAAATCAAAAGCTAAAAAACTCTGCTCCGATGCAGGCACAGAGAGCGCCTGGTCTAGGCTCATGCGTGGCCCGCCTCAGTGAGCAACATCCAGGGCTGCAAACCCAAAAGCGCCAGCGCTTTTTCGTAGCGCTGCTCAATGGGGGTGTCAAAGATGATGCTAGGGTCGGCTTCCACCGTCAGCCAGCTGTTCTCCACAATTTCCGACTCCAGTTGGCCCTCGCCCCATGAGGCGTAGCCCAAGGTGACCAGCACCCGCTTGGGGCCAGAGCCGTTGGCAATGGCTTCGAGCACGTCTTTGGAGGTGGTCATGGCCAAACCGCCAGGCACACTTAAGGTGGAGGCGTAGATGGAGTTGTTTTTGGCAGCGGGAGCGGTCGGGTCGAGGGGGTCGGCAGTGACCTCGTCGCCAGAGTCTGGCGCCTCACTAGCTTCAGAATTTTCTGAATCGCTCTCAAGCAAGGGCTCGTGCAACACAAAGCCACGCTCCATTTGGACGGGGCCCCCATGCAATACATTGGATTGCAATAGGTCTTCTCGGTGCAGGGGCAACTCGACTTTCTCGAACAAATGCTTCAAACTGAGTTCGCCGGGCTTGTTGATGATCAAGCCCATGGCACCCCGCTCGGAGTGTTCGCACAAATACACCACACTCTTGGCAAAAGTAGGGTCCTCCAAACCGGGCATGGCAATCAAAAAATGATGCGAAAGCTGAGTGGAGGCAAAATCGGCAGACATGTTTCAATTTTAACGGCCTCAAACCCATGAACAAACCCTTTTCTACCGGCTTGGTCTGGTTTCGGCGAGATTTACGCGTTGACGACAACGCCGCCCTGTTTCACGCCCTCAAAAACTGCCAAAAAGTGCAGTGTGTCTTTGTCTTTGACACCGACATCCTCAACGATTTGCCCCGAAAAGATCGCCGGGTGGCCTTTATCCAAGCGTCTTTGGTGGAAATGGACCAGCTCTTGCGGCAGGCCGCCCTTCAGGCTGGGGTAGACGCCCAACTGGTGCCCCAAGTGGGACTCATCGTGTTGCACGGCAGCCCCCTCAAAGAAATTGCACACCTGGCCAAACACATTGAAGCCCAGGCCGTTTTTGCCAACCACGACGACGAGCCACACGCCCTGGCCCGCGACGCCCAAGTTCGCGGCGCCTTGGCCAACGCCGGCATTGCCTTTCACACCTACAAAGACCATGTGGTGTTTGAGCGCCAAGAGGTACTTACCTTGGCGGGCAACCCCTATACAGTGTTCACACCCTACAAAAATGCCTGGCTCAAAAAAGTCCAAGCCGAAGATCTGGCCCCCTACCCTGTTGGCGAGCACGCGGCCTCGCTGGCACCAAGGCCCAAGGCCCACCAAAAACCGGTGCCCACCTTGCCCGACATCGATTTCGAAGCGGTCAACCTGGCGGCTTTGCATTACAAAACCGGCGTCTCGGGTGCCCAGGCCTTGCTCGAAGATTTTTTACACCGCATCGACCGCTACGAAGAAACCCGCAACTTCCCGGCGGTCAAAGGCCCTAGCTACTTAAGCGTTCACCTGCGTTTTGGTACGGTGTCCATTCGCCAGTTGGCATCCGAAGCGTGGCGCCGTTACAAAAGCAGCGAAGGCGCCAGCGTGTGGTTGTCCGAACTCATTTGGCGCGACTTTTATGCGCAAATTTTGGCCAACTTCCCGCACGTGGCCGAGCGCAGTTTCAAGTCCGACTACGACGCCATTCAATGGGACCATGGCCCGCATGGCAAAGCTTTGTTTGCGGCTTGGTGCGAGGGGCGCACGGGCTATCCCTTGGTCGATGCCGCCATGGCACAAATTAATCAAACGGGCTACATGCACAACCGATTGCGCATGGTGGTAGCGTCGTTTCTCACCAAAGATTTAGGGGTAGATTGGCGCTGGGGCGAAAAGTACTTTGCCCAGCACCTCATCGATTTTGACTTGTCTGCCAACAACGGCGGCTGGCAGTGGGCCAGTTCTAGCGGCTGCGATGCGCAGCCCTATTTCCGCATTTTTAACCCTGTCACGCAGAGTGAGAAGTTTGACCCGCAGGGCAAATTCATCAAGCGCTACTTGCCGCAGCTGGCGGGCTTGGAAGGGGCCGACATTCACGCCCCATGGGAGGCCAAACCGCTGGCATTGCAAGCGGCGGGCATCACCTTAGGCAAAGACTATCCTTTGCCGGTGGTCAACCACGCAGAAGCCCGAGAAACCACCTTGGCGCGTTACGCCGTGGTGAAAAAGGTGGCTTAAATGGCCACCATTTCAAAGTCTTCTTTGCGGGCGCCGCACTCTGGACAGGTCCAGTTCATGGGCACATCCGCCCAGGCGGTGCCAGGGGCAATGCCATCTTCAGGGCAACCAGCGGCCTCGTCGTAAATCCAGCCGCAAATTAAGCACATCCAAGTTTTAGTATCAGTCACAGTGTGTATCCGGTGTCGAATAGAATGAAACGATTGTATCGGGCTTCACTGTAACCCATGACCACTTCATTACCACCGTCAGATCCGCTAGAAGCAGCGGCCGACTCCGAAGACGAAGCCAGCATCGCTTGCGTCTTGGTGTTCAATGCCAGCGACCCCAGTGGCGCCGGCGGCATCAGTGCTGACGTGTTGGCCATTGCTTCGGTGGGCGCTCACGCCCTCCCCGTGCTCACAGGCGCCTATGCCCGCGATACCGCCCAAGTTTTTGACTTTTTCCCGCTGGACGAAGAAGCCGTGGGCGACCAAGCCCGGGCCATTTTGGAAGACGTTCCGCCCCAAGTGATCAAAGTCGGTTTTGCCGGCAGTGCTGAAAATTTAAGCATCATCGCCGAACTCACGGCCGATTACGACGGTGTACCCGTGGTGGCGTACATGCCCAATTTGTCTTGGTGGGAAGACGATCAAATCGATCAATACCTCGATGCCTTCCGCGAATTGTTGTTGCCCCAAACCAGCGTGTTGGTAGGCCATCACAGCACCCTGCGCCGCTGGTTGCTGCCCGATTGGTCCAGCGAAAAGAACCCTGGCCCGCGCGACATTGCCAAGGCCGCCGCCGAATTGGGCGTGCCGTATACCTTGGTCACAGGCTTGTCCTCTACCGACCAACAAATTGACAACGTCTTGGCCACCCCCGAAACCATGGTGGGCCACGAGAAGTTTGAACGCATTGAAGCGGTGTTCAGTGGTGCTGGCGAAACTCTGTCCGCCGCGCTGGCCGCCTTGTTGGCCACCGGCCTGGATTTGTCTGCCGCAGCCAGCGAAGCTTTGCACTACCTAGACCGCTGTTTGGACGAGGGTTTTAGACCCGGCATGGGACATGTGATTCCAGACCGATTATTCTGGGCCCTGCCCGATTCCGACGATGAAGATGTTGAGGGCGAAGGCCCCGATATGAACGCAGATTTTTTTGAGATGCCTATCAATGACACAAAACACTGACCTCAACGACACCCTGTTTGAACGTGCCCGCCAAGTGATTCCTGGCGGCGTTAACTCCCCCGTGCGCGCGTTTCGCGCTGTGGGCGGTACGCCTCGCTTTGTGAAGCGTGCTGAAGGCGCTTATTTCTGGGATGCCAACGGCAAAAAATACATCGACTACATCGGCTCTTGGGGTCCCATGATTTTGGGTCACGGCCATCCTGCCGTGTTGGAAGCCGTGCAAAAGGCCGCCCTCGACGGTTTCTCATTTGGCGCCCCCACCGAGCGCGAAGTAGAGTTGGTCGAAGCCTTGCTCAAATTGGTTCCGTCCATGGACATGGTGCGTTTGGTCAGCTCGGGCACCGAAGCCGGCATGAGCGCCTTGCGCTTGGCCCGCGGCGCCACAGGTCGCAGCAAAATTATCAAGTTTGAAGGTTGCTATCACGGCCATGCCGATGCCTTGCTAGTCAAAGCTGGTTCAGGCTTGGCCACATTTGGCAACCCCACCAGTGCAGGCGTTCCCCCCGAGGTGGTGCAGCACACCTTGGTGCTGGAGTACAACAACATTGAACAGCTCGAAGATGCTTTCAAAATTCACGGCAACGAGTTGGCTTGCCTGATGATTGAACCCATTGCCGGCAACATGAATTTTGTGCGCGCCAGCGTGCCCTTCATGAAACGCTGTCGCGAGTTGTGCGGCCAATACGGCGCCTTGTTGGTTTTTGATGAAGTGATGACCGGTTGCCGTGTGGCACTGGGCAGCGCACAAAGCGTTTATGCCAAAAGCATTCCAGGCTTCGAGCCCGACATGACCGTCATGGGCAAAGTGATTGGCGGCGGCATGCCCTTGGCAGCCTTCGGTGGCAAGCGCGCTGTCATGGAACAACTGGCACCTTTGGGCCCTGTCTATCAAGCGGGTACTTTGAGTGGCAACCCTGTGGCCACTGCATGCGGCTTGGCCACCTTGGCCGAAATTAGCAAGCCTGGTTTCTTTGATGCCCTGAGCGCGCGTACACGCTCATTGGTTGATGGCTTGTCTGCAGCTGCCGCTACCGAAGGTGTGCCATTTGCGGGCGACTGCGAAGGCGGCATGTTTGGCTTCTTCTTGTTGCCCACCCTGCCTAGCAACTATCCTCAAGTGATGAAAACCGATGGCAGCAAGTTCAACACCTTGTTCCACGGCTTGTTAGACCGCGGCGTGTACATTGCACCAGCCCTTTACGAAGCTGGCTTTGTGAGTGGCGCGCACAC
>JBDLWA010000109.1:0-3962 GCA_039804505.1 Pseudomonadota bacterium
TGAATGCAGGCACGGTTTTGGCCATTGCGGCCTTGGGCTTGCTGATCAACGAAAAAGCCGGCGTGGTCAATTTGGGCGCTGAAGGCATGATGCTGTGCGCCGCCATTGCGGGGTTTGCCACGGTGGTTCATACCGGTAGCGATGCCTTGGGTTTTTTGGCCGGCATGGGGGCGGGTGCTGTGTTGGCGGCTATTTTTGGTGGCTTGGTCATTTATCTCAGCACCAACCAATACGCCACGGGCTTGGCCCTTAGCTTGTTTGGCGTGGGTTTTTCTGCTTTTGTGGGCATTGGCTATGTGCAAGAAAAGTTGCCCCAGCGCCCAAGCTTTGAAATTCCATTCTTGGCCGATATTCCTTTGTTGGGCTCGGCCTTCTTCAAGCAGCACCCCTTGGTCTATGGCGTCATTGCGTTTGTGTTTGGTTTGATGTGGTTCCTCTACAAAACACGCACAGGTTTGGTGCTGCGATCGGTGGGCGAATCCCCCGAATCGGCGCATGCTTTGGGCTATTCGGTGCGTCGAATTCGTTTTTTGGCGGTCGTTGCGGGGGGCGCTTTGTGTGGCCTGTCGGGCGCCTACATCTCTGTGGCTTACACGCCGCTGTGGGTGGAGGGCATGGTGGCGGGTAAGGGCTGGATTGCTCTGGCCTTGACCACCTTTGCAACTTGGCGGCCGGCGCGTATTTTGCTGGGTGCTTATCTGTTTGGTGGGGTCACCATGCTCCAGTTTCACTTGCAAGGTTTGGGGGTGCAAATTCCCAGCCAGTGGCTCACGGCTTTGCCGTACATTGCCACCATTGTGGTGCTGGCGCTGATCTCACGAAATCCGGCTTGGATTCGGATCAACATGCCTGCTTCGCTAGGCAAACCCTTCCATCCCGGTTCATAATGTTTTTTTTCGTGCAACCCTGTTCATCCATAAAGGAAATTTCATGACAGTTCTGAACAAGCGATCGGTTCTTAAAATCGCCGCGATTTCTTTGACTGCTGCGGCCGTTTTGGTCGCCTGCGGTAAAAAAGAAGAAGCCGCCGCACCTGCAGCGCCTGCTGCCAAGGCTGAGCCCTTGAAAGTGGCGTTTGCCTACGTTGGCCCCGTGGGCGACGGTGGCTGGACATTTGCACACGACAACGCTCGCAAGGCTGTTGAAAAAGAGTTTGGCGACAAAATTGTCACCAGCTTTGTTGAAAAAGTGCCAGAAAGCGCCGACGCTGAGCGCGTGTTCCGCGACTTGGCCAGCCAAGGTAATAAAGTCATTTTCGGCACCACCTTTGGTTACATGGACCCCATGTTGAAAGTTGCGGCCGACAACAAAGAAATCAAGTTTGAACATGCCACCGGTTACAAAACGGCCGACAACATGCGCACTTACGACAGCCGTACGTACGAAGGTGCTTACATGGCCGGCGTGATTGCAGGCAAGATGACCAAGACCAACACTTTGGGCGTTGTGGCGTCTATCCCAATTCCTGAAGTGATCCGCAACATCAACACATTCACCATGGGTGCACAGTCCGTCAATCCCAAAGTGAAAACCAAAGTGGTGTGGGTCAACGAATGGTTCAATCCACCGAAAGAAACTGAAGCGGCTACCGCTTTGATCAACGGCGGCGCCGACGTGTTGATGCAAAACACCGACTCACCCGCAGTGTTGCAAACAGCCGAGAAAATGGGCAAGCGCGCATTCGGTTGGGACTCCGACATGACGGCCTACGGTCCTAAGGCTCACTTGGGTTCTGCGGTCATCAACTGGGCCCCTTACTACATCAAAGCCGTGGGTGAAGCCCTCGAAGGCAAATGGTCAACGGGTCAAAGCTGGTGGGGCGTGAAAGAAGGCGCCATCGACATGGTGTCTCTGGCCGCTGACGTGCCTGAAGATGCCAAGAAGAAAGTCGACGAAATCAAGGCCGGTCTGAAAGACGGTAGCTTCGTGATCTGGAAAGGTCCTATCGTGGGCCAAGACGGTAAAGAAGTGTTGGCCAAAGATGCTGTCGCTGACGACAAGTTCTTGGGCGGTATCAAGTTCTACGTCAAAGGCGTAGAAGGTAAAGTGCCAAACTGATTCTCTTCAGTTCAAAATAAAAGCCGCGCTTCGAAAGAAGCGCGGCTTTTTTCATGGAGACAGGAAAATTACTTTTTGGCAGCTGCCGCAAAGTCACCTGCATAAACATTCAAGAACTTGGCAGGATCCAAGGCCTTGCGAATGGCTGCATTCACTTCTTCGAGGGTGGTGGCCTCAATTTGAGCATCCACTTTTTCAACGAATGCCAGGGTGCGGTTGGCCGCTGTTTGCGCCACATGTCCGGCTGCCAGAGAGCGATCTTGTGCACGGCTAATCTTGCGCTCTTCTTGCCAGCCCTTTTTGGCATCGGCCAATTCTTCAGCCGTGATGCCGTCTTTGACAAACTTGGCCAACTCTTCTTGGACACCTGTTTTTAGTTTTGCCAAGTTTTGCGGGGCATAAATGGCATACAAGACCCACATGCCTGAAGGCTCAAAGGCGCTGGCGGTGAGCTGACTGCCTGCACCGTAACTCAAGCCATCCTTTTGACGCAGTCGGTCAAACAGACGAGACTTCGTACCACCACCCAGGACGCGATTGGCCAATTGCAGTTGAACGTACTCTGCTTGCGTGTCTTGCAAGGCCAAAGGCAGTCCTGCTAAGTAAAAGGCATTGGCTTTGTCGGGTGCTTCCAATTGAATGGCTTGCCCTTTGGGCGCTTTCGGTTCGGCTTTCAACCGTGTGTAGGATTTTTGACTTTTCCAATCGCCAAAGAGTTGCGTCAACTGAGCTTTGATGGTGTCACTGTCGAAGTCACCCACCAAGGCAAATTCACTGTTGCTGGCGCCATAATAAGTGCTGTGAAACTGCTTGATCTGATCAAGCTTAGCGGCTTTGAGCGAAGCAATGGATTCATCCAAAGTGCGGGCGGCACGCACATCGCCTTTTTTGTAGACATCCAGCGCTAGCGCCATGGCTAATGAGCCCATCGCGTTGGGTTCGCTTCGCTGGCTTTCCAGACCTGCGGTACTTTCTTGCACCAAGAGATCAAACTCTTTGGCAGCCATTGTGGGCTTGCGCAAAATATCGCGAATGAGGGCGAGCACTTCGGGCAAGTTTTTGCGCAGTGAGTCAAATCGAACCGTGACAGTTTGGCCGTTGCCAGCGACTTCAACTTGTGATTTGAGTTCGTCGAGTTTGGCCGAAATTTCTGCACGTTGCAAATTGCCCGCACCACGCATTAACAAACTGGCGGTGAGACTGGCGGTGGTGGCTTGGTTGAACAAAGTGCTTTCATCGCCAAAGCGCAATGTGAAATTGCCACTGACCGTTTCGCCACGTGTTTTCTTCGGCGTGAGGATGAGCTTCATGCCATTGGACAAGGCCAAGCGCTGTGTGCGCTTTTCAATGTTGGCGGGGCTGATGTCAAAGACTTCGCCTTCGCTGGCAGCGGCTTTGCCTTTGTAATCGGCTACCAATTTGCTGACATCTAGGGCCTCAGGCAATTTGCTGCGGTCGGGTGTAGAAGTTGGGATGAATTGACCTAAGGTGCGATTGCTTTCTTTGAAGTAATTCAAGGCAACAGCCTGCAGATCTTCAAGCTTCAAATTTTCAATGCGGTCGCGTTGCAAGAAGAAGAGACGCCAGTCGCCGTTGGCGATGGACTCAGACATTTGCACCGCCAGTTTTTGGGGGTCGTTGATGATCTTGTCAATCTCACTCAAAAGACTGGCTTTGGCACGCTTCAATTCAGCTTCGGTGACGGGGTTCTTTTGTAACCCCTCCAACTCTTTCAAGATCACTTGACGCGCTTCGCTCAGGTTTTGTGTTTTGTTGAGCTCGGCCATGAACAGGACATAACCGCGCTCGGCCAAATCGAAGTTCCAAGGGCTGATGTTGACGGCTAACTTTTTCTCCACCAAATTTTTGTGGAGTCTGCCGTTGGGTGTGCCGGCCAAGACTTC
>JBDLWA010000110.1:0-11247 GCA_039804505.1 Pseudomonadota bacterium
CTGGCTTGGTAGCCAACAATGCCGTGGCAACCAATGCACATGGCAATTTTTTTCTCTCCAGCTTGCACATCGCCCTTAAGGTCTTGCGCGACTGACATTTGGCCAGCCATGCCCGCGAACAAAGCTGCCGCAATGGCAAAAGATTTGAAACTCATGGGACGCATTCTGAAAAAATTAGTTGTGGTTGATCTAAATCAAATATTATACATAGTTGGCTTTGCGCTCATTCGGTGACAACCCCGTTGAGCATGCTAAACAAGCATTGTTTAAATATTACAAAAAACTTACTTTCTGAAGTTATATTCATTCGCATTGAGATTCGCAAATTTGCTCCTGCCGCCATTATCTAAACAAAGTCTCAAATGAACATCGGTCCTCTTTTTAAACAGTACAACGCACTCACTAAGCCAAGGGTTATTCAGCTGATTGTGTTTTGTGCACTGATCGGTATGGTGTTGGCGGTACCCGGACTGCCCACATGGGACGAGTGGCAAAGAATGGCTTTGGCTAGCTTGGGCATCTGGTTAGTGGCCGGTGCTGCTGCTGCGTTCAATTGTTTGGTCGAGAAGACAATTGATGCCAAGATGCGCCGCACATCATGGCGCCCAACGGCCAAGGGAGAGTTGTCGGACATGCAGGCCCTGATCTTCTCTGCAACCCTGTGCACCATTGGCTCTGTTATTTTGTACATCTGGATCAACCCCATCACCATGTGGTTGACCTTTGCCACTTTTGTGGGCTACGCAGTCATCTACACCCTGATTCTCAAGCCTATGACGCCGCAAAACATCGTGATTGGCGGCGCCTCTGGCGCAATGCCGCCCGTGTTGGGATGGGCAGCCATGACGGGTGAAGTGGGCGCTGAAGCAGCCATTCTATTTTTGATTATCTTTCTTTGGACACCGCCCCATTTTTGGGCATTGGCCTTGTATCGGGTCGAAGACTATCGAAAATCTGGTTTGCCCATGTTGCCCGTCACACATGGCAATGAATTTACGCGTCTTCAAATTTTGCTTTACACCTTTTTGTTGGCCGCTTCCTGCCTCATGCCTTTTGCGTTTGGCATGAGCTCTTGGATTTATCTGGCCGGCGCTGTGGTTTTAAGCATTGGCTTCATTGCTTATGCCGTAGCTTTGCTGAAAAAATATTCAGACGAATTGGCCAGAAAAACTTTCCGTTTTTCTCTCGTCCACCTGACCGCACTCTTCGCGGTATTGCTACTCGACCATTACATCTTGACTTAAGTCAATTTTGGATTGCCGCATGCGCCTCCCGCTTGAGAAGGCGCCATGATGTAAGTCCCAATATCGATGCGCGTTCAAAGTTCATAGACTTTGGTTCATCTGCTAATGGTGAAAAAAGGTGAACCCTCATGCCAAGCATTCGCACAGACTTACCACTTCAAAGCCCCTTCACATGGCTCGCCAAGGGCTTCTCTGACCTGCGTACCACTTATTTTGCAGGGGCGTTTTATGGCTTGGTCTTTGTCTTGTTTGGCTACGCCCTCTCTATGGTCTATGCCAATTATTGGAAGGTCACCATGGGACTCACGGCTGGCTTCTTTTTGCTGGGCCCCATTGTCTGCACCGGACTTTATGAGCTGTCGCGTCAAGTTGAAAACGGTGAAAACACCCGCCTTTTCAGCAGTACAAAAGCGTGGTTAAGAAACTGGAAATCCATTGTCTTTTTTGCAGTGATGTTGACGTTTCTCATGATCGTGTGGGCACGCGTTTCAATTGTGGTGTTTGCTTTGTTTGCAGACCAAGAATATCCACACCTGCAAAGTTTATTTTCTCAAATTGCCTCAGCCAAGAACTTGGAGTTTCTGATGGTCTGGGCCAGCGTAGGCGCTGTGTTTGCTTCCTTTGCCTTTGCGATTTCTATCGTCTCAGTGCCCATGTTGATAGACCGCCCCACCGACGCACTCACCGCAATTTTCACCAGTGCCAATGCACTATGGAACAACACCTTGGTTTGCATGGTGTGGGGCGCCTGCATTGTGGTTTTGATTGGTTTGGCGTTGGTGTTTTTCAAACCCTTGCTGATCGTGACTGCCCCTTGGGTAGGGCATGCTACTTGGCATGCATACCGTGATTTGGTATCTCAGGAAGATACCGAAGTAGTTTCAAAAGAACTAGGGCTTCCAGCGTTTGAGTAACAAAGCGTTGGTCATCACGCTCACTGAACTCAGCGCCATGGCGGCACCTGCCACCACAGGGCTTAGGTAACCCAATGCAGCTAAAGGGATGCCTGCTGCGTTGTAGGCAAAGGCCCAAAATAAATTCTGACGAATTTTAGAAACGGTTCTGGCGGAAATGTCGAACGCGCCAGCCACCAACGCTATATCACCCCGCATCAAGGTGATGCCTGCCGCTTGCATCGCCACATCCGTGCCGCCTCGTTGACCATCGGCATTTAGATTGGCCATGGCCAGTCCCACATCAGCCGCGGCCAATGCTGGTGCATCGTTGATACCGTCGCCTACAAAGGCCACCACATGAGGCTTGCCTTGAGGGTTTGAAACGTTTTGCTGTAACTTTTTAACCAAGGCCGCTTTGTCGCCAGGCAGGACATCGGCAAAAACTTCTTCAGGCCTCAAGCCCAAACGCACAGCCATGGCTTGAGCGGCCCCTTGGTTGTCGCCCGAAATCATCACTAAGCGAAGGCCACGCTGCCGCAACAAATTTAACGCCGCTTGAACGCCTGGCTTGGGCTCATCACCAAACGCCAACACAGCCAATGGCAAAACACCCGTTTCTGTGCGTTGTGCCAGCACTGAGACCGTAGCCCCTTGCAATTGCAAGGCTGCGGCTTGAGATTGCCAAGTGCCCGAAGAAACTTCAAGCGTTGCCATCCAACGCAAACTGCCTAGCAACAGGTTGCGCCCTTGCACGCGACCTTCGCTGCCAAAACCTGGCACGGCCTTGACGTTTTCTGGCGTAACGAATGTCAATCCCTGCGCTTTAGCAGCTTGCACAACGGCATGCGCTAAGGGGTGTTCGCTGCCACTTTGAAGGCTGGCGGCCAACAGCAATATTTGCGCATCAGACTCTGGAAAATTGGAAACGTCTCCTTCGACTGGCGTCAATGAAATCAAACGAGGCTGACCCACTGTCAGAGTACCTGTTTTGTCAAAAGCCACAGTATCCACTTGGTGAGCAATTTCTAAGGCTTGCGCATCCTTGATCAATATACCGTGCTTTGCAGCCACACCTGTGCCTGCCATGATGGCTGCAGGTGTGGCCAAGCCCAGAGCACAAGGGCAGGCTATGACCAACACTGCCACGCTGTGAATGAGCGAAACCTCCACGCTGTGCCCCGTCAGCCACCATGCCAAGAAAGTGATGAGCGCCAACACCAAGACCACTGGCACAAACACGGCGGACACCCGGTCAACCAATCTTTGCAGAGGCGCTTTGGCGGCTTGGGCATCTTCCACCAAACGAATGATGTTGGCCAACACGGTGGCCGTGCCGGTTGCACTGACAGTGACCAACAATCGCCCTTCTCCATTGATACTGCCGCCCGTTACGCGCGAGCCCACGCTTTTGTGCACAGGCAAAGGTTCGCCCGTGAGCATGGCCTCATCCACTTGAGTTTGGCCTTCCAGCACCACGCCATCTGCTGCAAAGCGTTCGCCAGGCAAGACCACCATGCGATCGTTCAGCAGCAACTCTTCAATGGGAATTTCAAGTTCACCATCGGGCGTGATGATGCGTGCCTTTTCTGGACGCAGTGCATGCAGCGCGCGAATGGCATCTGTGGTTTGGCGTTTGGCGCGCGCCTCTAACCACTTGCCCAGCAAAACCAAGGTAATGACGACAGCCGAGCCTTCAAAATACAAATGCACCATGTGGCCCTCGGTTGCGGTGAGCCACAACCACATCGACAACATCCAACCTGCAGTGGTGCCAATGGCCACTAACAAATCCATATTGCCGCTACCCGACAGCAGCGCATGCCATCCTGCTTTGTAAAAGCGCGCACCTAAAATAAATTGCACGGGCGTCGCCAGCAAAAATTGCCACATGGCAGGCAGCATCCAATGCTGCCCCAAGGCATCGCCCAACATGGGCAAGACCAACGGTGCACTGAACAACAGGCCCCAAGCAACCGGCCCAAAGCCCGACCATGCGCCAGCCGGTGCTTGTTCTAAATGTTCTGCGGCAAGCGGCTCGTACCCTGCATCGCGAACAGCACGTCTTAAGCGTGCTTGCTGCTCTTGGGGATTGGCCGCAGTTGCATCTGACGTTTTCCAGGTGACTCTAGCCGATTCAGTGGCCAAATTGACGCTGACTTCTTTGACATCGGTCAATTTTCCGATGGCTCGTTCCACCCGCGCAACACATGAAGCGCAAGTCATTCCACCAATACCAATATCGCAGGACAATTCAGACATCAGCCAAGGTTACATCGTTTTAGGAGTTCTCAGTGATGAATCACACATTTCAAGTTGAAGGCATGACCTGCGGGCATTGCGAAATGGCCGTTAAAAAAGCCATCGCACGACTCGATCCAGAAGCCAAGGTGGCCATTGATCGTGCAGCCAACAAAGTACAAGTTGACAGCGACAAAGCGCGTGAAGCCTTGGCCCACGTCATTGCTGACGAGGGCTATCAGGTTGCGGCTTAACGGCAGCTGAAGTTGGCAGCGTCTTCTAGGCTGCCCGTGCCGTTGTAATGTGAAGACTGTGGATAAGCGCACAAATTGCGTGTGCGACCAGGGAACACAACCGTACCACTTGCTGGCACAGATTGAGGCGCTTGGCCTTTTTCAACCCAGTTCACCAAAGAGCCCAAGCCATCGATGCTGTCTGTGGCCGCTCCGCCTGCGCAATGCCCCATGCCTGGCACTAAAAACAGCTTGGCAAAGTCTTGCGTTTTAGCGCCGTTTTGCGCTGTTAAACGTTGGTAGTAGTCCACCATTTCATGGGCTGAGAAGATGGGATCGGCCAAGCCGTGAATGAACATCAGTTTGCCACCTTTGGCCTGAAACCCTGCCAACGTCACGTCGTCTGCCGTGTTGAAAATCCATGAGTGCGCATCCATGCGCTGAGGATCGCGGTCAAAGTCAAATTTGTAAATGCTCAAACTGCGATCGGGTGGCGTCACAAAGTAACCTTGCAACGCATCTTCCATTAAAAAGACATGGCGCGAGTTTGCTTTTTCGGTGGGTGAATTGCCCAACTTCCACATGCGCCAATCGTTGCTGGGATGACCCATGCCTGGGTCCCATGGCCAAGAAAAATACAGCGGTTTGCCTTCAGAAGTTTTCGGGCCAGCGAACATCTTTTTCAATGCACCGACTTGCGCTGGCGCTAAACACGAAGCGTCTTTTGCGCCTTTGCATTGCAATGCACTGACATCAAATTTGCAGGCTGCAGGATTGGACACCAAGCCATCTGCGGCACCATCCAGCGCATCACAAGAATCTAAGATGCCTTTGCGCACCAATGCCAGGTCACCATCCGACAAAGCCTGACTCAAGACAGGTTTGCCATCAGCTCCCGATGGCGCAATCGACTGCAAAGTCTGGGTGTCCCATGCGGCAGCAACTGTGGCACCCTTCGACACGCGCATGGCCGGCGCCATGGCAATCACACCGTCAAAATAAGTTGGGAAGCGTTGTGTGAACATCATGGCTTGACGGCCACCGCCAGAACAGCCAATGAAGTAAGAGCGGTCTGCGGGCTTGCTGTAATACTGACGAATTAAATCTTTGGCTGTCACCGCGACTTTGTCGTGCGCGTTGTAGGCGTTGTCGGTACGGGCAATGGGATCGAAGCCAAAATCTGCTGTTGGGTTTTGATGACCTGCATCGGTGGTGACGACTGCAAAGCCTCGGTTCAGCGCGTAACCTGGAGCGGCTTGTGGGCCCACTGCAGGCCTGACGATGCCATCGTTACCGCCGCCACCTTGGTATAAAAATCGACCATTCCAAGCGGTTGGCAAACGCAGCTCAAAACCAATGTGATAAGCCTTGCCATCTTGTCCGGTTCGCTCAGCCATGCGTCCCGATACTTTGCAATGCGCCACCAACAAGGGGCCTGATGTGGCGCCCGGCGGTCTCAGGGTATCCCCTGCAATCAACTCAGTTTTCAAGGTCATGCCAGGCGGCGCAACGCTTGCAAAACTAGCGCAGTCAGAAGTTTGAGACCAAACACTGCCACTGGCTGCAAGCAAGAGGCCGAAAACAGAGATGGATTTGAAAGTGGGGCGAAGATGACAAGAGTTCATGAGAAGCATCCTACGCACAATCTCAACATCACAGCTTGGGTAATTACCCGCAATTTACGCGGCAATATTGCGCGCAGCCTGCTGTAGCAAGCTTGCCAAAGGCGACTCTGACCTCGACTTTAAACTGACCCATCCAAAACGCGCATTAGCCCGCAAAGCAGGCGTCATGGGCAGCTCCACCAAATCGGGCGCCAAGGCCCTAACGGCGACCACCACCGTGTGCGTGTTTCTGGCGACATCCAACAAACTTGACACCTCTTCGCAGCGCAAACGAATCAGCTGGTCAGGGTGCGCTTGTGCGCCATAGCGCTCCACCAACACTCTGGCCACTTCATCACTCAAAGGCGTTGAAGCCACGGGGTATGCCAGTACCTGCGACAAGGTCACGCTTTTTAATTTGGCCAAGGGATGTTTTTTGCTGCACATGAAAGCGCCTGGCAATTCGCACAAGGGCTCTACTTTCAAATCAATCGCCGGGCTGAGTGAACGGATGTCCAAAATCAATGCATCCAACACCCTGTCGCGCAATTGTTGAACCAACAGGGTTGTGGCACCGCGTGCAATTTCCAAACGCGCACCCGGGCACTCCTTGGCCATGAACGTGAGCAGTGGCGTCATCCACAATGCACCTGGTCCAGAACCCAAGCCCAGTTTGATTTGCCCTGTTTGGCCCGACAAGAGTTGCTTGCCACTTTGTTTCAAATTGTTCGCCGCATCGACCAAGTCGCGCGCTTGCAGCAAGATGTGCTGACCGTAGGCCGTGAGTTCGTTTTTGCGCCCCACCCGGTCAAACAAAGCTTGCCCCAATTCTTCCTCTAAAGATTTGATGCTGCGGCTGAGCGCAGGTTGCGTCAAAAAAAGCTTGTCGGCCGACTTGCTAAAGGAGCCATTCGAAGCCAGTTCGATAAAGTGTTTCAGTTGAACCAAGGTCATGCGCCTCCTCCATGCATAAAAGTCATGCTAATTCATATTATTATGCATTGGACTTGGATTCAAGCCGTTTCTACGATGAGGTCATCACTCACCCAAAAAGGAAATGCAGCATGTACTCAGTCATTGATAAAAGCATCAAGCAAACCGTGACCGCATTGGCCACACTGCTGTTGGCAGGTTCAGTTTTCGCGCAAAACTACCCCACAAAACCTGTCACCTTGTTGGTGCCCTACCCTGCCGGTGGCATTTCTGATGTGATTGCCCGCACGGTCAACAACACCCTCTCAAAGCATTTGGGACAAACCGTGATCGTTGACAACCTGGGTGGTGCCAGTGGTGCCATTGCCGCTCAAAAGGTATTGAACGCTCCCTCTGACGGTCAGATCATTTTTCAAGGTTCGCCCAATGAGTTGATCTTGGCCCCTTTGGCCATCTCGGCTGTGAAGTTCAAGAGCGAAGACTTCCGCTTAGTGCAAATGATTGCCACCGCACAAATTGGCTTCTTGGCCCGCAAAGATTTGCCCGTGAACACTGTCGACGAATTTATCGAATACGCTCGCAAAGAAGCCCAAGCAGGCCGCCCGATCACTTACGCCAGTGTGGGTCCAGGCTCTTTCTACCATTTGTTGGGTGAGCACCTGTCCAAGATCACCAACATCCCCATGACGCATGTCCCTTACAAAGGCGCGGCGCCTGCCAACCAAGATTTGATTGGTGGCCAGGTTGACATCTTCTTGGCACCGTTTGGTAAGGCTTATGACGAACTGCAAAAGACAGGCAAGATCAAAGTCTTGGCCATGTTGAACAGTGAGCGCTTAGAGTCTGTGAAGTCTTACCCAGCCATCTCTGAAAGCAAGACACTCAAAAACTTCACCTTCAATATTTGGACGGGCTACTTTGTCAAAAAAGACACGCCTGAAGCCATTGTTCAAGTGATTCACAAAACCATCACTGAATCTTTGAGCGATCCCGCCGTTCGCAATGGCTTAGAAGCCAACAACCAACTGGTGGCCAAGCCTTTGTCTTTGCAAGCCGTTGACAAAGCTTATGCAGATGGCACAGCTCAGTTCCGCGCCATTGCCAAGTCCATCAACTTGCAACCCCAATAAGCATGACCTACCTGCGCGAGGCCCTTACAGCACGATTGGGTGAATTCATCCAACTCAGGCGTGACATTCACCGCCACCCCGAGTTGGCATTTGAAGAACACCGCACGGCTGAGTTGGTGGCCAACAAGCTGGAAGCTTGGGGCTATGAAGTGCACCGTGGTCTAGGCGGTACAGGTGTAGTGGGCACCCTCAAACGTGGCACCAGCACACGCAGTGTGGGCTTGCGCGCCGACATGGATGCACTCCCCATTCAAGAAGCTTCTGGCGCTGAATGGACCAGCACCAAGCCTGGACTGATGCACGCATGTGGTCACGATGGCCACACCGCCATGTTGCTGGCAGCAGCGCATGAGTTGGCGCACAACGCTGAATTCGATGGCGTGTTGAATCTTATTTTTCAACCTGCAGAAGAAGGCGGCGGCGGCGCATTGCGCATGATGCAAGACGGCCTGTTTGAACGCTTCCCCTGCGACGCCATCTTTGCCATGCACAACATGCCGGGCGTACCGGTCGGCAAATTTGTGTTTCGCAGTGGCAGCGCCATGGCGTCCAGTGACTACGTCACCATTCGCGTCATGGGCACGGGCGGACATGGCGGTATGCCGCACCGCGCGTCAGATTCTTTGGTGGCCGCAGCCTCTATCGTGATGGCACTTCAAACAGTGGTATCTCGCAATGTCGACCCACTGCACACAGCCGTGGTCACTGTGGGTTCGATCCAAGCGGGCAAAGCCAACAACGTCATTCCCGCCTTGGCCACCCTTGAATTGAGTGTGCGCGCTTTGGATCCTGGTGTGCGCAAATTGCTTGAGCAACGCATCAAAACCATTGCCACTTCACAAGCCGAAAGCTTTGGCGTCAAAGCCGAAGTGGACTGGAAAGAAGGCTACTGCGTGTTGGTGAACTCTGACAACGAAACCGATTTTGCAAGGCAAGTGGCTTTGGATTTGGTGGGACCAGATCGTGTGGTTTTGAATGGCCCGCCACTAACAGGCAGTGAAGACTTTGCCTTCATGTTGGAAAAAGTGCCTGGCAGTTATTTGCTCATTGGCAACGGCGACGGTGACTCTGCGGGTGCGTGCATGGTGCACAACCCTGGCTACGACTTCAATGATGACAACATTGCCACTGGCTCTGATTATTGGATACACTTGGTTAAGAGCTATTTGAAAACTTGATTTTTAAATCCCGTGACATCGGGAGAGACTGCACGTAAGTGCAGCGCCGAAGGAGCAACCGCCCCGGAAACTCTCAGGCAAAAGGACCGATGTCACGCTCAATTCTGAAGAGTGGTTCACGCTTTCGTCCGTGAACCCACCGCAGGAGCAAGCAACCTAGGTTGTGAATCTCTCAGGTCCAAAACAGAAGGGGCGCCATAGGCACAAATGTGTCATGGCTCCACCCTTCGACGTTTTGAAAGACCTTCTTCATGAAAACAATCGCTATTGTGGGCGGCGGCATTACCGGCGTCACCACTGCTTATGCTTTGGCCAAACGCGGCTTCGCTGTCACTTTATTTGAACGCCATCGCTATGCAGCTATGGAAACTTCATTTGCAAACGGCGGGCAACTGTCTGCTTCCAATGCCGAGGTGTGGACGCACCCCTCCACCATCATCAAAGGCCTCAAGTGGATGCTCAAAAGCGATGCCCCCTTGTTGGTCAACCCCAAGCCCAGCTGGCACAAAATTTCTTGGTTTGCAGAATTCATGGCATCCATGACAGCCTATGAAAAGAACACCATCGAAACCACCAAACTGGCCGTGGCAGCACGACAGCATTTGTTCGCCTGGGCGCAAGAAGAAAACATTGACTTCGATTTGAAGAAGCAAGGCATCTTGCACATCTACCGTGACAAAAAAGGCTTTGACCATGCCGGCAAAGTGTCGGAGATGTTGGCCAAAGGCGGCCTGCCCCGCCATGCCGTCACACCCACAGAAATGAAAGCCATCGAACCCACATTAGCGGGCAACTACTATGGTGGTTACTTCACAGAGAGCGATTCCACAGGCGACATTCACAAGTTCACCAATGGCTTGGCACAGGCCGTGAAACGATTGGGCGTTCGCACTTTGTATGACCAAGATGTGGTCAGCATTAAATCCGACAATCAGCAAGCAGTGATCACCGTGGCGCACAGCGATGCTCCCAACAGCGTACACACCTTTGATGGCGTGGTGGTGTGTGCGGGTGTGGCCAGCAAACAGTTTGCAGCGCAGTTGGGTGATCGCGTGAACATTTACCCTGTGAAGGGTTACTCAATTACCGTCAACTTGAACGATGCAGAAAGCCAAGCTGGTGCGCCGCAGGTCAGCTTACTCGACGACGAAACCAAATTGGTCACCAGTCGATTAGGCGATGACCGATTCCGTGTTGCAGGCACTGCAGAGTTCAATGGCTATAACCGTGACATCCGTGCAGACCGCATCAAGCCCCTGGTGGATTGGGTCAACCAATGTTTTCCTAAGATCAACACCCGCTCCGTGGTGCCATGGGCCGGTCTGCGCCCCATGATGCCCAACATGATGCCGCGCGTGGGACGCGGTCAAGCCGCCAATGTGTTTTACAACACGGGTCATGGTCACTTGGGATGGACTTTGTCTGCCGTGACAGCCGACATGGTGGCCGATGTGGTGGCGGCTCAAGCCTCAGCTGGTCGCGCCACGATGGTGGCTGGCTCGACCAATCTGGCTCGGTTGTCGACGTAATACCCGCCGTACTCGGTGTACTTCAAGACAGCACATTGGCATGTGCTGCACTTGAAAACATCACAGCGGTTGTAGGGAAAGTAATCCAAGGCGATGGGCGCGTTAGGTGAGTCATAGCGCGTGCCGTTTGGATGGTACTCTTCAAAAGTCAAATCCATTTGCCCTTCAGGAAGTTCCTTCCGAAGGGTACCCACGGCTTTCATTTGCTCAGCAGGCCAGCGTGCGTCGGGAACGCTTTCCCAGCCTTTGCAAATTTTGAGGG
>JBDLWA010000111.1:0-11037 GCA_039804505.1 Pseudomonadota bacterium
ACGCCTAAACTGGCAAGCCATTGGCCCCAAGTGCTGTTGGCCAAAATCATGGCTTCTGCCACGATCAGGTCAAGTGGCGCACCACGTTGGCGCACCGAAATTTGGACTGCTTCTTGACCCGTTGGGGGCGTGTCCTTGTTGTCGCGTACCAAGCGGAAGTTGTAGTCGGGGCGATTGAAGTTTTCGGGCTTGCCGCGCACCACTTCACGACCTGCTTTGAGGTGTTGCGCCAAGCGCCAGAAAAACGCCAGTTCGGTGTGTGCGATGGGCAGTTGAGGTTCGCCCTCGCGTGCAGTTGGTGAGAGGTCTTCTAACCAGGCTTGTGTGACCCACTGGTCAAGTTGATCGTGGCGCAAGTTGGCTCTGATCGGCACGCGCTCCAATTTGGTTTCGCTGTGTTGAATGCTGAGTGTGGCTTCGTCAAAGCTTACATACAGAGACACTGCGGGGCATGCTTGGCCCTCGGCCAAGGTGTAGCTTTGCACCACCTCGTCTGGCAGCATGGTGATTTTGTAGCCAGGCATGTACACCGTGGACAAACGATTGCGACCTACGTTGTCGATGGCGCTGCTGGGTTCAATGGCCAAACCTGGTGCCGCAATGTGAATGCCCACCACCACTTGGCCTGTGCCCAAACCTTGCAACGACAGCGCGTCGTCGATTTCTGTGGTTTGTGAGTCGTCGATGGAATAGGCTTGCACAGGCGCCAGAGGCAATTCTTGCGCAATGACGGGAGCATCCAATTTTGGAAAGCCCGTGCCCTTGGGAAAATTGTCAAACAAAAAGCGCTGCCAATGGAAGTCATAAGCGCTGGCAATGGCGCCGGCATTTTGCAGCAAGGTGAGCGGCGCCGTTTGGCTGGTGCGACTTGCCTCGACCACCGCTTTGTACTCGGGTGCATTTTTGTCGGGACGAAACAAAATTTTGTAAAGCTGCTCTTTGATGGGTGCCGGGCATTGGCCCGCTATCAACGCCTGTGACCAGCTTTCAATTTGTGCTTGAATTTGTTTTTTCTTTTCGATGCCGGCCAAAGCCAATTGCACCGTTTCTGCAGAGGCTTTTTTGAAACGACCCTTGCCAGCCCGGCGAAAGTAATGCGGAGCTTCGTACAGGCGAATCAAGGCCCCGACCTGTTGTGCAGTCGAGGCATCGGCATTGAAGTACTCGCGCGCCACATCGGCAAAACCGAACTCGGTCTCGGGCGCAAACTCCCAAGCCAGGTCTAGCTCAATGCTTTGGCTGATGGTGGTGGCGTCGGCCAGCAACTGGGCCGGGGCAGGTTTGTCAAATTTCAAAAGCACGTTGGCACCTTTGACCTTGACCCGCTTGCCGCTGTCCAGTTCTACTTGTACAGAAGCTTCAGCCTCTGACATGACTCGTCCGGCAACAAACTTGCCGGCTTCTTCAAACAATAAATACATGGGCTCGATTGTCCCATGCGCAGGCCTCAGGCTTGTCCTGAAGGGATTCAAATTTAAAGGGAAAGCCATTAATTCTGCCGAAGCAAAGGATAATTGAGGCATGTCCCGCGTCATTGAAAAGCCCAGCTGGTTGTCCCGATTCCTTCATTTATTTGCAGGGTTTGACGGTCCTTTGGCCTTTGCCATCTTTATATTGGCGTGCGCCGGCATGCTCATCATGTACTCGTCCGGCTATGACCATGGCACGCGATTTGTCGATCACGGTCGCAACATGCTGATTGCCGGGGGCATCATGTTTGTGGTGGCTCAAATCCCGCCGCAGCGCCTGATGAGCCTGGCCGTGCCCATTTACACCGTCGGCGTGCTGTTGCTCATTGCAGTAGCCATTTTTGGCATTACCAAGAAGGGCGCCCGGCGATGGCTCAATGTGGGCATCGTGATTCAGCCCAGCGAAATACTCAAAATAGCCATGCCCCTCATGCTGGCCTGGTGGTTTCAAAAGCGCGAAGGTCAGTTGCGCCCCTTGGACTTTGCCGTGGCCGGCGCTTTGCTCATCGTCCCTGTCGGATTGATCATGAAACAACCCGACCTGGGCACCGCCTTGTTGGTCCTCAGCACCGGTTTGGCGGTGCTGTTTTTTGCAGGTTTGAGCTGGCGCCTCATCTTGCCGCCTGTTTTACTGGGTCTGGTTGGCTTGGTGTTTTTGGTTGCCATGGAAACGCAGTTGTGTGCAGATGGCGTAGATTGGAAAGTGCTGCACGAGTACCAGCGGCAACGCGTTTGTACCTTGCTCGACCCTGCGCGCGACCCTTTGGGCAAAGGCTTTCACATCATTCAGGGCATGATTGCCATCGGCTCGGGTGGCTTTTGGGGCAAGGGCTTTATGCAAGGCACGCAAACCCACTTGGAATTCATACCCGAACGCACCACAGACTTTATATTTGCAGCTTTTTCAGAAGAATTTGGCTTGCTCGGCACTTTGCTCCTCATTTCGGGCTTTTTCTTCTTGGTATTTCGAGGCTTGGTGATTGCCAAAGAAGCCCCTTCTTTGTTCACGCGCTTGCTGGCCGGTAGTGTCAGCATGATTTTCTTCACCTATGCCTTCGTCAACATGGGCATGGTCAGTGGCATTTTGCCGGTGGTGGGGGTGCCTTTGCCCTTTATCAGCTATGGCGGCACAGCCATGGTCACCCTAGGACTGGGCTTGGGCATTTTGATGTCCATTGCCAAAGCCAAGCGACTGGTTCAAACCTAAGCGCCTAAAAATCAAGCCCAGCTGTCCGCCAGTCAGCAAGGCCTTCTGAGCTTGCCTACAATGGCGACATGATTTCACGCGAACCCACCATTGAACGCTTGGCCACGGCCAGGTCTTTGTTGCTCGAGCCTTTTGGCTTGGACGAAACCCACTTGGTCAAGGCCTTGAACGCCATCAAAGCGCACAAAGTGGACGACGCCGATTTGTACTTTCAATACACCCGTGCCGAGGGCTGGAGTTTGGAAGAGGGCATTGTCAAAACGGGCAGTTTCAGCATTGACCAAGGTGTTGGCGTGCGTGCGGTGGCTGGCGAAAAAACGGCGTTTGCCTATTCAGATGACATCTCTGAGGCCTCCTTGATGGACGCTGCACAAACTGTGCGTGCCATTGCACAAGCGCATCAGAACAAAAAAGCCAAAGTGCCTGCTCGCAAAATTGCAGGCATTCGTTCGCTGTACCCCTCACTCGACCCCATGGGCACCCTTAACAGCACCGACAAAGTGCAATTGCTCGAGAAGGTAGAGCAGCTGGCGCGCGCCAAAGATCCTCGCGTGGTTCAGGTCATGGCGGGTTTGGCCAGTGAATACGATGTGGTCATGGTGGCACGTGCCGATGGTACCTTGGCTGCAGATGTACGTCCCCTGGTTCGCTTGTCGGTCACGGTCATTGCCGAGCAAAACGGCCGACGTGAAGTGGGCAGTGGCGGTGGTGGTGGTCGCTTTGGCTTGGCTTATTTTGACGATGCCATGGTCAATGCTTATGTCGACGATGCTGTGCACGCAGCCCTCACCAATTTAGATGCACGACCTGCGCCTGCAGGGGTGATGACTGTTGTTTTGGGCCCAGGATGGCCCGGTGTCTTGTTGCACGAGGCCATTGGCCACGGCCTGGAAGGCGATTTCAATCGCAAAGGCTCTAGTGCTTTCAGCGGCATGATTGGCAAGCGCGTGGCGGCCAAAGGCGTCACGGTGTTGGATGACGGCACCATTTCTGACCGCCGCGGCTCATTGAATGTGGACGATGAAGGCTGCCCCAGTCAGCGCAATGTGCTGATTGAAGACGGTATTTTGAAGGGCTATATCCAAGACGCCATGAATGCCCGCCTGATGGGTGTCAAGCCCACCGGCAATGGTCGCCGTGAAAGCTATGCACACATTCCCATGCCGCGCATGACCAACACCTACATGTTGGGTGGCGACAAAGCGCCCGAAGAAATTGTGGCCAGCATCAAGAAAGGCTTGTACGCCACTAATTTTGGCGGTGGCCAGGTCGACATCACCAGCGGCAAGTTTGTGTTCTCTGCCAGTGAAGCCTACTGGGTTGAAAACGGCAAGATTCAATACCCTGTGAAGGGTGCCACCTTGGTGGGCAGTGGACCAGAATGTCTCAAGCAGGTCAGCATGATTGGCAATGACATGCGCCTCGATTCGGGTGTGGGCGTGTGCGGTAAGGAAGGCCAAAGCGTGCCTGTGGGGGTAGGACAACCCACACTGCGCATCGAAGGTTTGACCGTAGGCGGTACGGCCTAAGGGGTTTGTGCCTAGGTTATTTGTCAGAAAACTGTCGAAAACTTGTGCTACATTCTTTTCTCATGACAACGCGCTTCAGCTTTTTTAGCTTTTATTTTGCATTCTCAGTCCTAGGCGGACGAGAGGCCAGCGCATAAGTCACTGAACCCCTCTACCAACCGCCGGACTCAACACCCGGCGGTTTTTTTTACCCTTTCTTTTTTCTCTTTCCACTTGATTGATTTTTTTAACAGGAGCCCACGATGAACACCAAAGCCAAAGCCAGTTCGGAGCCTCGTTATGCAAACCCTGCAGACCGCACAGGACAAACCGACGACGAACGCATCAAGGACATCACCGTGCTGCCACCCCCAGAACATTTGATGCGGTTTTTCCCCATCACGGGAACGGCTGTGGAAACCTTGATTTCCCAAACTCGTCGCAACATTCACAACATCATGGCGGGCAAAGACGACCGTTTGTTGGTGGTCATTGGCCCCTGCTCCATTCATGATCCTGCAGCCGCTTTGGACTACGCCCGTCGCTTGAAACCTTTGCGCGACAAATACCAAGGCACCTTGGAAATTGTGATGCGTGTCTACTTTGAAAAGCCACGCACCACGGTGGGCTGGAAGGGCTTGATCAACGATCCGTACTTGGATGAAAGCTACCGCATTGATGAAGGCCTGCGCATTGCGCGTCAGTTGCTGATTGAGATCAATCGTCAAGGTTTGCCAGCAGGCAGTGAATTCTTGGATGTGATTTCACCTCAGTACATTGGCGATTTGATCAGTTGGGGCGCCATTGGTGCGCGCACCACCGAGAGCCAAGTTCACCGTGAGTTGGCCTCCGGTTTGTCAGCGCCCATTGGCTTCAAAAATGGCACCGACGGCAACATCAAAATTGCCACAGATGCCATTCAAGCCGCTGAACGGGGCCACCACTTTTTGTCGGTACACAAAAATGGTCAAGTGGCCATTGTGCAAACACAGGGCAATCCCGATTGCCACGTGATTTTGCGTGGTGGCAAAACGCCCAATTACGATGCGGCCAGCGTGAATGCGGCTTGCAAAGATTTGGAAGCCGCCAAATTGCCACCCACACTGATGGTGGATTGCAGCCATGCCAACAGCAGCAAGCAACACGAACGTCAAATCAATGTGACGCAAGACATTGCCGATCAGGTCAGCCAAGGCTCACGTCAAATTTTTGGCGTGATGGTGGAGAGCCACATTGAAGCGGGCGCGCAAAAGTTCACGCCAGGCAAAGACGATGTGAACGCGTTGAAATACGCGCAGAGCATCACCGATGCTTGCATCGGCTGGTCTGACAGCGAGAAGGTGTTGGCGATCTTGTCGAAAGCGGTTGAAACGCGTCGCAAGAAATAAACGGGCCTTTAGGTCCTCTTCTTTGAGCCAGGGTACGGCGTACCCTGGACTTCAAGCTGAGCGTGCCTTCAAAGCCTTAAGCAAACGCTCGTGCACGCCACCAAAGCCACCATTGCTCATGCAGAGCAATTGGTCACCGGGCTGGACGTGTGCCATGACTTGTTGAACCAAGTCATCGATGGACGATGCCACTTGTGCCTTCGCGCCCATGCTGGCCAGCGCTGCGTTGGCGTCCCAGTCGAGGCCGCCACTGTGGCAAAAAGACAAGTCGGCTTGTTCTAAGCTCCAAGGCAGTTGTGACTTCATGGTGCCCAGCTTCATGGTGTTGCTGCGCGGCTCAAAAATAGCCAAGATGCGTTGGCTGCTACCCACTTGTTTGCGCAGGCCATCCAGTGTGGTACGAATGGCGGTGGGGTGGTGGGCAAAGTCATCGTAGACCGTTACGCCATTCACGGTGCCCCGAATTTCCATGCGACGCTTGACGTTTTGGAATTGAGACAGTGCTTGCGCTGCCAGCGCAGGCGGAACCCCTGCATGTTCTGCTGCCGCGATGGCCGCCAAGGCATTGAGTTGATTGTGAACGCCGCCTAAAGCCCAATCGACGTTGGCCACAGGCTTGCCCTGTTGCAGCACTTGAAATTGGCTGGGCGTGCCTTGTGCAGAAAAATCACTCACGGCAGCGCCAAAGGTGCGAACGTCACTCCAGCAGCCTTGAGCCAAAACACGCGTTAAGCTTTCTTCCAAGCCATTCACCACCAAACGGCCTTGTCCTGGCACGGTGCGGACCAAATGGTGGAATTGTTTTTCGATGGCTTTGAGATCGTCAAAGATGTCTGCGTGGTCAAACTCCAAGTTGTTGAGAATGGCCGTGCGAGGGCGGTAATGGACAAACTTGCTGCGTTTGTCGAAGAACGCCGTGTCGTATTCGTCGGCTTCAATCACAAAGTAAGGACGCTCGTGGCCACTTGCCAATTGGCCCATGCGGGCTGAAACACCAAAATTCAAGGGCACGCCGCCCACCAAAAAACCTGGCGTCAGGCCCGCCGCCTCCAAGATCCAAGTCAACATCGAGGTGGTTGATGTTTTGCCATGCGTGCCCGCCACCGCCAGCACATGACGCCCCTGCAACACATGCTCAGACAGCCACTGCGGTCCACTGGTGTAAGGTGCGCCCGATTCCAAAATGGCTTCCATCAATGGAAATTTGGGTTCGCCTGAAGGCAAGCGACTGCGGCTGACCACATTGCCAATCACATACAGATCGGGCTTGAGTTTCATTTGGTCGACGCCAAAGCCTTCGATCAATTCAATGCCCAAAGCCTGAAGCTGATCGCTCATGGGCGGATAGACGCCCGCGTCACAACCCGTCACACGATGGCCCGCTTCACGCGCCAAAGCGGCCAAGCCGCCCATGAAGGTGCCGCAAATTCCTAAAATATGTATATGCATAAGGGGATTTTAGGCGGTGCACAATGCGTCTATGGCAGATTTAACAGACGAAATTGCAGCTTCGGCGGCGCAGTGTGTGGTGGAAGAGGGACTGGAGTATGGTCCCGCCAAAAGACGCGCCTTGAAATTATTGGGATTGCCGCCGCGCACGGCGCTGCCCAACAACGATCAACTGGAGGCGCAAGTTCGGGAGTACATCGAATTGTTTTGCGCCGACACGCAGCCGGGCGAATTGTTGGCCCTTAGGCGGCATGCCTTGATGTGGATGCAACGCTTGACATCCTTTCGGCCCTATTTGGGAGGCGCCGTTTGGCACGGCACGGCCACCCGTTTGTCGGATATTTATCTGCAGTTGTTTTGTGATGATGTCAAATCGTGTGAAATTGAGCTCATCAACAAGGGCGTGAACTACGAAGCCACTTCCGTCAAAGGGCTTCATGGCGACCCAGTCGACGCCTTGAGCATTCACAGTTATTGTGAGGACTTGGGGGAAGAGGTGGGCGTGCATTTGCTGGTCAATGATTTTGACGATGTGCGAGGTGCGCTGAAGTTGGACGCGCAGGGGCGTTCTCCTCGCGGTGACACAGCCGCGGTTCAACGCTTGATTGAGGCCTCGGCCATTGAAGATTGACGCGAATGGCTTCTTTTGAAGCGTAAAGCATAAAAATACTGGAAAAATAATGATAGAAGAAAGCAAAGCAGAAGTTGTTGCCTCAGCGCCTGTTGGGAACTCAGCCAAGGGTCAAGAGTCTTCTTCAGCGGATGGCATGCACAGACGCCACTGGTTAACCGCTGCCGTGGCTGTCTCTGCCGGCGTGGCGGGTGCCTTCGTGGCTTGGCAAAAGTTTCAACCCATCGGTGCGTCTGATGAAGCGGTTCAAAACTTCTGGACCTTCGAGTTTGATCAACCCGATGGGGGGCGTTTAAGTCTCAAAGCGCTTCAAGGCAAACCCTTGTTGGTCAATTTCTGGGCCACCTGGTGCCCCCCTTGCATTGAGGAACTGCCTTTAATTGACGCCTTTTATAAGGCAAATCAGGCTAAATCTGTGCAAGTGATCGGCCTTGCCGTTGATCAACCCAGTATGGTCAAACGCTATTTAAGCCAAAAACCTTTGAGCTTTCCTGTGGGCTTGGCGGGTGTGAGCGGAACGGAATTGGGAATTAGTTTGGGAAATGCAGAGAGTGTTTTGCCATTTAGTCTGCTTTTCGATTCAAAAGGACGCTTGTTAACCCAAAAAACAGGCAAATTAGATCAAAAAGACCTTGATGCTTGGCTCAAAATGATTGTGTAGAAGCCAAAACCTCGCCAATTGACTTTTTAAGGTGAGTGAATGCGCCCTTGAATGCCAATTTCTTTGTTTTCATTTCTGTAAATGAGGGCATTTGTAACCATTTAAATGCATTTTTGGTGTAAATTCCACGTTTTCGACAGCAAACACAGGGGGTAACATGGATTTGCGCAAATTGAAAACCTTGATTGACTTGGTTTCCGACTCAAATGTCACTGAATTGGAAATCACAGAGGCCGAAGGTAAAGTTCGCATTGTGAAGGGCCCTGCTGGTGGCGTTGCCCCTGTCCTCACACAGCAAGTGATGGTCCCCGCTGCACCCGTTCAAGCTGCCCCTGCAGCTGCTCCCACGGTCGCCGAAATTGCCGAAGCCGCCGCCGTTACGGCCGCTGCCGTTGCGGCAGAAGCTGCTGCGGCCGGTCATACTGTCAAGTCTCCCATGGTGGGCACTTTCTACAGATCTTCCAGCCCAGGTGCTGCACCTTTCGTTCAAGTGGGCGATGTGGTCAAAGAAGGCGATACCCTGTGCATCATTGAAGCCATGAAGATTCTGAACGAAATTGAATCTGACAAAGCCGGTACCGTGAAGCAAGTCTTGTGCGAAAACGGTCAAGCCGTTGAGTACGGTCAAGCGCTTTACATCATCGAATAAAGCACCGGGATTCTCATGTTTAAGAAAATTCTGGTTGCCAATCGCGGGGAAATTGCCCTGCGAATTCAGCGTGCCTGCCGTGAATTGGGCATCAAGGCCGTCATGGTGTATTCCGAAGCCGACCGCGAAGCCAAATACGTCAAGTTGGCCGAAGAAGCCGTTTGCATTGGTCCTGCCGCTTCTAATCTCAGTTATCTGAACATGCCCGCCATCATTTCGGCTGCCGAAGTGACGGATGCAGAAGCCATTCACCCCGGCTATGGTTTCCTAAGTGAAAACGCCGACTTTGCCGAGCGCGTCGAGAAGAGTGGCTTCCAATTCATTGGCCCCACACCTGAATCGATTCGCATCATGGGCGACAAGGTGTCAGCCAAGCAAGCCATGATCAAAGCGGGCGTGCCTTGCGTGCCAGGTTCAGAAGGCGAATTGCCCGACGACCCCGTCATCATTCGCCGCACGGCCAAAAGCATTGGCTACCCCGTCATCATCAAAGCCGCCGGGGGTGGTGGTGGACGCGGTATGCGCGTGGTCCATACCGAAGCGGCCTTGATCAATGCCGTGCAAATGACCAAGGCCGAAGCAGGTGCTGCGTTCAGCAATCCTGCGGTCTACATGGAAAAGTATTTGCAGAATCCTCGCCACATTGAAATCCAAATCTTGGCTGACAAGCACAGAAATGCGGTTTACTTGGGCGAGCGCGATTGCTCTATGCAGCGTCGCCACCAAAAGGTGTTGGAAGAAGCGCCCGCACCTGGCATTCCTCGCAAACTGATCGACAAGATTGGTGAACGCTGTGTAGCAGCTTGCAAAAAAATTGGCTATCGCGGTGCTGGCACCTTCGAGTTCCTGTACGAAAACGGCGAGTTTTATTTCATCGAAATGAATACGCGTGTTCAAGTGGAGCACCCCGTGACTGAGTGGGTCACCGGCATTGACATTGTGAAAACACAAATCATGGTGGCTGCGGGCGAGAAGTTGCCATTTACACAGCGCCAAATTGAAATTCGCGGTCACGCCATTGAGTGCCGTGTGAATGCTGAAGACCCCTTCAAGTTCACACCGTCCCCTGGCCGCATTACCACTTGGCATGCCCCTGGGGGTCCCGGCATTCGTGTGGATTCCCACGTGTACAACAATTACTTTGTGCCCCCCAACTACGACTCCATGATTGGCAAAATCATTGCCCATGGCGACACACGAGAGCAAGCCATTGCACGCATGCAAACGGCCTTGGGTGAAACCGTGATCGAAGGCATCAGCACCAACATTCCACTTCACCGTGAAATTTTGCGCGATTCTAAATTTATGTCGGGCGGCACCAACATCCATTACCTGGAAGAGTGGTTGCGTCGTCGCAAAATCTAATCTATGTTTGAACTGAACTTGTTGTGCCCCGAGGCACGCGTTGATGTCTTGAGCGAAGCCCTCGAAGCTTTGGATGCTTTGAGCGTTTCTGTGGAAGACGCCGATGCGGAAACGGAGCACGAACAAGCTTTGTTCGGTGAGCCCGGCATGCCGCCCCCCAAAGACGGTTGGCAGCGCTCCAAGATGGTGGCCTTGTTTGCCAAAGAAGAGGAAGCGCGCCAAGCAGCTGTGTTGCTGGCCGCCCAAGACTTTTTTGAAGACTGCCAAGTCTTGGCCATTGCCGCCGTGCCCGACCAAGATTGGGTGCGCCTCACGCAGTCTCAATTTGCGCCTGTCGACATCACCCCCGATTTTTGGATTGTGCCCACTTGGCATGAGCCGCCCGCACAAGCCAAAGAAATCATTCGCCTCGACCCCGGTTTGGCTTTTGGCACAGGTACGCATCCCACCACGCGCATGTGTTTGCGCTGGATCGCCACCCATTCTGTGAAGGCGCAACGCGTTTTAGACTACGGCTGCGGCTCAGGTATTTTGGCCATTGGCGCTGCTAAGTTTGGTGCCTCACAAATTGATGCCGTCGACATTGATGAAGCCGCCGTCACGGCCACCGAACTCAATGCGCAAGCCAACCAAGTCAGCTTGAATGCGGGCCTGCCAGAATTGGCCCAAGGCACCTATCAAACCGTCTTGGCCAATATTTTGGCCACGCC
>JBDLWA010000112.1:0-7416 GCA_039804505.1 Pseudomonadota bacterium
CCCACAAAGACAGGCGCCAATTTAGCCACTGGGGTGAGTTTTCCGGTACGGCCGACTTGTACGTCAATGTCCAACACCGTGGTCAGTTCTTCTTGCGCTGGAAACTTATGGGCTACGGCCCAACGAGGTTCTCGCGTGACAAAGCCCAGCTGGTTTTGCAGCGTCAAGGCATTGACTTTGTAAACCACGCCATCAATGTCATACGGCAAGGCATCGCGTTCTTGTGCAACGTTTTGATGAAACCCAATCAAGCCTTCAGCACCTTTCACAATGCTGGTTTGGCTGGCCACTGGAAAGCCCCAAGATTTGAGGGTTTGCAGCAATTCAAAATGCGAAACATAAGGCGCACCCTCATCCGGCCATCCCAGCACTTCACCCATCCCGTAGGCAAAGAAACTCAAAGGACGTTGCGCAGCAATGTTGGAGTCGAGTTGACGCACCGCGCCTGCAGCGGCATTGCGAGGGTTCACAAAAGTTTTTTCACCCTTGGCGCCCTCCTCTATTTTGAGGCGCTGACGTTCATTCAGCGCGTCAAAATCATCGCGACGCATATAGACTTCTCCGCGAACTTCCACCACGGCTGGGACGCCGGCAGGCAGTTGCAATGGGATTTGACCAATGGTTCTGATGTTGTGCGTCACATCCTCGCCAGACTCACCATCGCCTCGCGTTGCGGCTTGAACCAGAATGCCTTGTTCGTATCGCAAGCTCATGGCCAGGCCATCAAATTTGAGTTCTGCCACATATTCCACGGCAGGGTCGGTCTCAGTTAGAGCCAGCTCTTTTCGAATACGAACATCAAAGGCACTGGCGCCACTCGACTCATTGTCGGTTTCGGTGCGAATGCTCAGCATGGGCACCTGATGCCGCACCGTTTGAAACTCTGGTAAGACGGCACCCCCTACGCGCTGCGTGGGTGAATCCTGCGTTTTTAAACTGGGGTGAGTGTCTTCTATCGATTGCAACTCACGGAACAACCTGTCGTACTCAGCGTCGGGAACTTCTGGCGCATCGAGCGTGTAATAACAATGCGCGTAATGATGAAGCGTGTTGCGCAACTCACTGGCGCGCTGCGCTGCCTTTTCAAACGCTGAAGCCTCAGAACTGTTGTTTTGAGGTGGGTCGGCAAATAGGTCTAGGTTCACAGGAACGATCCAGTGATAAAAATAGAGAGCTGTCGATCAAAGCCGCAAGTGGCTTATGAGAACAACCGTCTGGCCTGTGGCGAACCTGCAGACAACTCGCGTCTGTCGAGCGCATCGTAGAGTTGTTCAAGATCAACCGCAATGGCATTGAGATCGTCGTCAGACAAGGCATGACCTGCACCGTCGGTAATCACGCCATCCATCTCTTGCCCCAAAATTCTGGCGGCTTCACGAAGACGGGCAAATGCGTGTTCGTCGCGAGGCACCTGAGGAACATCCAAGCTCAAGGTGAACTCGCGAATAGCCGACAAAGCAGGATCGTCTGCCATCGCAGCTTGTGTGTCAAACGAAAGGGACAAGATGGGTGGCAAGCCTTGAACTGGGGCGGCCAACACCATGCGGCCAGGAATAACGCCTGCTACAAAACCCCAGCGTGAGGCATGTTGCTGAATGTATCCTGGACTCCATGCCGCAGAAGTTGCACACAAGGTAAAACTCAGCTGAGCGTCATGCTCGCTGGCAAATTGATCTAGTTCGCGGGCGCGTGCCACTTCTTCCAGCATGTCTGGAAATTCGGGAGAACCATTGATGGCATCTGCAAAGGCTTGCGCCTTGATCACAAATTCAGAAAATTCAATTTCATTGAGAGGCCCAACTCGGTTGGCCAACTGCACACCGGCCTGAAACGAGTGATAGCGGCGCCCTGCCACGGGTGTTTCCCACTCGCCACTGGTGTCGCTCAAACCTTCCACCGCAAAAGGCTTGGTGCCCACCCGACGCGTTACAGGCAGGGCTGCCAAGGCAGCATCACCCGAAACTGCTGAATCGACCTCAATGGGGGCAATCACATCAATGAGTGCATCCAGGGGCGGCTTTTTGTCGGGCACAGGCAAGATGTCTAGCGTGTCGTCCAGCGATGAAGGATCTTGCCGCCCTGCATCCGTGGACAAATTTTCTTTCAATTCAGGTCCGGATTGATCCGAAGATGAATCGGGAACAGCTTGTCGAGGAGAGTTTTGGCGTGCAGTCCAGACGTTGTAAAGCACCACACCAATGAGGGTGACACCACCCACCAGGGCCAGACTGTTTTGCAATGAGCTCATGTGAGTTTGTGAAAAATAGGTGGTTTGTTAAATTGAATTAAGTCAACTCAGCCATGGAAACGGCTGCTTCCATGTCCACAGCCACAATGCGAGACACGCCCTGTTCTTGCATGGTCACACCAATCAATTGTTCGGCCATTTCCATCGCAATTTTGTTGTGGCTAATGAACAAGAACTGTGTTTCCTTGCCCATGCTCTTGACCAATTTGGCGTAGCGTTCGGTATTGGAGTCATCCAAAGGCGCGTCCACTTCGTCCAGCAAACAGAAAGGTGCTGGGTTCAATTGGAAGATGGCAAACACCAAGGCAATGGCCGTCAAAGCCTTCTCGCCACCCGACAGCAAGTGAATGGTCTGGTTCTTTTTGCCAGGCGGCTGAGCCATCACTTGAACACCCGAATCAAGAATTTCGTCACCCGTCATGACCAAGCGGGCATTGCCGCCGCCGAAGAGTTCGGGGAACATGCGGCCAAAGTGCTCATTCACAATTTTGAAGGTACCGCCCAATAAGTCACGCGTTTCAGCGTCAATCTTTTTGATGGCGTCTTCCAAAGTGGTCATGGCTTCGGTCAAGTCGGCCGTTTGCGCATCCAAGAACACCTTGCGTTCACGGGCTGCTGTTAACTCGTCCAAAGCGGCCAAATTGACGGCACCCAGTGCGGCAATTTCACGGTTCAGGCGGTCAATTTCTGACTGCAAACCTGTCAATCGCACATTGCCTTCTTCAATTGATTTGGCCAACGCTTCGAGGTCGGCTTCGGCATCTTGCAACAGCTGGGTGTATTGCTCCAAGCCCAAGCGTGAAGCTTGTTCTTTGAGCTGCAACTCGGTGATGCGCTGGCGCAGCGGGTCGAGTTCGCGTTCAAAACTCATGCGGCGTTCATCGCTGGCGCGCAGGCGTGATGTGAGGTCGTCGTACTCACTGCGCTTGGCACCCAAGACTTGCTCACGCTCAATTTTCATGGCCAAAGCGTTTTGCAGACCAGCTTGCGCGGCGGCATCTGTCAACCTTGACAACTCATCTTTGGCACGCTCTTGTTCGGCAGCAATCGATTGAATTTGTTGACTGGCTGTTTCCAAACCTCGCTGAAGTTCAGAACGACGGGCTTCCAAACTGCGCTGAGAGAACGTAGCCTCTTGCGCCAATCGCTCTAGGGTGCGCTGCTGTTCGCGGCATTCCGATAATTTGCGTTCGGCTTCAATGACGCGCTCATCCAACTGCGCGTGGCGCTCTTGGCTGTCGGCCAATTGCATGTCCAACTCTTCAAAGCGACCTTCCGCCGTCATGCGGCGCTCTTGCAGGTCTTCCAAGCTCAAATCGACTTCCGCCAAATCGCCCGAAATTTGTTCACTGCGGGCACGTGTTTGTTCTGCCCATTGCGACAAACGCAAGGTTTCAACCTGCAACTCGTGGGCCTTGGATTGGGCTTCTGAAGCCTCTTGGCGAACACTCACCAAACGTTGCGCCGCATCTGAATAAGCTGCTTCGGCACGAACAGACGATGAACGGGTTTCTTCTGCAATCAGAGTTTGAGCCCGCAATTGTTTTTCAAAATTTTCAATGTCTTGCGCGCGGCCCAACAAGCCTGCTTGTTCTGAGTCTTGTGCGTAAAAACTCACGCTGCTTTTACCAATGGCGTGGCCGGCTTGCACCACGAAGCACTCACTGCCTTGTAATTGATCACGCCAAGCCATGGCGTCTTCTAAGGAAGGCGCCGTGAAATAACCTTGCAACCAATCGGTGAGCAAAGCAGACAAGCCAGCATCTGACAAGCGCAACAAATCAGACAGCGGTCTGCATGAAGCAGGCAAACCTTTGCGCGGCGTGGTGGCTGTGCCATTGGGCGGCGTATAGAAAGAGAGCTTGGCTGGAGGGGCATCAGAAGCGAATGCTTTAACCATGTCCAAACGAGACACTTCTAATGAGGAGAGACGTTCACGGAGTGCAGACTCCATGGCGTTTTCCCAACCGGATTCCATGTGGATCTTGCTCCACAATCCTTGCAAATTGTCCAAGCCGTGTTTGCTCAGCCAAGGCTTGAGCTTGCCATCGGTCTTGACCTTTTCTTGCAGTGACTTGAGGGCTTCAATTTTGGCGGAGAGGTCGGCCAATTTGGCAGACTCTTCATTCACCGCATGTTGTTTGTCGCGACGCTCTTGGTCCAACAAAGGCGTTTGCTCTTCAAGTTCTTGAAGGCGCGCCGTGCATTCTTTTGACAACTCTTCGGCTTGCGCCAATTCAGCTTTGAGCTGATTCAAACGTTGCTCATCGGGCGCATCTAAAGCATTGCGATCGGCCACCAGACGCTCGCGACGCAACGTGAGTTGTCGTGTTTGATCTTCAATGTTGCGTTGATCTGCGGCCAACACTTGAATCTGTTGCTGCACTTGCACCACACTGCTGCGTTGCTCATTGGCTTTGGCTTGTGATTGGCGAAGGGCCTCTTCTAAATCGGGCAAGGCTTGTGCTTGGTCTTCCACTTGGGCGGCCAAGGTCAGGGTTTGATCTTCCGCTTGAAGCGCCTGCTCAGCCAAGGACTCAAGCTCTGCTTGTGCTTGAATTTGACGGTCGGACCAGCTGGCAGTTTGCTCTTGAAGCTGCAACAAACGCTGCTCGGCACGTTGACGACCTTCCACCACAAATCGAATTTCGGCTTCAAGGCGGCCCACTTCGGCCGTGGCTTCGTACAGCAAGCCTTGAGCTTGATTGACTTGGTCTCCGGCGGTGTAATGGGCTTGCCGCACTGTTTCCAGATCGGATTCGACATGCCTTAAATCGGCAATGCGCGATTCCAAATCGATGACGGCTTTGTCTACATCGGCCTTGATTTTGACTTGGTCTGTTTCGGCGTCGGCACGTTTGAAGAACCACAACTGCTGTTGCTTCAGGGTACTGTCAGCCTTTAAATCATTGAAGCGCTGCGCCACTTCAGCTTGCTTTTCAAGCTTTTCCAAGTTGGCGTTGAGTTCACGCAGAATGTCTTCAACACGGGTTAAGTTTTCACGTGTATCCGACAAGCGATTTTCGGTTTCGCGGCGGCGCTCTTTGTATTTGGAAACACCAGCGGCTTCTTCCAAAAACAAACGCAACTCTTCAGGGCGCGACTCAATGATGCGGCTGATGGTGCCTTGACCAATGATGGCGTATGCACGGGGGCCCAAACCGGTACCCAAGAAAACGTCTTGCACATCGCGCCGACGTACTGGCTGGTTGTTGATGTAATAACTGCTGTTGCCATCTCGCGTTAAGACGCGCTTAACAGCGATCTCGGCAAACTGCCCCCACTGTCCGCCTGCGCGGTGGTCGGCGTTGTCAAAGACCAATTCGACACTGGCGCGGCTGGCGGCCTTGCGTGTGTTGGTGCCGTTAAAAATAACGTCTTGCATGGACTCACCACGCAACTCTGAAGCTTTGGATTCGCCCAACACCCAGCGGCAGGCATCCATGATGTTGGATTTACCGCAACCATTGGGGCCCACAACACCGACCAACTGGCCTGGCAGGACAAAGTTGGTGGGTTCTGCGAAGGATTTGAATCCTGATAATTTGATGGAATTAAGGCGCACAGCAGTCTGAAATTGGGTCAAAAGGCACTGGTTGTGCCCGAAGCCTCCATGTTAACCGACCCAAACCCACCAAGGCCTCAGATTTCCCCTGAAATTAGCCCAGAAATTGGGTCCACAATCCCGGATAATTGAGGGATGAATCCCCTATTGGCAACCCTCCAGCCCTACCCCTTCGAGCGCCTGCGTCAACTCTTTGCTGGCGCCACACCGCCGGCAGACCGCGCCCACATTAGCTTAGGCATCGGCGAACCCAAACACGCCACGCCTGAATTCATCAAAAAGGCCCTGATGGCCTCACTCGATACAGCACTGTCTGGCTATCCAGCCACCGCAGGCGAGCTCAAAATGCGTGAGGCTTGTGCCCAATGGCTCAAGCGCCGGTATCAGATCGATGTCAATGCCGCCACCCAAGTATTGCCGGTCAATGGCTCCCGCGAAGCCTTGTTTTCTTTGGCCCAAGCGGTACTCAACCCCACCCAGCCCGGCGGCATTGTCATCAGCCCCAACCCCTTCTATCAAATTTACGAGGGGGCTACTTTGTTGGGGGGGGCTCAGCCCTACTACGTGGCGAATGCCCCAGAAAACAACTTTTCTGCCGACTGGGACAGCGTGCCCGAAGCCATTTGGGAAAAAGCGCAATTGGTCTTTGTGTGCTCTCCGGGCAACCCCACAGGCAAAGTCATGCCTTTAGCTGAATGGCAAAAGTTATTTGCGCTCAGTGAAAAATACGGCTTTGTCATTGCCTCCGACGAGTGCTACAGCGAAATTTACTTCCGCGACGAGCCACCTTTGGGCGGCCTAGAAGCAGCCAGCCAACTGGGCAACAAAGATTTCAAACGCTTGATTTCTTTTACCAGCTTGTCCAAGCGCAGCAATGTGCCCGGCTTGCGAAGCGGCTTTGTGGCCGGCGATGCCGCCATCATCAAAGACTTCTTGCTGTACCGCACCTACCATGGCTGCGCCATGAGTGGCGTGGTCCAAGCCGCTAGCATCGCGGCTTGGAACGACGAGGCGCATGTGGTTGAAAACCGCAACCTCTACCGCACCAAATTTGCGCAAGTCACGCCAGTCCTGGCTGAGGTGATGGACGTTCAATTGCCCGATGCCAGTTTCTATTTGTGGGCCGGCATTCCAGCCGCTTGGGGCCAGAGTGACACTGAGTTTGCCCGCGAGCTGTATGCCGCAGAAAACGTCACCGTACTGCCCGGCAGTTATATTGGCCGCACTGCACAAGGCCGCAATCCGGGTCAAGGCCGTGTGCGCATGGCTTTGGTGGCAGAAACCGAAGAGTGTTTAGAGGCCGCACATCGAATCGCGCGCTTCATCAAAGCGGGCCGTGCATCATGAGTGCGACCTTACGCTTGGCCGAGCGCCTCATTGCCCTACCCTCCGTCACGCCCGAAGATGGCGGTTGTACCGAATTGATCAACTCGCAACTGGCTACCTTAGGTTTCAATTGCGAAGTTATTGACTTAGGACCCGACCACTTTCGAGTTAGAAACTTATGGGCCAAGCGTGCCGGCACCTCCGGTCAAACCTTGGCATTTGCAGGTCACACAGATGTCGTGCCCACAGGCCCATTAGCCCAATGGTCCAGTGACCC
>JBDLWA010000113.1:0-8437 GCA_039804505.1 Pseudomonadota bacterium
TGCTTGATCAAATTCAAAGAGCCCGTTGCGTAGCTGGAAATAGCCGCTAAAGGCTGATTGAGTTCGTGGCTGAGCAAGGAGGCCATTTCACCCACCGTGGCCAGTCGGGCCGTGGCTTGCAAACGTTCTTGACTGGCGCGAGACAACTCTTCAATACGCCGTTGTTCGCTGATGTCCAAGAACGCACTCATCCAGCCCGTTTGTTTGCCTAGAACGTTGATCAAGGGGGCTTCAAAAATCAGGACAGGAAATCGCGTGCCATCTTTGCGAATAAAGACGGACTCAAAACCCTCACGAGGCGGCGCATTGCCCGCCAATCGCACAGCCTGACGTTGCTGATATTCGCCCACCATTTCAGGCGGCCAGTAGGGCATGGGGGCCGATCGACCTAACAAGTCGCTTGCGTCAAAGCCCACCATCTGACAAAAAGCGGGATTCACGTACGTAATCCGACCGTGTAAATCTCTGGCACGCAAACCTGTGACCAAGGAGTCCTCCATGGCTTTTCGAAAGGCCAACGCGTCGGCCAAATCACGTTCTGCTTTTAATCGCCGACGAGAGTCTTTGACCAACAAGACCAAGACAGAGACCAGCGCAATGGACATGGCGGTGACCAGTGCCGGCAAAATATTGGGAAAGAGATCGGGCGCAGTCCGCCGGCCATCCATCCGCAGCACCAAGGTATTGCCGGGCAGGTCAAGCAACTGGGTCGCTGTAAACAAACGCTTGGCACGAGGCAAGGTTCCAAAGATGGCCAAGCGGGTGCCATCGGGTTCGATGAAAGAAATTTCGTTGCGGCGGCCGTAGGTATCGCCCAATTGCGTGGACAAAATTTCTTGCAAACCGTACGTTAAGAGGGTGTAGCCCACATGCCCGCCTTGTTCGATGATGGGCAAACACAACTCCATCACCTCTAAGCCCAGGCCATTGGCTTGCGGCACAAAATAACTTCGCGAATAAGCGGGGCCATTTAAACGCTTGGCGCGCAAACACGTTTGCATGATTTCAACTTGCTCACTCAAGCGTGTTTTGACATCAAAAACGGGTGATCTGAAGGGCGTTTCTGAAAAGTGCAGCACGCCACCTTGTGCATCGCGTCGCTCTAAGCGCAGCCAGTCGTGGTTCTGATTGAGGAGACTGGCCACTTCAGCTTGCCATTGTTTCCCGCTCAAGTGTTTGCTTTGCAAGCCTTGCAAATTCAAAACATGACGCCCAAAGCTGCTGCGAATGTCACTCACGGCATCGGCTGTGTCGCGGTCAAGCTCCGCTTGATATTGGCTGGCCTCGTAGCGGCCCGCGAGCCACACCAGAGTGACCAAGAGCGCCACAACCAAGCCGACCAAGGCAATCCACAGTGAAATACGGCGATCGGTAAATGATCGCGTGGCCGATTTAAGGAACACCCACAAAGGCGTTAGTCGAGGCAGTGAAGATGTCGCCATGCTGGAGCGGATCAGCGCTGCGCCATCAATTGGCAGCAGCGGTGACCTTGGTCACTTTGGGGTCGGACCAAGTGCCGTCAATCACGAACTCTTGGGTGTTGACGCGGCTCAAGGGTTGCTTCAGAACCAGCTGCGCCAAAAAGGTACTCAGGCCAATAGCGGGGTTTAGCGCAATGCCAGCCAACAGCGATGCGGTGCCCGCATCGACCTCAGGCAAAATCAGCACACGCAGGTTTTGTGTTTCTTTTGCAATGTCTGAACTGCCCTCCATTTGCACCACGGCATTCACGCCTTTCATTTGCAGGTTGCGAGTGCTGGCAATGCCTTGCTGAATACTCACATCGCCCCGAATGGTGTCAAACGCAAAACCCGCGCTGAAGACATCGCGAAAGTCCAACAACAATCGGCGAGGTAAGGCCTGCAAGCTCAAGACCCCCAGCAACTTGGCCACCCCAGGCTCGGCTTGCAAAAACTGACCACGGCCAATGTTGACATTGAAGCGCCCGCCTAAGCTGGGATAGTGCAATGACAAGGGTGAGCCTTGCCAACTGACTTGACCCTCTAGTTTGCCGCCACCTCCCCGCAAAGCATCTTTGGTTCCCAGGCGGTTGAGCAATTCACCGGAATCAGCAATGTCTAACTTAAAAGCCATGTCAGTCATGGCTTGACCACCTTCTTTGGCAGTCATCCATTTGCCCGTTGCTTTGAAGCTGGCTTCAGGCAAAGTGATGTTGAGTTTTTGAAGGCGCCACTCTCGACCTGTGTTGCTGCGAGGCAAGGTGGGATCTGTGTTGATGGCCTCTATTTCTACGCGCCCCATTTTCTTGCCGCGCAACTCTAAATCTTCTACCACGATGTCCAAAGCCGGAATGGCAACAGGTGAGTCTTCGAGCAATGACTCGACGGTTTGCTCTGCAGAGGGCGGCAAGCTGAGACGCGCCAATCGGGCATAAATGCGGCCAGCATTTTGAGGTGTGGATTGACGGTACTCGAGGTAACCACTGAACTCTTTGGCATCCAAATTGGAGCGCCACAACAAACCATCGCGCGAACCACTGACCGTCACATTGTGCAAAGCCCGGCCTTGAATGGCCAACTCGCCCGCCTTGAGGGTCATGCGCGTGGGCAAATAATTTTGTGCGCTTTGGCCTACGCCCAAGCTTTGTGTGGCGTTATAAGTTGGACTGGACTTGGCGGGTGAAAAAACTTGCAACCAATCATCCACTGAAAACGCGGGCAAATTGAAAACGGCCAGCACGCCAGACTCTGCCAAACTGGTGTTGGTGCTGGGGGGTGCCTCACCCACGGTCCAACGCCCACTCAAAATGCGCGGCTCTGCTTGGCTCACATCACGCAAATAGGCGGCCGACAAAGCGCGTCCCCAATTGAGTTGAATCTGATCGCGTTGCGCTTTGTTGTTGACGGTGCTCACAATCGTGTTGTCATACTTAAAGGCCACCATCTCATCGCTGCGTTTGTTGAGTGGCGCCGGTAAATTCAAGGCCATGCCTTGAAGTTGCGATTGAATGCTGAGCTCGCTTTGCCCGCCTTTAAAACCCAAGCTGGCGGTGTACGTGCTGGTACCGTTGGCATGTTGGGCCAATGCACTTAACCATGGAATTTCTTTGGCTTGACGCAATCCGGCCGCTGAAACTTGCCCTTGTATTTTGATGAGCGGATTAGGCTCGGTGCTTTTGGGCGGTAACTTACGCGTGCCGCCGTCTAACTTGATGGGGCCGCCTAAAAACTGAGCATTGACACCCACCAAGGTAAAGCCAGATTCATTGAAGTTAATGACACCTTGTGCTTTTTCAAACAGAGGCAAACTGTTTTGCAAGCGAATGTCATTGCCAGACAGCGTCACATTGCCTTGAACACTTGTTTTATCCAACTCGGCCAAAGGAAAACTCATTTTCAATTTGGCGCTCAAGGTGCCTGTGCCCGTTGCTTGTGTCAACACACCACTGAGAAGCGTGTTGACGGGTGAGGCGCGTAAATCATTCAAGACCAGCGGCGTTGCCGCTTTTGACTCGCCCTGAACGTTGACCACCACTTTTCCACTGAAGCTGGGGATGTCGGCTTTGATTTGCGTAAATGGAATGCTGCCCCATTTTCCGGAAGCGCCATTGACTTTAAAACTGAGTCGATCAAACAGCACCTCCCCGCTGACATTGTTCATCGCGGGCCATGTGGGCTCTTGTGTGGCGTTACGCGATGCAGCGCTGCTGGCGTTTGCTGGCACATAGGCGTATTGAACGTCTTTGACTTTGCCTGCAAATCGAAATTCACCCTCTTTGGGGTTTGCAAATGGCAGATGACTCAAATCACCTTTGATTTTGACAGCAACGTTTTGGACCTCACCTTTGAGCACTGAGTCGCGTACATAGTGCCTGACGTTTGGCGACAAACTCAAAGGCAAATACCGGTGCACACGCGCGGCGTCACCACGGCTGATGTTGCCCTGCAAATCTAAGATCCCCAAACTGTTTGGCAGCGGGCTAGGCTTCCAGTTGCCACGCCATTCGCCTGCCACATCGGGGTTGCTCAAACTCAGTTGCCAATCGGGTACCGAGACTAGGCCTTTTTGAATCTGCCACTTCATACTGGCTTGAAGTTTGTCAATGGGGATCAGTGATTCTTCAAAGATGCGGTTGACGTTGATGGCGCCTTTTTCTACCGTGGCCTTGATTTGGCCACCCTCCGCGTTCATGTCGAAGCTGATGTTGGCATTTTCAACACCGGGCCAACTTTCATGGACAGATCCGGGTTTGCCGCCTTCAAAGCTCAAGCCATCCAATCGGCCGTTGGCTGTGTTGACATGGTAGGACTTTCCTTGTGCACCGGTTTGCTCTGTCCACTCAACATGCAAAGGGTTCACCATGCCACTGACTTTGTGGGCTAACAGTGTTTCGCGGGCTGTACTGGGCAGCGGCAGTTGAAGAGCGATGTTTCTCAGAGCCAGCAAATCAAGTTTGTCGCCATGAAAAATGCCCTTGGCGCTTTGACCGTTGTCGGCTTCTGTGTAAGACAAGCTGACGTTACCGCCAGGCCAATGCAAGCCATCCGTGGTGTCAAAGCGCAAGCCTTCGGTAGAGAAGTCAAAGCCCTTGCGGGAGGGTTTGAAAGACACACGACCGGCGATATTTTTGAAAGACAGCGCTTGAAGTTCTGGGCTAAGTTGAGCCTTGGCATTTTCCAAGACCAAATCAGCGGTGGCTTGTGTGATGTTGCCGCGACCGAGGTCAACCCACATGCGCAGGGCCCCCTGACCTTGGGTGGCATTGACCTTCCAAGGCAAATGCGGGCCGAGCTTGGACAAATCGACATCGGTAAATTCGGCGTGGACTTGACCTTGCCAATCTTTCACTCGGCCGGGGTGCGTCGACAAGAGGCCTCGTTTGAGATCACCGATTAGCACAAAGCGATCGCCCCAACCTGCTGGGGGCGTAGCGTCCAAGCGCCATTGGTGATGCCTGGCGGTGTTGCGCACCACCCAAGAAACATCTTCTAGGTTCAGCGCTTGTTTGTTGCGGCTCAAGGGGTTGAACTCATCGTTCCACATGACAGTGCCGTGTTGGACGACGATTTCTTTTTGAGAAAAAATCCAATCGGCAGCCGCGGAGTCTGGCCGGTCCGCTTGATTGAGTGACAAGCCGGCAATGCGCCATTCGCCGCTTGCGGTTCTGCGAATGTCCAATGTGGGGGAGTCAATGACCAATTGCTCGACGCCCAAATCCAGCACCGAACGAACGCTGATGGCAAAAATGACTTTGGGCAAATTGAGCGCGCGCCGACCCTCTGGGTCGAGCAGCGCCAAATCATGAATCTCAAACGTGGGCATCCAGCCCGAGGACAACGCCACCAAGCGACCCATTTGAACGGGTACACCTAAGGTTTGGCTGGCTAAGTTTTCCAGCTTAGGCCTGAAATCTTCAATTCGGGGCACAATCAAAAAATGCAATGTTGCCCATGCCATCGCCAAAACAATGCCTATGCCCAACAACGACCACGCCGCAAAACGCAGCGCGAGGTTGAGGAGCTGGGACAACGCAGAAAACTTCAGCATTCGAATGACAATCCAAACATAAAGACGTAGGCAGGGAATTATGACCGCCACAGACCCATTTGAGGCAGCTAAAGCCATGGATTCAAAGCGCCCGCCGCCCCTCTCAGAAGGATCGCGGTTTTATCAGCGGCTTCAAAGAAGATATGCGGATGTCTTTCGGACCCTGCCCGATGGCACGCCTGAGCGTGGTCTCTTAACGCAGGCCTATGGCATTTTGCGCACACAGGGCCATGAAGTGGGGCCTGCGCTTCGAATCTTGCGTCAATGGACCTTGGCCAAATTGATCACGCTCGATTGTGAACAACATGCCGATCTGCCAACGATTACCCTGTGCATGACGCATTTAGCAGAAGTTGCCTTGGATGAGGCCTGCCAACAAGCCTTTCGTGATTTAGATGCTCGGCATGGCATGCCCATGACAGAAGCGGGTGCACGCGCCCAGTTTTGGGTGATTGGCATGGGTAAATTGGGTGCACGAGAGTTGAATGTTTCCAGCGACATTGATCTCATTTACGTGTATGACGAGGATGGCGAAACCACAGGCAATGCGCAGGGCCTCGGCAAAATCACGGTTCAAGAATACTTTGCAAGAGCCGTTAAGGCCATTTACACCTTGGTGGGCGAGACCACCGAACACGGCTTTGTGTTTCGCATGGACTTGGCCCTCAGGCCCAATGGCAACTCGGGCCCTAGCGTGGTGTCGCTTGGGGCCTTGGAAGAATACCTGTTGGTGCAAGGGCGCGAGTGGGAGCGCTTTGCTTGGATGAAGAGCCGCGTGATTGCGCCGCGAAGTGCCATTCAAAACGGTTCAGCGGCCAGTTTGCGAAGCGTGGTCTTGCCTTTTGTCTTCAGGCGTTATTTAGATTACAACGTCTTTGAGTCCTTGCGAACGCTGCATCAACAAATCCGCGACCATGCCGCTAAACGCAGCGCAGGGCATCCCGAGCGAGCCAATGATGTCAAGTTGTCGCGCGGGGGCATTCGTGAAATTGAGTTCACGGTGCAACTGTTACAAGTGGTGCGAGGGGGGCAATTTCCAGAGTTGCGAACTCGGCCCACGCTCGATGCCCTTAAGCGCATTGCCAAAGCAGGACTGATGCCCGTGGAGACCGCCGAGTCTTTGGCCAAGGCGTATGTTTTCTTGCGGCAGGTAGAGCATCGCATTCAATATTTGGACGATCAACAAACCCATGTCTTGCCCACCCAAGATGAAGATTTGCAATGGCTCTCGCACACGCTGGATTATTCAGACAGCTGCGACTTTTTAACGGCCTTAGATGCCCACCGCGAAATCGTGGCGCACGAATTCGACATTCTTTTGGGGGGTGAGCAAGATTGCAAGGGCTGCCAAACACAAGGCACACGTGAGCGGCCCGAACTGGAAGCCGTTCTGGATTTATTTGAGGGGGAGGTCAAAGCCCGCCTGTCGCATTGGCAGGACAGCCCCAAGGTTCAAAGCCTGCGTGACGATGCCAGAGCCCGCTTGATGCGCCTGCTGCAGCGCACGGCCCAATGGCTCAACGAAGGCCGTGTCTCCGACGTGGCCGTGGTCAGAATGGCGGACTGGATGGAGCCCTTGATGCGACGCGAAAGCTATCTGGCCATGTTGCTCGAGCGCCCCTCAGTCCACGAGCGCTTGTTAAGACTGTTGGGCGCGGCCAAATGGCCGGCCCGCTATTTGGTGCAACACCCGGGCGTGATCGATGAGCTGGCCGGCGGCGATGTGCTCAAACAAAGATTTGTGGCCGAAGACTTTGAGGCCGAGCTGCAAGCCCGACGCGAGGCTTTGGCGCGATCGGGCGAAGACGACGAAGAAAACCTGTTGAATTTGCTCAGGCGGGCCCACCACGCGGAGGTGTTTCGAACCCTAGCGCGTGACGTTGAAGGCCAGCTCACGGTGGAACAAGTGGCTGACGATCTCAGTGCCATGGCCGATGCGGTCTTGCGGGTGACCGCTGAGTGGTGTTGGTCGTGCTTAAAAAACAGGCACCGAGAAACGCCACAATTTGCCATCATTGCGTATGGCAAATTGGGCGGTAAAGAGCTAGGCTACGGCAGCGATCTTGACATTGTCTTTGTCTATGAAGACGCCGACGAGCGAGCGCAGGAGGTCTATGCCACCTTTGTCCGGAAGCTGATCAATTGGTTCACCGTGAAGACGGCTGAAGGTGATTTGTTTGAAATTGACACCGCCCTTCGGCCCAATGGCAGCTCAGGTTTGTTGGTCACCACTTTCGATGCGTATGCCGACTACCAACAACAACGAGGTAGCAATACGGCGTGGACATGGGAGCATCAGGCCATGACCCGCGCTCGATTTGTCATGGGCAGTCAAAGCCTGAGGGCGCGCTTTGACCAGGTTCGGTATACCGTGATCAGTGCGCCGAGAGATGCCAGTGCCTTGCAGTTAGAGATCGTCAGCATGCGCCAACGTGTTCGGGCAGCGCACCCAGTCAAGGCGGGTTATTTTGACGTGAAGCACAGCCAAGGGGCCATGGTTGATGCCGAGTTTGCTGTGCAATATTTGGTCTTGATGCACAGCGCCCAGCACCCCCAACTGGCTGACAACGTTGGCAACATTGCCCTGCTCCAACGCGCCGAAACGGTGGGCTTGTTACCGCCAGGGGTGGGACGTGATGCCTCAATGGCTTACCGTGAGTTGCGGCGAGTACAGCATCGAGCGCGTTTGAACGAGGATCCAACGCAAGTGGCCACGACCCATCTGCAGGCTGAAAGGGAAGCGGTTTTGGCGCTTTGGCAGGCGGTGTTTGGTGAAAAAGACACGTCTTTAAAAGAACCGTGACAAGCCATTGATTTGGAAGTAAACTGTCCAGTCACAAAATAGAATGGACAGTTCAATGACTAAATCTAACAGTTTTAAGGGTGCCTTTTTGGCGGCTTGCCTGCTGTTGGCGCCGTTTGCTTGGGC
>JBDLWA010000114.1:0-3941 GCA_039804505.1 Pseudomonadota bacterium
TTGGGCACAACCAGGGCCGCCAAAATACCAATGATGGCCAAGACCACCATCAATTCAATCAAGGTAAAGCCGCGTTGCTTATGTGCTTGGCTAGGTGCTTTTTTCTGCGCATGAGTTGGCATCACTTCTGAGGGCAACTGAACTGACAACTGTTCGGGCATCTGTGTTTGTGTATTCATCGCAATTTGACTCGCTGCTTTTTCTGAGACTTCTCCATCATAATGCCGTCATGTTGCAACGCGTTAATGCTTCTTCAAAATCCTTGTGGCCCGCTTTCTTCACGTGGGCCCTGGGGGCTTTGGCCGCCTATTCGGTGGTGTCTTGGCTTTTGCAATTTCAAAACGGCTTCAACGCACCGTCATCGGTGCCCGTAGCCCAAGGCACAGCGCAGATTTCAGGGCAGGCCCAAGCGGACGCCATGAGCCCACACGTTGCGGTGGCCTTGGGTGCGCCTAAGTTGGCCGACACCCAAAACGCCAATAAATCTCTTGCCGTAGAACATCAGTGGGCATTGCTGGGCGTGGTGGCCAATGCTTCGGGGCAGGGCAGTGCCCTCTTGGCCATTGATGGTCAGCCGCCCAAGGCCTTCTTGCCAGGTCAAAGCATTGCGCCTGGTTGGGTTTTGCATTCGGTGGGACATCGCTTGGCGCGCTTGGCGCCTAGCCTGCAAGACACGCCTACAGTGACGTTGGAATTGCCCAAAACGGGCAACTGAAGACTCTCCAACTCACTGCTGCAAGAACATCCGATACACCGGGTTGTGGGTTTCTTCCACATACGGATAACCCAAGGTGCTCAAAAATTTGTCAAAGGCTTTGTCGTCTTTTTCGGGGACTTGCAAGCCCACCAAAATGCGGCCGTAATCGGCGCCCTGATTGCGATAGTGGAACAAACTGATGTTCCAACCGGGTCGCATCAAATTCAAAAATTTCAACAAAGCGCCGGGACGCTCGGGGAACACAAAGCGCATCAAGCGCTCGTTTTTCGCCAAGCTAGAGTGACCGCCCACCATGTGGCGAATGTGTTCTCTGGCCAAGTCGTCGTGCGTTAAGTCGATGTTTTCAAAACCATGCTTTAAAAACTTGCTAGAAATTTTGGTGCTCTCACCGGCGCCCTGGGTGGTCAAGCCTACAAACACGTGCGCCTTTTGAGCATCGCTGATGCGGTAATTGAATTCAGTCACATTGCGCGGGCCACCGGGCAAGCTGCCAATCAACTCACAAAAACGTTTGAAACTGCCACGCTCTTCAGGAATCGTCACCGCAAAAATGGCTTCACGCTCTTCACCCACTTCGGCGCGCTCGGCCACAAAGCGCAAGCGGTCAAAGTTCATGTTGGCGCCGCACAAAATGGCGGCGTAGGTTTCGCCTTTGGTTTTGTGTTTGGCCACGTATTGCTTAATGGCCGCCACGGCCAAAGCGCCTGCGGGTTCCACAATAGAGCGGGTGTCGACAAAAACATCTTTGATGGCAGCGCACACCGAGTCGGTGTCAACGGTCATGTACTCGTCCACCAAGCCGCGCGCCACGCGGAAGGTTTCTTCGCCCACCAACTTCACAGCAGTACCGTCTGAAAACAAACCCACATCATTGAGCGTGACGCGTTTTTTGGCCGTCACCGATTGAATCATGGCGTCGGAGTCGTTCATTTGCACGCCAATGACTTTGACGTCTGGCCTCACCGCTTTGATGTAATTGGCCACGCCGGCAATGAGGCCGCCGCCGCCAATGGCAACAAACACGGCATCTAATCGGCCTTGGTGCTGGCGCAACATTTCCATGGCAATGGTGCCTTGGCCTGCAATGACATCGGGGTCGTCAAAAGGGTGGACAAAGGTCAAACCCATTTTTTTCTCAAGCTGGGACGCATGCTGAAAGGCATCCGAATAACTGTCGCCCACCAACACCACTTCACCGCCCAAAGCCTTGACGGCATCCACTTTGACTTGCGGTGTGGTGGTGGGCATCACGATCACCGCGCGGCAGCCCAGTTTGGTGGCGCCCAAGGCCACACCTTGTGCGTGGTTGCCGGCGGAGGCGCAAATGACGCCCTTTTTGAGTTGCTCTGGCGTGAGGTGCGCCATCTTGTTGTACGCACCGCGCAGCTTGAAGCTGTGCACGGGTTGCTGATCTTCGCGCTTGAGCAACACTTTGTTGTGCAAGCGGCTGCTGAGGTTCTTGGCGGTCTCGAGGGCTGATTCAGAAGCTACGTCGTAAACACGGGCATTCAAGATTTTTTTCAGGTAGTCGGCAGGTTTGAGATTTTTCGCAGTCATGCCCGAATGATACGGGTGAAAAAAACCGGCCCCAGCGTCAGATGCCGTGTGAGCGGCGAAAAAAAATGCCCCGAGTTTTGCAACTCGGGGCAAATCCACCTTTTCGGAGGGTGGAGGAGACAAACGGTTCGTGCAAATCCCTAAAAAAGCACGACTGTTCGAAATTCTACATAAAAAATGCTGCGGTGCAACACTTTTGTAAAAGCTTTACGATCAGACTCTTCAAATGTTGATCAATTTGCATTGAAAGAAGATTCAAAAATGGAATGCACAGTGAGTTGGACAGGGGCTTCGGGCACCCGATCAGGCATGGGTTTTGTGGCCGAGACCGGCAGTGGTCATGTGCTGATGATGGATGGCGCGCCCGATGCCGCCAAACCTGAAAATGGTGGCCAAAACTTAGCGCCCCGTCCCATGGAAACCGTGTTGGCCGGTACAGGTGGCTGCACAGCCTACGACGTGGTCTTGATTTTGAAGCGCGGCCGTCACGACGTGCGAGGCTGTTCAGTCAAGTTGACGTCTGAACGAGCTGACACTGATCCCAAAGTGTTCACCAAAATTCACATGCACTTTACGGTCACCGGCAAAGGCATACCAGCCTCTGCCATTGAGCGTGCGGTGGCCATGAGCCACGATAAATATTGCTCAGCCAGCATCATGCTGGCCAAAACAGCCGAAATTACAACCAGCTTTGAGTTGATCGACGCTTAAATGCGATGGGCCACGGTGGTCATCACCTTGGCCGCAGCGCCCATCAAGCGTTTGATGGGTTCTGGCAATTCAGCTGCCCCCAACTTTTGGGCCATGCGGGCATGGGCCACTTCGTCGGTTTTCATTTGTGCCACGATGGCCTTGGAGGCTAGATCGGCTGCAGGCAAATGCGTCATGTGGCTGGCTAAATGCGCTTCTACTTGGTTTTCGGTTTCCACCACAAAGCCCAAGCTGAGTTTGTCGCCGCCCAATTTGCCAGCGCCATAGCCAATGGCAAAAGAACCGGCGTACCACAAGGGGTTGAGCAACGAAGGGCGGCTGTTGAGCTGCTGCAGGCGCTCAAAGGTCCAGGCCAAATGGTCGGTTTCTTCGCGGCAGGCCGCCTCTAGCTTGGCTTTTAAAACAGGGTCTTTGGATGCCAGTGCTTGGCCGGTGTAGAGCGCTTGTGCGCAAACTTCGCCCACATGGTTGACGCGCATGAGCGAGGCCGACAGGGATTTTTCGGCGTCGCTTAAATCAGGGCTGGCTTCTGGCGCTGACAAATGACCATCTGCCTGTTGTGCCAACATTTTTTGGGGTTGCGGCATGGGCCTGGAGGCCCGCGGTGTGGCGAAAAGCGTGCGCAGCGCACTGTCGGCGGCAAGGATCAAAGCATCGGCATTCATAGAGGGAAGTTTAGCCCGCTTGTTGTTACGAAGCAACAAAAAGCCCTTCTTTAAACCGAATTTCTTTGCAGACTGGTCAGACCTCTGGTGGAATACACACAACTTCCCTAACGGAGGTTGGCTCAGGGTTTCGGTGGTTTGCGTTTTCGTGAACACTAGAACTGGGGCCCTTGTTAAACCTTGGAGAACTTCTCAAATGAAAAAATCCCTGATCGCATTGGCTGTTTTGGCCGCTTCTGGTGCCGCTATGGCCCAATCTTCTGTCACAGTGTTCGGCGTTGTTGACGCTG
>JBDLWA010000115.1:0-5394 GCA_039804505.1 Pseudomonadota bacterium
GGTGCCACTTGCGGTAAGTCGGCGGCCGAGGCCAGATAGGGGGAAAACTGATGGCTTGCGTTCATGGTGCTAGCCTAGCTTGCGCTTGGCTGGCTGTCACCCTGAAAAGCCCGAATGTTTGCGCGTAGGCGACACCTGCGTGCATCGCACTTATTTTTTCATGCGCTCGCTTTGCCAGTACACATCGGTGCCGCCGTCCATGCGGTTAAGGATGCGCGACAACACAAACATCAAATCAGACAAGCGGTTCAGGTACTGACGAGGTGCATCGTTCAGCGCTTCTTCGTTGCCCAGCGCCACCGTGGCGCGTTCGGCACGCCTGGCCACGGTTCGGCAGATGTGCGCCTGCGCCGCCGCACGGTTGCCCGCGGGCAAGATGAATTCTTCCAGCTTGGGCAATTGCGCGTTGTATTTTTCGAGGGCTTCGTCCAAGACCACCACTGCTTCTGCTTTGAGCAACTCAAATCCTGGAATAGACAATTCACCGCCCAAATTGAACAGTTGGTGTTGCACCTCGACCAACAGGTGACGCACATCGTCGGGCATGCGCTCACAAAGCAAGAGGCCAATGTGCGAGTTCAACTCATCCACATCGCCCATGGCATGCACGCGCAAGCTGTTTTTGGACACACGCTGGTTGTTGCCCAAGCCTGTGGTGCCCTCATCGCCCGTTCGCGTTGCAATTTGTGTCAGTCGATTACCCATGGTGTTTCCCCTGTGCCCTGATGAATGCAAAAAAGCATGTCTCAGCGTAAACTCTGATTTTGACCGAGTTTGCCGACATTTCGCTGACCAAGGTCAACGGGCTTGAACCGTTGGGGCCTTTAGGCCTTTTAAACCGGTTAGCCCCGTTAGTCCTGTATTGCCCCGTCTGCGAAGACTGCCCTTCTTTTTGGAGCCTCACCATGAACGCACCCACGCCCGCCGCCCACTTGGCGCCCGATGTGAAAGCCCGCCCCGTGCCTCAAGCATTCCTAGATGCGCTCAAGGCGCGCTTTGGTGATAACTGCTCCACAGCGCTGGTCATTCGCGAACAACATGGCCGCGACGAGTCCGCGTTTGCGCCTGTGCCGCCGCCCTCTGCGGTGGTCTTTGCCGAGTCCACCCAAGATGTGGCCGATGCCGTGAAGTTGGCCAGTCAGTATCAAGTGCCCGTCATTCCTTTTGGGGTGGGCTCTTCTTTAGAAGGTCATCTGCTGGCGGTTCAAGGTGGCATCAGCATTGACCTCACCCGCATGAACAAAGTACTGGCCATCAATGCAGAAGACTTAACCGTCACGGTGCAGCCGGGTGTGACCCGCAAACAATTGAACGAAGAAATTAAATCGACGGGCCTGTTCTTTCCTATCGATCCTGGTGCAGATGCCACGATCGGTGGCATGAGTGCCACCCGTGCAAGCGGCACCAATGCCGTTCGCTACGGCACCATGCGTGAAAACGTGTTGTCATTAGAAGTGGTGACCGCTGCTGGCGAAGTCATTCGCACGGGTACGCGCGCCAAAAAATCCAGCGCTGGCTATGACCTGACGCGCTTGTTTGTGGGCAGCGAAGGCACATTGGGCGTCATGACTGAAATCACGGTGCGTTTATACCCTTTGCCCGAAGCCATCTCTGCCGCCATTTGCTCTTTCCCCAGCATTGAGGCGGCTGTGCAAACCGTCATTCAAACCATTCAATTGGGCGTTCCCATTGCGCGTGTCGAGTTGATCGACCACAACACCGTGCGCATGGTCAATGCTTATGCCAAGTTGGGTTTGCGCGAAGAGCCCCTGTTGTTGATGGAGTTCCACGGCTCACCTGCCGGCGTGAAAGAACAAGCCGAAACCGTTCAAGAAATTGCCAGCGACCATGGTGGCAATGCCTTTGAATGGGCCACCACACCCGAAGAGCGCACACGCCTTTGGACAGCGCGACACAACGCCTACTTTGCGGCTTTGCAAAGCAAGCCCGGGTGCCGGGCCATCAGCACAGATACCTGTGTGCCCATCAGCCGTTTGGCCGACTGCTTGCTCGACTCCGTGGCCGAAACCGATGCCAGTGGCATTCCGTATTTCTTAGTGGGTCACGTGGGCGATGGCAATTTCCACTTTGGTTATTTGATCGACCCCGAAGTTCCCAAAGAACGCGAAATTGCCGAAGCCTTGAATCACAAATTGGTCAGCCGAGCGCTGAGCCTGGGCGGCACCTGTACCGGTGAGCACGGCATTGGTTTGCACAAAATGGATTTCTTGGTGACGGAAGCTGGCGAAGGCGCCGTCAACATGATGCGCACGTTGAAGCAGGCGCTGGATCCACACAACATCATGAATCCTGGAAAAATCTTCCGATAAAAAAAGGGCCTCTGTTCAAACGAGGCCCTTTTTTTGAAGGGTGAACTTATCCGCGAAGGCGCTCAATCAGGCCATTGAGTTCGTCCAAAGATCCGAACTGAATCGACAACTCGCCCATTTCTTCAAAGCGACCATGGCGCTTGACGCGCTTCTTGATGCGCACCTCGACTTCGGCCATGAGCAAATCGGACAGCTCTTCTTCCACACGTTTGATGTCGCGTGACTTTTCTTTTTTGGGCTTTTGCTGAACCAATGAAAATTCAGCGCTGAGTTTTTTGACCAAGCTTTCGGCTTCACGCACCGACATTTTTTTGGCCGTGATTTGGTTGGCAGCGGTAATTTGTGCGGCCTTGTCCAAACCCAACAAAGCACGGGCATGACCCATGTCGATGTCACCGGCCATCAGCATGGTCTGCACCGGTTCGGCCAAATTCAACAGGCGCAACAAGTTGCTGGCCGCACTGCGTGAACGCCCCACGGCTTGGGCTGCTGTTTCGTGAGTGAGTCCAAACTCTTTGATGAGGCGTTGCAAACCCAAAGCTTCTTCCAATGGGTTCAGGTCTTCACGCTGAATGTTTTCAATCAAGGCCATGGCCGCAGCCGCCTCGTTGGGCACATCACGCACCAGCACGGGCACCTCGTTCAGACCCGCCAAACGAGAGGCGCGGAAGCGTCGCTCACCCGCAATGATTTCGTATTTACCGGCGTTGGGGCCATCGCTTAATTGGCGCACCAAGATCGGCTGCATGATGCCTTGGGCTTTGATGGACTCGGCCAATTCGTAGAGTGCACCCTCGTCCATGCGTGTTCGAGGTTGGTACATGCCAGGCACCATGTCGCTCAAAGGCAAGGTGCTGGGCAATCGATTGGCGGCCGCTTCTACGGCCTGGGGCGAACTGGGTTCGTCCTGAACTTTGGGGCCGAGCAAAGCTTCGAGACCCCGTCCAAGGCCTTTGGGTTTTTTAGTGACCATCTTCTTTTTCTTTCATCAAACTGTTCAACATCGCGCGGCCCTCAGGCCAATCGCCTAAATCGGATTCGGCATTGACATGCCCTTTGGATCCCAGGTTTACCTCTTCCGCACCCCACGCATTGGCAAAAGCTTTGGCGCGATCTGCCGTGCAGTAAGGGTCGTTCTGACTGCTCACCAAAATACTCTTGAAGGGCAAAGGCTGCATGTCGATGGGACGCCAGCTTGGGAAGATGTCCAACACTTGCGTTGCCTCCACGTCGCCGGGCGCGACCAACAAAGCCCCCTTGACTTTGTGACACTGTGCAGAAACACGTGACCAAGCCGCCACTTGAATACAGCCCAAACTGTGCGCAGCCAAATAAACCGGCCCCGCCAAATCGGACAAGACATCGTCCAATCGCGACAACCAATCGCCACGCAAAGGGCGCATCCAATCGTGCTGCTCAACCACCACGTCACCGTAAAGTGCAACCCACCTCATTTGCCAATGTGAGGGCCCACTTCCTTGCCATCCAGGCAAAATGAGGACGGTCGCTTTTTTCATTAAAGTGCTTTCAAGCCTTAGAGGGTCGGAATTCGAATGACCAACTCTTTGGCAAACTCCACAAATGCCTGGCTGCCTTTGGCTGATGGATCAAACACCACGCCTGGCAATCCATAGCTGGGCGCTTCGGCCAAACGCACGTTTCGCGGAATGACGGTGTTGAAAACCTTGTCGCCAAAGTGTGACTTGAGTTGCTCGCTGACCTGCTGTTGCAAGGTAATTCGAGGATCAAACATCACGCGCAGCAGGCCAATGATTTTCAAATCGGGATTCAAATTGGCATGCACTTGCTTGATGGTGTTGACCAAGTCGGTTAAGCCTTCCAAGGCAAAGTACTCGCATTGCATGGGCACGATCACGCCGTGCGCAGCACACAAACCATTCAGGGTGAGCATCGACAATGATGGCGGGCAATCAATCAAGACAAAATCAAACTCGCTATCGACCACATCCAGGGCCTGCTTCAAGCGCTGATCGCGATGTTCAAGATCGACCAGTTCCACCTCGGCGCCGGCCAACTCTCGGTTGGCACCCAAGACGTGGTAGCCACATTTCTCAGAAAAAATGGCAGCCTCTTTGATGCTGGCCGACTCCAGCAAGACGTCGTACACACTGAGCTCAAGCTGTCGCTTGTCGACGCCCGAACCCATGGTGGCGTTGCCCTGCGGGTCCAAGTCGACCAGCAAAACTCGCTGGCCAACCTTGGCCAAGCCCGCCGCTAAATTGACGGCGGAGGTTGTTTTGCCAACGCCGCCTTTTTGATTTGCAACACAGAAAATTTTTGCCATGAGTTACTCTTTAATTTTCGGTTGATGCGTTCATTTACCCAAGGCCAACTTGAGGCCAAAACCAATCAAAAATAGCCCTGCTACTTTTTGCAAAAACCCTGACACTTTGGGGTTGGCTCGAATGCGCTCTGCCATGTTGTGCGTGATGTAGACCACGCCAAAACAATACAAAAAACCCAAGATGGCAATGGTCATCGCCATGAATGAAAAAGTAATCATTCCTTGGTGTTTTTCTGGGTCGATGAATTGAGGGAAAAACGCAAAGTAAAACATGATGGCCTTGGGATTGAGCAAGGTAATGAACATGGTTTCTTTGAAATATTTACCCGGTGTAATTTTGATAGACGGGCCTTCGCCGGCTTTGGCAAAAACCATTCGGGCGCCCAACCAAGACAAATAGGCCGCACCCACCCACTGCATGGCCATGAACAAATGCGGATATGTTTGTAGCAATGCCGCCACGCCGGCCACCGTCATCCACAGCAAAATTTGATCCCCCACAATCAGGCCCACCACCGAAGCGATGCCGCCCTTCAAGCCGCCTTGGCTGGTCGAAGTGATCAAGGCCAAATTGCCGGGGCCCGGTAAAAACAAAAGCAGGACAAAAGCGGCCACAAAAGCGCCGTAATCGGAGATTCCAAACATGCAAGGCTTTCTAATCTGGCCCAAGTGTAATGGGCGTTGGCCAGATCTCAGGGCTTAAACCACAGAACTGGCTGATTTTTTCATCCAAATCATGCAGCGTTCAGCATCCAAACC
>JBDLWA010000116.1:0-7832 GCA_039804505.1 Pseudomonadota bacterium
TCAATGCGCCGCAGGTTTCGGCTTGTCATTGCCCTTAGCCTGAATCAGGCACACAATTTTGTTGGGCTTTTCTTTGTACTCAAACTTAGCGCAGCCTTCACCTGCTGCTTTTTTCTCTACCGGTTGAGGCAAGGAATCGGGCGTGGGTTTGGGACGGGTGATGCGTTCTGGCACCGCCGATCTTTCAGGCTTTTGCTTTTCATCCCCTTTTTTGGGCGGATCGTTGGCTTGCGCATTGAACGCAAATAGCATGGCCACAATAACAAGAAATTTCATGGGTTCCTCAAAGTTCACACGCAAACTTAGCTCAATTCTCAAGCAATTATGCGAATAGAACAACTCTGCACGAAAAAATTGATTTGCTCTGCAAACTCACCCATGCAGCGCTAGCGATCCCATTGAAAAACATCTTCTAAGGGCCTTCCTAAGACTTCTGCAATTCTGAAAGCACACTCCAAGCTAGGCGAGTACTTGCCTGCTTCGATCGCTGCAATGGTTTGACGCGTCACCCCGACCTTTTCGCCCAATTCTGATTGCGTCATTTCTTGCGCTAAAAAACGCAATGTCTTGACCTGATTGGTCAGTCTTTGCTTAGACATGAATGCCATTTCGATAGGCACGCAACATCAAAGCCGAATGCACGCACTCCGCGACCACAATGGCAAAAAAAGTCGTATCGATCAATTCCCAACGGGTGGCACTGAAAGGCATCACAAAGCCCACCACGATCATGCCGGCCATGAGGATTTGATAGGCCACGGCGGAAGCTCGAGCCTCGATCAATTGATCGCGTTCATCCAAGATGTCATTGCCTAATTTGTTTGCGTTTCGAACGTTCACCAGCTTCACACCCAAGGCCACCAGCGCCATGATCACTAAGGGCACCGCCAGGTTGGCCAGCCGGCCTAAATCGGTGCTATCTGGCATTAAATTCAAATTTCGGAACCACACAAAATAAAGGGTGGGGACAATCAAGAGGCAGATGAGCCAAGCCCAAGCCGTTCTCTCTTTTGGGTGCATTGTGATGCTCCTATGATCAAAACATCATGTTAACATTATTTAACATTGAGTCAATATTTATTAACATATCTTGCATTTTGAAAAGATGGTTTTCCATCAAAATAAGCAAATCCATTAACCCACCCATCCTTGCTCTGCTATGGCTCAAATTCCCGACAACCTCCTCCCTGCAAGCTGGCATAAGTACTTTGCCATGGAAGCCAACAATTCGGCCTGGGACCTGTCGGAAGGTTCTGAAAATGTCATGGGCAACACGGCCCTGTTGGACGCTGCGCATGCATCCGCATGGCACTGGCGTGTTGCAGGGACAGAACTTCACCACATGCGAAGCGTGATGCTTTTGGCTTTGGTCCATGCACGTTTGGGCATGGGGCCCAGCGCATGGGCTTATGCAGAGCAGATGAAAAAATATTTCACCGCCAAATCTGACACACCCGATTGGGAAATCGCTTTTGTCCATGTGATTCATGCATTGGCAGCACAAGCCCATAGCCAAGCTGAAGCGTTTCAAACATCCCATGCCAGTGCTGTGACCAGTCTCGGCGCCATACAAGACCCAGAAGATCGGGCCGTAGTGGAAAAAACTTTCAATCTATTGCCCCAAGCATGAATCCAAAACAGGTGCGCATCTCGTCTAATGCACATTCATACTAGGAGAACACCATGGATTTTGGAAGTACTTTGCAGCACCTGGCACCTTTTGCCATCCCACTTGTGGCTTTGTTGATTCCCATCATTGCTATTGTGATGCGCGCCCAAGAGCGCATGCGTCGAAATCAAAACTTGCACGAAACCATTCGTCAAATTTCTGAGAAGGGTTTGCCCATCCCAGAAGAGTTGCTGAAGGCGGCGGTGACCGACCCCAGCGATCAACCCAAAGTTTCATCCACAACCTCACAGTTGCGCTCAGGTGTGATCAACATCTGCATCGGCTTGGGTTTGATGGTGTTTTTGTTTGCGGTCAGTCCAACGGCAGAATGGATTTGGGCGATTGGCGCCATCCCCTTCATCATTGGCATTGGATTTTTGATCATTTGGCGAATTGAATTGCAGAAAAAGCCAAACTGATTTTTGCAACGAAACGCTGCAATGAACGGTGATGCTGTACCGACAGACGATGAACTCGTCCGTCGGTCTTTGTTGCAACCTGAAAGTGACGCCTTCACGCGCCTCGTTCAAAGGCATCAATCCAGGCTTCGCTTGTTTTTGAGAGGCTTGTGTGGCCAAGTAGCATTGGCTGATGAACTGGCGCAAGAAACTTTCATCAAGGCGCATCGATCATTGGCCAGTTTTAAATTCCAATCGAGTTTTAAAACTTGGTTAATGAGCATTGCCCGAAATTGCTGGATCGATCAAACTCGATTGGCCAGCTTTCAAAACACCCAAACTTTAGACCACCCTACTGATGACATAGCGCCCCAGGAATCGCATGAGATCAACACGCATCTTGAAGAACAACTGATTTTCAGCATTGACTTGCAGCGTGCCATGCTGCAGTTGAGTCATCAAGAAAGAGAAGTGATTGCGCATTGTTATTACGCAGATCTTTCGATGAGTGAAACCGCGACCCTATTGAAAATGCCGCTGGGGACTGTTAAAACACATTCTCATCGCGCTTTGGCTAAGCTGAAGCAAATTTTGTCTGCTTGGGAACGCTTGCCTGCAACAGAAAGGCTAGACACATGAACGACAAGCAATTGCAACATTTTGAGTCTTGGCTCAAAGAAGAGCTGTGTGCGCTTGAGCCATTGGATGACGGCTTTAGCCAGCAGGTGATGGCCAAGATTGAAACGGCTCAATTTCAAACGGCCCAGCTCGAAGCAGTCGCCTCGCAAAGGACCACTGAGCGTTGGAACATGGCCTCTTTGCTCGTCTGCATTGTTGCCTTTGGAACCCTACTCATTCAATCATTAAGCCAAATCAACACTGTCTTGTTGTCCGGACCCATCCTCGAAAGTCTTTTGCTGCTAGTGGCTATGATGGCCGTCAGTTGGCAATTTCAGAAGTATTGGAATGAGGGAATTTAAGAAGCGCCCACATCTTCTTGCAATTGCAGCGCACAGCGCCCACGCCCCCTAAAAACCGCCATCATGAATCACCTTGTCATGATGAAACGATATTCAGATGGCGTCCTCATTTTCTGCTTCTGCAGCAGCTTCTTCCAGCGTCTTCACAGAAGCGCCAGTGGTCCATTACCTCCAACAAATTTGGGAAACGGCCTCACAACTTCGCGCGTCCGATCTTCATTTTGAGCCCTTCGAAAACTTTTATCGCGTGCGGTTTCGCATTGATGGCGTCCTTCAAGAAATTTCACCACCGCCTCTCGCTTTGAAAGACGCCATTGCGTCACGCATCAAGGTGTTGGCCAGGCTCGACATTGCAGAAAAAAGATTGCCACAAGATGGCCGACTCACCATTGGCTTGGCTAATTTTCAGCGCCTTGACTTCAGGGTCAACACACTGCCCACCCTGTTTGGTGAAAAGCTGGTGTTGCGTGTTCTCTCGTCGGATACAGCCGCGTTATCTCTAGCGTCACTTGGGTATGCGCCAGCCGAGATGAAGCGGCTAGAAGAGGCCCTGCAGCAAAGTCACGGCATGATTTTGGTCACGGGCCCAACAGGCTCCGGCAAATCGCAATCGCTGTACGCCTGCCTTCATCTCTTGAACCAGCCAGACATCAACATCGCCACCGTTGAAGACCCCTCAGAAATTCAATTGCCAGGCATCAACCAAGTCAATGTGAAGGAACACATCGGACTGAGTTTTGCCACCGCACTGCGCGCTTTCTTAAGGCAAGACCCAGATGTTCTGATGGTGGGCGAAATCAGAGACCAAGAGACTGCCGACATTGCCATGAAAGCCTCACAAACAGGCCATCTGGTCTTGTCCACTTTGCACACCCACGATGCCCCCAGTGCCCTCATTCGTTTGAGAAACATGGGGGTGGCCACCTACAACTTAGCGTCAAGTCTTAGCCTCATCTCCGCTCAACGCTTACTCCGTCGCTTGTGTGTGCATTGCCGAACACCCGTTCATGTCTCGACTCAATGGCTCAAAGAGTTGGGGCTGCATGCATCACAGACCCAAGCCATCTCAACTGCTGGTTTTTTCAATGCAAAAGGCTGCGAGCGTTGCCACAAAGGTTATTGGGGACGCATCGGTGTCTTTCAGTTGATGACCATCAACGCCGCCTGTCGAGACTTGATTCTGCAAAATGCGCCACAAAGTTTGTTCACGGCGCAGCTTGCATCAGAAGGTGTTTTTTCACTGCGGCATGCCGCCATCGTGCAAGCGTCAAAAGGCGTCACGTCTCTGGCTGAAGTGCTCACGCACACAGATTTAAATTGAGCATGGCATAGATGACGAACACCCCATCCACAAACCACCCCGCCATGGCTCGCGCTTTGGCAAGGCGTCAAACGCGCGCAACGAGTACCCATCCCAGGCTGCCAACTGAATCAACGCATTCACGACAACAAGCTCAGCGCAAAGTCAGTCAAAAAAAAACGCCAGCGCGCACCCTTTCCGTTTTCACACGTCAATGGGCCGCACTTATGACGGCCGGCATTCCAGTCATGCAGGCCTTTGATTTGCTTCAACAATCTGTGGTGGGGTCGGCTGTCACGCAAAAAGCTTTTGCGCAAATATTGCAAACGATCAAAACAGATGTCCAAGCGGGTGACTCGCTTCACACTGCTTTTCAAAAATATCCTCGCACTTTCAATACGCTGTATTGCAGCCTGCTTCAAGCGGGCGAATCGGCCGGTATTCTGGACACGCTGTTGTGCCGCTTGGCCGATACATTAGAGGCCCAACAGGCCATGCAAACCAAGCTTCAAAACGCCTTGATTTACCCTGCTTGTATCTTGGGTGTGGCCTGCTTGGTGGTGGGTGTCATCATGGTCTGGGTGGTGCCTATTTTTCAAGAGGTATTTCTCAACATGGGCGCTACCTTACCCAGCCCCACACAATCACTGATCAACATCAGCACATTCATTCAGAATTGGGGCATATGGGCACTGGTCGCATGCATGAGCATCATCGTCTTCAGTGTTCACCTTTACAAAAAGTCCCCACCCTTTCGTCTCCAACTGGCAACTTTCTGGCTCAAGCTGCCCGTGCTGGGTCCATTGCTTCAATCGAATTTCACGGCGCAATGGGCTCAAACTTTGTCGTCATTGCTTTACGCGGGCATTCCTATTTTGGAAGCGGTGGGGCCGGCCGCCTCCGCTTCTGGGTCAATGCCTCTGCAAGGCAATGCCTCAGAATTAAGGCGACTCTTACAAGAAGGCACCGGTTTGAGCCACGCCATGTCAAAATCAAATCTGTTTTCCAACATCATGGTTCAAATGTGCAGCATTGGTGAAGAAACGGGCTCCTTGGCCAAACTGCTAGACGATGCCGCCCAGTTGATGGTGGCCGACTTTCACCAACGCATTGCGCATGGCACCACGCTGATCGAGCCCGTCTTGATGGTTTTTTTAGGCGGTGCCATTGGTAGCATCTTGATAGCTTTGTATTTACCCATTTTCAATTTAGGACAAGTCTTTTGATTCAGGCAACTCAGTGGCCCAACCTTCTGGTTCCCCCAGGCGCCATGGGTTGGGTGTTGCCGCATTTTCAAGACATCTCAGGTCTGCAGTTGGCGCTCTTCATAGCTTTGGGACTTGTCATGGGCAGTTTTCTCAATGTGCTGATCCATCGCTTGCCCTTGATGATTTTGTCTGCGCATCACGACGAAGCACCGCCGCTGAATTTATCCACACCTCGCTCACATTGCCCCCACTGCCTGCATCCCTTGGCCTGGTACGAGCTGTTACCCGTCGTGTCCTTTGCAATGGCGCGAGGTCGGTGCCGACATTGCGGTCAGCACATTTCGTGGCGCTACCCTTTCGTTGAAATTGCCACGGCGGCTTTGTTTGCGCTTTGCTTGTGGCAATTTGGTTTCACAGGGCAAGCCTTGATGGCCTGTTTTTTTGTCGCCACGCTGTTGGCATTAACTTGGATTGATGCCGAAACCTTTCTGTTGCCCGACGTTCTTACACAAGCCCTGCTTTGGGTAGGTTTGGTTAGCAGCGCCATGTCACTCACGCCAACACCCCTCATTCAATCGGTCTCGGGTGCTGTCATGGGCTACGGACTGCTCTGGGGCGTGGGCAAGGCGTTTCAAATTTGGACGGGCAAGGAAGGCATGGGCCAAGGCGACCTCAAATTGCTAGCGGGTCTTGGGGCTTGGGTTGGCATTTGGAGCTTGCTCCCAGTGCTGCTCTTGGCGTCTGTTTCTGGACTGATTTTTGGGGTCATCCAAAAAATGCGCGGCCAACTGGGTGACAATGGGCACTTCGCATTTGGACCTTTTTTAGCCCTGTCTGGATTCGCATGTTTTTTCTTAGGCATTTCCATGGGAGTTTGACCCGCTCATGAACCCACCCGTTCGTCTTGGACTCACAGGTGGCATTGGCAGCGGCAAAAGCACCGTGGCGGCCCTACTGGCAGAAGCCGGTGCCGCCATCATGGATGCCGACGCCATTTCTAGGGCGCTCACGCTACCGGGCGGCCAAGCCATCCCAGCTATTCTGGCCACTTTTGGCGAAAAGCTCATCACCCCCGAAGGCGCCATGGACCGAGAGGCCATGCGCAGCTTGGTGTTTTCAGACCCACAAGCCAAACGCCAACTAGAAGCCATCATTCATCCCTTGGTGGCCTCGACTCTGAAGGCGCAAACCCAAGCTGCGATTGACTCAGGCAAAACGTGCCTGGTCTTTGATGTGCCGCTGTTGGTGGAATCGGGTGAGCGCTGGCGACGACAAGTCGATTGGGTGTGGGTGGTCGATTGCCAAACCGACACGCAAGTGCAGCGAGTAGTTCAGCGAAACCAACTCAAGCCCGACGCCATTCAACAAATCATCGCGCAGCAAGCTTCAAGGGCCCAGCGCTTGGCATGTGCCGACGCAGTGATCTACAACGACGGCATCGATTTATCGCAACTCAAGCAGCAAGTCCGCGAAATGATGGCCTGCTTCGGGCTATGATCTTGTCACTGAAAGACGCAGCGTGATACTTTACGAATACCCCCTCAACGAACGCATCCGGACCTATTTGCGCCTGCAACATTTGTTTGCCAGGTTCAACAAGCTCAGCCAGCGGACCGAGGCCCTCGATCACCATTACGCCCTCACCACTATTTTTGAAATCATGGAAGTGGCGTCGCGCTCCGAATTGAAGTCAGAGATTCTGAAAGACATTGAGCGCCACAAACAAATGCTCAATAGCTACCGCGGCAACCCGTCCATTTCAGAAAAAGCCCTAGACCTGATCATTGAACAACTCGACCAACGTTTTGAGTCCCTCAACACCCTGGTGGGCAAAATGGGCAATGCCTTGGGCGAAAGCGAATTTCTCAACAGCATCAAAAGCCGTACCGCGATTCCTGGCGGCACGTGTGAATTTGACCTCCCGGCCTATCACGCTTGGCAACACCACGAGCCAACCGCTAGACAAGCCAACCTGTATGAATGGTCACAGCATTTCGCGCCCTTGGCCAGTTCCATTCAATTGATGCTCAAAATGATGCGTGAGTCGGGCAGCACCCAAAAGGTGATGGCCACAGGCGGCCAACTGCAACAAAATTTACCGCAAGGTCGCAACTTTCAATTGCTGCGTTTGCGCATCGATGACAGCCTGAATCTGACACCAGAAATCAGCTGCAACCGACTGTTGGTGGTCATTCGATTGATGCAGCAACAAGTCGATGGCAAGCTAGTCGCCAGCAAAGACGATACCCCCTTTGAAATGACGCTCTGCGCCTAAGC
>JBDLWA010000117.1:0-4371 GCA_039804505.1 Pseudomonadota bacterium
GTGCTGTGAATGTCGATGGGTTCGTCTTTCACCCGATGAGCGGGCTCGTCCACCACCACGTTGTTCACCTTGACCCAGCCGCCCACAATCACTTGCTCCGCCTCGGCGCGAGAGCATTTCAAAATATCGGCCACGCGTTTGGCCAGGCGAATGCCTTCGGTTGAGTTCATTGCTTTTGTCAGATCAGGAGTTGCCAGGCGGCATGGACTGAATACGGTCTACATGGGCCTGGAGTGAACGCGCGGCCACCGGCCACAAACGTTCATGCACATCGTCGTAAGCGTGAGCCACCCAGTCTTCTAAGGTGCCATGGGGCAAGGCACGCATGGCAGCCATCACTTTGGCTTCGCGCTTTAAGCGATGGGCTTTGAGCTGGGCAATGGCTTGTTCGGCAAACCCCAACACATAGCCATGGGCGGGCAGAATGAATTCAAGCTGGTGTGTGCGGCATTCAGCAGCCAACAAGTCTAGCGAGTCGAGGTAATCGGTCATGCCACCGTCCGGTGGATTGACCACGGTGGTGCTGCCATTGAGCACATGGTCACCCGAGAACAACAAGCCGTCTTCGAGCAAGGCCAAGCACAGGTGGTTGGCGGCATGGCCCGGGGTGTGTAGTACCTTTAGGCTGTGCTCGCCCACTTTCAAAATTTCGCCGTGCGCCAAAGCACGGTCGGGTGTGAACTGGCTTTGCGCGTTGGCAGTGCTAGCAGAGGGCAAGCCCAAAATGGGCGGCAAGCCCAAAGGCGAAGCTTGGCACAAAGCCTGCAAAGGCTGAGCGCCGGGCGAGTGATCGGGGTGCGAATGGGTGCAAACAATGTAGCGAATTTGACCGTTGGTGGCGCGCCAAATTTTTTCCAAATGCGCGGGGTCGGCTGGACCCGGATCGATCACGATGTAGCCGCTGAGCGGGTCGCCCACCCAATAGGTGTTGGTGCCGGGCCCTGTCATCACGCCAGGGTTGGGCGCTGTGAGGCGTTGCACATTTTTGAGCAAGGCCACAGGATGATCGGACTGCCAATCGAGGTGGTGCACGATTTGACCATCGGGGCTGGTCAGGGCCAATTCGCCATAAGGCGATTCGTGCTCCATGTAACGTTCTTCTTTGCCGGCCAACCAGCCTGCGCGCGGGCAGCTGGTCCACAAAGGCTCGTCATTGACCGCGCAGGCATCTAGCACGGCTTGCACGTTGGCAAAGGGTGTGAGGCGTTGCAGGGTGCGAATGGTGGGGAAGATGATGAAAAAGTCGCCAGCTTCATGGCGCTTGAGCGCATCGGCCGGACGCACCCACACGGGCTCGAACTGTTCCGATTCGTCGGCCACAGGCGTTTGGTGCTCAGGCATGCGTGCCACCAAAAAAGGCACATCAAAGCGTTTGGGCAAATCGCGGTCGGTGATCCAGTGGGCGAGCACATACACCTGATCGGCAGCCAATTTCATACCCAGGCCAGCGCATTGCGCGGCAAAGGGCTGGCTGCGATCGAGCAGGGCGATGTCTTGCTGGGTGGCAATGCTTTGGTCGGAGCGGTAGGCCAATAAAATGCCCAACTCTTCAAAGCTTTCGCGAATGGCCGCAATGGCTTGCGTGAGGTGCAAGTCACTTTGCTTGGGTCGGCGCAGGGCTTGGCCATGTGACGCCGCATCGAGGGCGTCAATGCCGCCTCCCGGGAACACATAGGCGCCAGGTGCAAAACTGGCGGTCAGCGAGCGCCGAGTCATGAGCACTTCGATGCCTTGAGCACCGTCGCGCAGCAACAGCACGGTAGCAGCCGGCCTTGTCACGGCGGGTTCACGTTGGGGATGCAAGAGTTGTTGAGGTCTGACCATGCCAGGATTATCGTGCCTAGTGCGTCACTTGTCGCCTTGGGAGAATCGCTTTGTTCAAACCCCGCCCGAACCGAGGATAATTCGGCCATGCGAATTCGCTTTACAAAAATGCAAGGGGCGGGCAACGATTTTGTGGTGCTCGACGAAACGCGCGCGCGTTTCAATTTCACCACGGCCCAATACCGATTCTTGGCCGACCGTCATTTTGGGGTGGGGGCCGATCAAATTTTGACCGTGCGCCCAGCGCCCAACGACACCCTCGATTTTGAATACGTCATTCACAACGCCGATGGTGGCGAGGTGGAACACTGCGGCAATGGCGCGCGCTGTTTTGTGCGCTATGTGCGAGACAAAGGGCTGACCACCAAAGACCGCGTGCGCGTCAAAGTGCAGCATGGCGAAATTGAATTGCAAATGAACGCCGATGGCCGCGTGACCGTCAACATGGGCGCCCCTATCTTGGATTTGCCCAAAGTGCCCTTCAAAGCAGATGGCTTGAAGCACGCGTTGGTCAATGGCTGTGAAGTTTGGCAATTGCCTTTGAAAGCTTCGAATACGGACGCTGTGGCTCAAGTTGCCGTGGTGTCCATGGGCAATCCGCACGCCGTTCAAGTGGTGGACAACGTGGACACAGCGCCCGTTTTGACACACGGCCCTTTGATTGAACACCATTCTTCTTTTCCCAATCGCGTCAACGCAGGCTTCATGCAAATTGTGAGCCGCGATGCTGTGCGCTTGCGTGTGTTTGAGCGCGGTGCAGGCGAAACCTTGGCGTGTGGCACAGGCGCTTGCGCTGCCGTTGTGGCGGGTATTCGCATGGGCCTTCTGAGTCCTAAAGTAGACGTGCAAACCCACGGGGGCACCCTCACCATTGAATGGCAAGGCCTTGCCAAAAACGATCTGTCGCAAGCCGTGTTCATGACCGGCCCCGCCACATCGGTGTTTGAAGGCGAAATTGACGTTCCTAACTTACCTTGATTTGAAAGACAGGCATGACCCCCACCTCTATCAATCCGATGAACCCCATCACCGAAGATGACATCGCTGATTTTTTGGCCAACACGCCTGATTTTTTTGAGCGCCATGCCCAGTTGCTGGCCTCCGTGCAATTGCTGAGCCCAGACAACCACCGCTCTGTGAGCTTGCAAGAACGCCAAGCGCAAATGTTGCGCGACAAAATCCGCGCCTTGGAAATGCGCATCATGGACATGATTCGCCACGGCAACGAAAACATGATCATCACCGAGAAGCTGCAAAAGTGGGCCTGCGAATTGTTGCAAACCCCAGCGGCCGAGCGCGTGCCTTCGGCTTTGAAAAACATTGAATTGCGTTTTCAAGTGCCGCAAGTGGCGGTGCGTTTATGGGGCGTGTCAGAAGCCTTTGCCCAAGCCGATTACAGCCAAAGCGTCAGTGAAGAAGTGAAACAAGCGGCCGCCAGTTTTGCGGCACCCTTTGTGGGCGCAAGCTCTGGTGTGGAAGCCGTTCAGTGGTTGCAAGAGCCCGCCCAAGCGGCTTCGGTGGCCTTGTTGCCTTTGCGTTTGAACAAAGACCAAGCACCGTTTGGTTTGTTGGTGTTGTCCTCACCCGATGCCCAAAGATTCCACAGCGGCATGGGCACCGATTTTCTGGAGCACCTGGCCGAGTTGTGCAGTGCCGCGCTGTCGGCCTTGCTGCCCTCTCAGGCCTAAGGTTTCAAACATGGACGAGCGCGTTGCTCGGTACCTAGACCATGTGCGTTTTGAAAAACGCCTGGCCGAGCGAACCACAACGCTGTACGCCTTAGACCTTCAAAAACTCTCTGAGTTGGCGCAAGCTGCCAACGTTGATTTGGCGCAAGTTCAAACCGTGCATGTGCGCCGGTGGGTGGCGCAAATGCACAGCGGCGGCCGAACGGGCCGCGGCATTGCCCTCATTTTGTCGGGCTGGCGCGGTTTCTACCATTGGCTGGCGCGTGAGAATCTCATTGCACACAACCCTGTTGAAGGGGTGCGTGCGCCCAAAGTGGCCAAGCCTTTGCCCAAAGCTTTAGGTGTGGACGAAGCCGTGCAATTGGCCGAGCACAGCGAAGAAGCTGACGACCCTTGGTTGGAAGCGCGCGATGCCGCCATGGTGGAGTTGCTGTACGGCTGTGGTTTGCGGGTGGCCGAACTCACCGGTTTGGATGTGGTGGCCAGCACTGAAGCTTCTAAAAAAGGGCGCGGCTGGATTGACTTGCAAGGCGCTGAAGTGATGGTGCAAGGCAAGGGCGGCAAGCGCAGAACTGTGCCTTTGGGTCAAGCCGCAGTGAAGGCACTTGAAGCTTGGTTGCCTATGCGCAGTCAGGCCATGGGCATGATGACGCAGTCGGTGCCAGGCCTGTCAGATGCGGCACTGGCGCTGTTTCCGGGCAGGCACGGCACCCGTCTTACAGCGCAATCGGTGTGGCAACGCTTGAAGCGGCGCAGTTTGTTGGCCGGCTTGGCAACGCCCGTGCACCCGCACATGTTGCGGCATTCGTTTGCCAGCCATGTGTTGCAGTCGAGCAGTGATTTGCGAGCGGTGCAGGAG
>JBDLWA010000118.1:0-5348 GCA_039804505.1 Pseudomonadota bacterium
TATGCAAAACTTGCATAAAGTTAGAGGTGGGTCGATGAAGCCGACGGATCGACCTCAGTCTTGAACTTAAACGCGGCAGACTTTGAGAACTTCTTGGCCGTAGGCTTCGAGTTTTTTCGCACCAATACCGCTGATACCCTGCAGGTCTTCCAAGTTGATGGGGGCCGCTTCTGCAATATGCGCCAACGTGGCGTCATGAAAGATGACATATGCAGGTAAGTTGTGTTCTTTGGCAACCTCGGCGCGCCAGGCCTTGAGGTTGATGTAACGAACCAAAGCATCTTGGCTGAGATTGGCCGCAGCAGGTCCGGGCGCTTTGGTGCTGCGTTTCTTTTTCTCGGTTTTCTGGCTCACCGACTCACGAAGCTGTACGCTGACTTCGCCTTTCAAAACAGCACGAGAACCCTCGGTGAGTTGCAGGGTGTTGAAAACTTGCCCTTGAACATTCAAAGCGCCCATGGCAATGAGCTGTCTGAGCACGCCTCGAAGTTGAGCTTCGCTGTAGGTGGCGCCAAGCCCAAAGGTGCTGAGTTGCTGATGGCCAAACTGGGCGACTTTTTCGGTTTGCTTGCCACGCAGGACGTCCATGATGTGGCCCGCGCCAAATGAAAAGCCACTGTGCTGTTCTGCACGGTAAACCGTGGACAATAATTTTCGCGCGGCGTCGGTGCCATCCCAAACGGCGGGTGGATGAAGGCAGTTGTCGCAATTGCCACAGGGCTCGCTGGCCTCGTCAAAGTAACTGAGCAAACGAACACGTCGGCAATCGGTGGCCTCTGCCAAAGCCAAAAGCGCATCGAGCTTGCCGCGCATCACGTGTTTGAAGTCTTCGTCGGCGGGGCTTTCATCAATCATGCGGCGTTGATTGACCACGTCTTGTAGGCCATAGGCCATCCAGGCGTCGGCACGCAAACCGTCGCGGCCAGCGCGGCCGGTTTCTTGGTAGTAGCCCTCGATGTTTTTGGGCATGTCTAAGTGCGCCACAAAGCGCACATCGGGCTTGTCGATGCCCATGCCAAAAGCAATGGTGGCCACCATCACAACCCCTTCATCGCGCAAAAATCGATCTTGGTGTTTTTGGCGAACACGGGCGTCTAGGCCAGCGTGATAAGGCAGCGCATCGATGCCGGTTTCGGCCAACATTTCGGCCACCTCTTCAACGCGCTTGCGTGATTGGCAATACACCACGCCCGCATCGCCCTCGTGCTCGCGCTCAATGAAGCGTAGCAACTGAGTCGAGGCGTCTTTCTTTTCAACAATGGTGTAACGAATATTGGGGCGATCAAAGCTGCTGATAAAGAGACGCGCTTCTTCTAATTGCAAACGCTCAATGATGTCGGCGCGTGTCAGGGCATCGGCGGTGGCTGTGAGGGCAACGCGGGGAACCTGCGGAAACCGTTCATGCAGAATGGTCAGGCCACGGTATTCAGGGCGAAAGTCGTGGCCCCATTGGCTCACGCAGTGCGCTTCATCGATGGCAAAGAGGCTGAGCTGGTTTTGTGCGTAGAGTGAATCGAGCAGCGCCAAAAACCGAGGGGTGGTAATGCGCTCTGGGGCGGCATACAACAAGGTGATGTCGCCGCGCCGTAGCCTTTGCTCAACCGCTTGCGCTTCATCGCTGCTCAGGGTTGAATTTAAAAAGGCAGCGCTGACCCCCGCTTCATGAAGGGCGCCCACTTGGTCGTGCATGAGGGCGATGAGGGGTGACACCACAATGGTGATGCCAAGGCCAGCACTTTGCCTTGCAATGGCCGGAATTTGGTAGCACAGGCTTTTGCCGCCGCCCGTGGGCATGAGGACCAATGCGTCTTGCCCCCCTGTGACATGTTCAATGATGTCTTGTTGGGGGCCCCTAAAAGACTCATAACCAAAGACCTCACTGAGGATGCTCAGAATATGGACAGAATCGGGGGCGGTAGAGGTAGACACGGTCTGTATTGTCCCCGATGCACTGAGTCGCCTGCGTAGGATGGGATCGATATTTCAAAGTATTTGATTGCAAAAGGCTTCAAGTATCCGTTTCATTTTTTACAATAGAGGGATGAAAGCTTTGAACTACACCCGCGCCCAAGCCCTGCCCGCAATTTTGGAAAACCGTATCGCCATTCTGGATGGCGCGATGGGAACCATGATTCAGCGCTTCAAATTGAGCGAAGCCGATTACCGCGGCGAGCGCTTCAAAGACTTTCCCAAAGACGTCAAAGGCAACAACGAATTGCTCAGCCTCACACGTCCCGATGTGATCAGTGACATTCATGAAAGCTATTTGGCGGCTGGCGCCGACATGATTGAAACCAATACTTTTGGCGCGACCACCATTGCGCAAGAAGACTACAACATGGCCGACCTGGCCGTTGAAATGAACCGCGCTTCGGCTGCTTTGGCCCGCGCCGCTTGCGACAAGTTTTCAACCCCCGACAAGCCGCGATACGCCGTGGGTGCCTTGGGCCCTACGCCCAAGACGGCCAGCATCAGCCCCGATGTGAACGATCCCGGCGCACGCAACGTGGACTTTGAGTCTTTGCGAAAAGCCTATTACGAACAAACAAAAGCCTTGGTGGAAGGCGGCGTGGACGTGTTGTTGGTTGAAACCATCTTCGATACCTTGAATGCCAAAGCCGCTTTGTTTGCCATTGAAGAATACTTTGCCGACAGTGGCGAGCGCCTACCCCTGATCATCAGCGGCACCGTGACCGATGCCTCGGGGCGAATTTTGAGCGGTCAAACAGTGACAGCGTTTTGGCACAGCGTGCGTCATGCACGCCCCTTGGCCATTGGTTTGAATTGTGCATTGGGCGCCACCTTAATGCGCCCCTATATTCAAGAGCTGGCCAAAGTGGCAGACGACACCTTCATCAGCTGCTACCCCAACGCCGGTTTGCCCAACCCCATGAGCGATACCGGTTTTGATGAAACGCCCGATGTCACCAGCCGTTTGCTGCATGAATTTGCGGCCGAAGGCTTGGTGAATATTGTGGGCGGTTGCTGTGGGACCACGCCGGATCACATTGGTGCCATTCAGAAAGCGGTGAGCCCGCTGGCACCGCGTGGCTTGCATACTGCGACGTTTTACAAAGAAGCGGCTTAAAGCGCTTGCAAATGTGACGCGCCGCATTGATTTGGTGCGTGCGCCTCATTTTCTGCATGCTTGTTGTGCGTCTAGCATGAGGGTGAAAGCTGCATGCGCTCTAACAAGCCACATAGAAAAGCAAGCTTTGAAAAAGCACGAATCAAGTTTTCTATGATAGAAAACTGATAAGTCACAAAATAAACAGGCCTGGCTACAAGTTGGCCCATTGTTTGCATAGCACCTCTTGTCTTCAATGAAAAGAGGTTGCCATGTCTGAGTTCTTTGACCCGTACAACGCCGATCGTCCCTTGATGCTGAAATGCAGCTGCGGTCGCGACCATTCACCCGCAGACCACCATGCTGAAGTTGCAGCCGATGCTGCAGCAGCAACTTTGCGTGCGCGCTCTGAGACGGCCGAATTTGAAGCCTACAGCCAAGAGTTCATCGAGGCAACCTTGGTGAAGGCCTTGTTTCCACAAGACCAAGAACGCCGAAATTTTTTGCGCGCTGTTGGTAAAAAAACCGCAATGGCCGCGATTGCCAGTGTGTTGCCCGTGGCCAGTTTGCAGGCCATGGCGCAAGAAAAAGGACCGCTAGAAAAACCCAATTTGAAAATTGGCTTCATTCCCATTACATGCGCCACGCCCCTCATCATGGCGCACCCTCTAGGCTTCTACAGCAAGCAAGGTTTGAACGTTGAAGTGACCAAAACAGCCGGTTGGGCCTTGATTCGCGACAAGATGATCAACAAGGAATATGACGCGTCGCACTTTTTGTCGCCTATGCCTTTGGCCATCAGCATGGGGCTGGGTGCCAACACCACACCCATGAATGTGGCCACCATACAAAACGTCAATGGCCAAGCCATTACTTTGAGCCTCAAGCACAAAGACAACCGCGATCCCAAGAACTGGAAGGGTTTCAAGTTTGGGGTGCCGTTTGATTACTCCATGCACAACTTTTTACTGCGCTACTACTTGGCAGAAAACGGTTTGAACCCCGACACCGATGTGCAAATTCGCGTCATCCCACCGGCAGAGATGGTGGCCAATTTGCGCGCGGGCAACATTGATGGCTTCTTAGGCCCCGATCCTTTCAACCAACGCGCCGTGTTTGATGAAGTGGGCTTCATCCATATGCTCACCAAAGATTTGTGGAATGGCCATCCTTGCTGTGCGTTTGGCACCAGCACAGAATTCATCCAGAAAAATCCCAACACGTTTGCGGCCTTGTATCGCGCCGTGCTCACCTCAGCCGCCATGGCGCGCTTACCAGGCAACCGCGAATTGATTGCCAAGGTGATTTCGCCCACCCAGTACTTGAACCAACCTGAAGCGGTGATCAGTCAAGTGTTGACAGGCAAGTTTGCCGATGGCTTGGGCAAGATTCAAAACGTGCCTGACCGCGCAGACTTTGATCCGATGCCTTGGCAGAGTTTGGCCGTGTGGATGCTGACGCAAATGAAGCGTTGGGGATATATCAAAGGCAATGTGGACTACAAACAAATTGCCGAAAAAGTTTTCTTGATCACCGATGCGCGCAAGCACATGAAGGACTTGGGTCAACCCGTGCCACCTGGCTCGGCTTACATCAAGCACAAGATCATGGGCAAAGAGTTTGATGCTGCGAAGCCCGAAGAGTATTTGAAATCCTTTGCCATTCACAAGATGGGTTGATCGATTGTGAACACCATTTCAATTAATTTGCGAGCGGCTTTGGTCTCTTGCTTGATCATGGTTTTCTTCTTGGGTGCATGGCAGCTTTCATCGCAAGGACCGTCGATTGGCAGTGCGACAAAAGCGGGTGCAACGGCAGAAGAAATTGAATATCAAAAGATGATGGGCAAGGATCCTGGGGCCAGTAAAAGCACAGGTTTTCCACCACCCGTTGAAGTGGCCAAAGCCATTGTGAAGCAGCTGTCCAATCCGTTTTACGACAACGGCCCTAACGACAAAGGCATTGGCATTCAATTGGCGCATTCTTTGGGGCGCGTTGGATTGGGTTTTGCCTTGGCTGTGATTGTGGCTTTGCCTTTGGGCTTTTTAATTGGCATGTCGCCGCTCATGCAGAAAGCTTTTGACCCGTTCATTCAGGTTCTAAAGCCAATCAGTCCCTTGGCTTGGATGCCATTGGCTTTGTACACCTTGAAGGACTCCAGCATCAGCGGTATTTTTGTGATCTTCATTTGTTCCGTGTGGCCCATGCTCATCAACACCGCCTTTGGTGTGGCATCGGTCAAGCGTGAATGGTTGAACGTGGCCAACACCTTAGAAGTGAA
>JBDLWA010000119.1:0-11085 GCA_039804505.1 Pseudomonadota bacterium
CCACGCACACCTTCTACGCTGGTGCAGAAAATATCAGCCAAGTCATGGCGCACGTGGCGCTTGTCAGTGACACGCGTCAGGCCACCGGTGCCGGGCAACACGCCAAGCAACGGTACTTCAGGCAATGACACTGAAGAAGAGCGGTCGTCTACCAACACGATGTCGTCGCAGGCCAAAGCCAACTCATAACCACCACCAGCGCAAGCACCGTTCAGTGCGGCCACAAATTTCAAACCAGAGTATTTGCTGGAGTCTTCAATGCCGTTGCGTGTTTCGTTGGTGAACTTACAGAAGTTCACTTTCCAGCCATGTGTAGAAACGCCCAACATGAAAATGTTGGCGCCAGAGCAGAACACGCGGTCTTTCAAGCTGGTGACCACCACAGAACGAACTTCGGGGTGCTCAAAACGAATGCGCTGCAAAGCATCGTGCAATTCAATGTCCACGCCCAAGTCATAAGAGTTGAGCTTGAGTTTGTAGCCAGGGCGAATGCCGGCGTTTTCGTCGATGTTGATCGACAAGGTGGCCACGGCACCGTCAAAGGCCAAGCTGATGTGCTTGTAGTTTTCAGGTGTGGTTTGGTAATTGACGATGGGCGCTGTAGTCATGAAAGTCTCCAATTTGAGTGCTGAGCCGATGACATGCAGTTTATTGCATGCATTCAAAACACTCAACATGCAATTTAGTGCAAATTACTAGTATTTACCCTAACTTTTGGAAATATTTTGTAAATTTCAGTCAACCCACTGAATGACTTTGCGTACTTCGGTTTTCAAGCGCTGGAAACTCTCGTCGGTGTTTTGTGCGCTTGTATCGATGCTGATGTCTGCTTTTGAATAAAACGCAGAGCGACCTTCCAAGATGCGCTTCAAATCTTCCATCGCTTCAGGGCTGGCGGCCATCGGGCGCAAATCACCCTGTGCAGCCACGCGAGACATGTGGTCGTTGGCACTGGCTTGCAACCAAACCGTGGTGCAGTGCGACAGCAACAAGTTGAAATTGGCAGAATCAGACACCAAGCCACCCGGTGTCGCGATCACCACCTCGGGATAAATTTGAATGGCTTCTTCTAGTGCGCGACGTTCGTAACGACGGTACGCATTGGCACCATAGAGGTTGTGAATTTCGCTGATTTGACAGCCCGCAAATTTTTCAATTTCGCGGCTGAGTTCTATGAATGCGAAACCCAAATCATTCGCCAAACGCTGGCCCAGCGTGGTTTTGCCGGCACCGCGCAAGCCAATCAGCGCAATGCGTGTGCGACGTGCTGAGGCATCGCCGCCTTCGCCAAACATCTCGGTGAGTTGAACCCGCGCACGGCGCAGATCGGATTCGGTGCGCTTGCTGAGCAACTCTCGAATGAGCAACCATTCGGGTGAGCTGGTACTGATGTCGCCCAACAGTTCAGCCAAAGAGCATTGCAATGCGTGCGATACCTGCAGCAAGACCAAGACAGACACATTGCCCGTGCCATATTCCAAGTTGGCCAAATGCCGCTCAGACACATCGGCTGCTAACGCCACGGCTTTGCGCGTCATCCCTTTGCGTGAACGCAAATTGCGCACGCGTTCGCCCAAAGCCATTAAAAATGGACTTCTTAAAGGCTCTAGCGATTCGCCAATCTCCACAAATGCGGTCGATGCTTCAGTCACCGATGTCTCCAAAAAACTGATAGAACTGCTTAAATTTAAGAAATTTGAGGGAAAACCCTTAATTTCAAGCGAAGACAAAACATGCACTTTACTGCATACTCGTCCGCAAGCAAGATAGTGCATTTATACCGCTTACCGCAGGAATTCCCAAGCTTTTTAATGCACCTTGGATAAAAATTTTGATCCAGATCACGGAGACAACCATGGCCCTGCCTTCTGCACCCCCCGCACAATTTAACTTTGCGCAATTCCTGATTGCTGCCAACAACAGTCGCAAAGACAAAACTGCTTTGATCGACGATGTGGGCTCTCTGACGTACGGTCAGATGGCCGAACAAATTCGCGCATGCGCCGCCGGCCTTCGCAAGTTGGGTTTGAAGCGTGAAGAACGCGTGCTCTTGCTGATGCAAGACAGCAGCGATTGGGTGGTGTCATTTTTGGGCGCACTCTATGCAGGCGTCGTCCCTGTGGCGGTCAACACCTTGCTGACTGCAGAAGACTACGCTTTCATGATCAACAACAGCCGCGCGCAAGCGGCTTTGGTCTCATCTGCCTTGTTAGGCACTTTGAACGCCGCCATTGCGCAAGGCACCAAAAGCATCAAACACGTGGTGGTGTCGCGCCACGAAGGCGAGTTGCCTGCGCCCAATATGCATTTCAAAGACTTGATGGCCTCTGCTTCAGGCCCCAGCTTGCCGGCCGAAACGCACGCAGATGAGCCCGCTTTCTGGCTGTTCTCTTCTGGCTCTACTGGCAACCCAAAAGGCACCGTGCACACCCAAGGCAATTTGTATTGGACCGCACAGTTGTATGGCAAAGGCGTGTTGGCACTGACCTCCAATGACGTGGTGTTCTCAGCCGCAAAATTGTTCTTTGCCTATGGTTTGGGTAACGCGCTGACCTTCCCCTTGAGTGTGGGCGCCAGCGTAGTGCTCATGGCCGAACGTCCCACACCGCAAGCCACCTTCAAGCGCTTGGTAGACCACAAACCCACTGTGTTCTACGGTGCGCCTACAGGCTATGGCGGTATGTTGGCAAGCCCTGACTTACCGACCAAAGATCAAGTGGCCTTGCGCCTCTGCTCCTCTGCCGGCGAGGCCTTACCTGCCGACATTGGCCAGCGTTGGACGGCGCGCTTTGGTTGCGAAATCATTGACGGCATTGGTTCCACCGAAATGCTGCACGTGTTTTTATCCAACACACCAGGCGATGTGCGCTACGGCACCACAGGCAAACCTGTGCCTGGTTATGAAGTTCAATTGCGCGGCGAACAAGGTGAAATATTGACCGGCCACGACGAAATTGGTGACCTCTACATCAAGGGTCCATCAGCGGCCCTGATGTATTGGAACAACCGCGAAAAATCGCGCGACACCTTTCAAGGCGAATGGACCAAGAGCGGCGACAAATATTCGCGTGACTCTGATGGCTATTACACCTATGCCGGACGCAACGATGACATGCTCAAGGTCAGCGGCATTTATGTGTCGCCCTTCGAAGTGGAATCGACTTTGGTCCAACACCCTGCCATCTTGGAAGCGGCTGTCATTGGCAAAGTTGACGCGGATGGCCTGACCAAAACCAAAGCCTTCATTGTTTTGAAGGCCGACCAAAGCTTGACGGAAGAAGAAGTAAAAGCGTTTGTGAAGGAGCGATTGGCGCCCTACAAATACCCCCGCTTCATTCAGTTTGTGGCCGAGTTGCCCAAGACGGCCACCGGCAAAATACAACGCTTCCGTTTGCGTGATTTAGAAAACAAAAAGGCTTGAAAACCCAAGCCTTCAAGCCTTTGCAGAGTGGCCTCCATCGGAGGCCACTGCTTTTTGTATCAAGTGTTTTTTGACACCGTGATGGTGGGGAATTTGGCTGAAAAATCTTTGGCCTTGGCTGCAATTTTGATGGCCACTTGGCGCGCCACCGATTTATAAATGCCGGCCACTTCGCCCTCCGGATCGGCCACCACCGTGGGCTTGCCATTGTCGGCTTGCAAACGAATTTGCATGCTCAAGGGCAAGGCCCCCAAGTAATCCATCTGATAGCTTTCGGCCATTTTCTTACCGCCATCAGCGCCGAAGATATGCTCTACGTGGCCGCAGTTGGTACAGACGTGAACGGCCATGTTTTCCACAATGCCCAAAATGGGCACACCCACTTTTTCAAACATCTTGATGCCTTTTTTAGCATCCAGCAAAGCGATGTCTTGTGGCGTGGTCACGATCACGGCGCCCGTCATGGGCACACGCTGGCTCAGTGTGAGTTGAATGTCACCGGTGCCTGGCGGCATGTCGATGATCAAATAATCTAGGTCTTTCCAATTGGTTTGGCGCAGCAATTGTTCCAAGGCTTGTGTGGCCATGGGGCCGCGCCAAATCATGGCATCGTCTTGGTTCACCAAGAAACCAATCGACATCACTTGAACGCCATAGTTCTCCATGGGTTCCATGGTTTTGCCGTCTTCGCTTTCGGGGCGGCCTTCAATGCCCATCATCATGGGCTGGCTGGGGCCATAAATATCGGCATCGAGAAGGCCCACACTGGCGCCTTCTGCGGCCAAAGCCAAGGCCAAATTGACAGCCGTGGTGCTCTTACCCACGCCGCCTTTGCCTGAGGCCACACCCACAATGTTTTTCACTTGGGGCAACAAGGCCACACCGCGCTGAGCTGCGTGCGCTGCAATTTTGATGGTGAGGTTGGCGTTGACTTGGGTCACACCGGGTACTTGCATCGCAGCGGATATTAAGGCTTCGCGCAAAGCGGGAATTTGGCTCTTAGCGGGGTAGCCCAGTTCCACATCGAAGGACACATTACCGCCGGTCACCACCAAGTTTTTCAAGGCTTTGGTGGACACGAAATCTTTGCCGGTATTGGGGTCGATGACCGATTCGAGGGCTTTTTGGAGTTGTTCTGGGGTCGACATGTGAAACTTTCTGCGAATGCAGAGAAGTTTAGCGACATCAGGTGGCTGAAGCCCATAAAATCAAGGATTCCCCTACAAATTGACTCCTCATGTCTGCTTCGTCTGTTTCGAACCTCACTGCTGCCCAGAGACAAATTTTTGTCACGACCGCTTTGCCCTATGCCAATGGCAATTTCCACATCGGTCACATCATGGAATACATCCAGGCCGACATTTGGGTTCGCGCACAACGCATGTTGGGCCATGAGGTGCACTTTGTAGGTGCCGACGACGCGCACGGCGCGCCCATCATGATTGCCGCCGAAAAAGCAGGCATCACGCCACAACAATTTGTGGCCAACATTGCTGCCGGCCGCAAGCCTTACCTCGATGGCTTTCACATCGCCTTCGACAATTGGCACTCCACCGACGGCCCCGAAAATCACGAACTGGCCCAACAAATTTACCGCGACCTGAAGGCTGCGGGCTTCATCGCTACCAAAACCATTGAGCAATTCTTTGACCCCGAAAAGTCAATGTTCTTGCCCGACCGTTTCATCAAAGGCGAGTGCCCCAAGTGCGGCACCAAAGACCAATACGGCGACAGTTGTGAATCGTGCGGTGCTGTGTATGCACCTACCGAAGTCAAGAACCCCTACTCTGCTTTGTCAGGTGCCACACCGGTCCTGAAACAATCCGAGCACTACTTTTTTAAATTGTCCGATCCGCGTTGCATCGAGTTTTTAGAAAAGTGGACGCACGACGCAGGCCACTTGCAAGCTGAGGTCCTCAACAAAATCAAAGAGTGGTTCGCCAAAGATGAAGATGGTCAAGGCGGCCTGAGCGATTGGGACATCAGCCGCGATGCGCCTTATTTCGGCATTGAAATTCCCGATGCACCCGGCAAATATTTTTATGTGTGGCTCGATGCACCCATTGGCTATTTGGCTTCACTGAAAAACTACTTGGGCAAGATTGGTGTGGATTACAACGCCTACATCAACAACCCCAAGGTTGAGCAGTACCACTTCATTGGCAAAGACATCACGTATTTCCACACGCTGTTCTGGCCCGCCATGCTGCATTTCAGCGGACGCAAAACACCCAACGCAGTGTTTGTGCATGGCTTCTTAACCGTCAGCGGTGAGAAGATGAGCAAGAGTCGCGGCACCGGTCTCGACCCGCTCAAGTATTTAAAACTGGGCATGAACCCCGAGTGGTTGCGCTACTACATCGCAGCCAAACTCAATGGCCGCAACGAAGACGTCGACTTCAACCCCGACGACTTTTTGGCCCGGGTCAACTCCGACTTGGTGGGCAAGTACATCAACATTGCGTCCCGCGCCGCAGGCTTCATTGCCAAACGATTGGGTGGCAAGTTGGGCACCGTGTCGGCCGATGGCCAAGCTTTGCTGAAGCAATTGCACGAAGGTGTCCCCTCAATTGCCAAGCTCTACGACGAACGCGACTACGCCAAAGCTCTGCGCGAAGTGATGCTCTTGGCCGACCGCGTGAACGAATACGTCGACCAAAACAAACCTTGGGAACTGGCCAAGCAAGAAGGCATGGACGCACGTCTGCACGACGTTTGCACCACCTGCATCGAAGCCTTCCGCTTGCTCAGCCTCATGCTCAAGCCTGTGCTGCCAGCCTTGGCCAGCAATGTCGAAAAATTCTTGAACATCGACGCCATGAACTTCACCCATGTGCAAGCTTCATTGGGCGCCGGTCACGCCATCAACGATTACAAGCACTTGATGCAGCGTGTGGATGTCGCCATGCTCGATGCCTTGTTTGAAGCACCCGAGCCCGTGGTGGAAGCGGCACCTTTGCCCGGCGGCGAAGCCATTGCCCCCACCATTTCCATCGACGACTTTGCCAAGATCGATTTGCGCATAGCCCAAATTGTTCAATGCGAGGCCGTCGAAGGCTCCACCAAACTCTTGCGCCTCACCTTGGATGTGGGCGAAGGCAAACACCGCAATGTGTTCAGTGGCATTGCCAGTGTTTACAAACCCGAAGACTTGGTCGGCAAACTCACCGTGATGGTGGCCAACTTAGCTCCCCGCAAAATGAAGTTTGGTGTGTCGGAGGGCATGGTGCTAGCCGCCAGCCATGCCGACGAAAAAGCCGAGCCCGGCATTTACGTCTTGAACCCATGGCCCGGTGCAAAACCAGGCATGCGGATTCACTGATCAGCGTCAATCGGCCAGCTTCAAGTCTCTTTAAACTGACCCATGGCCTTTTTCTTTCGCCCCAAGCTGGTTGACACCTTAAAGGGTTACACGCGCCAGCAGCTGGGAACCGACATTGCTTCGGGTCTCACGGTGGGTGTGGTGGCGCTGCCCCTGGCTATGGCCTTTGCCATTGCCTCTGGACTCAAACCCGAGGCCGGCTTGTTCACCGCCATCATTGCGGGCTTCCTCATCTCCGCGCTGGGCGGCAGCAAAGTTCAAATTGGCGGTCCGGCGGGCGCCTTCATTGTCATTGTCTATGGCATTTTGGAGCGCTATGGCTTGTCCAACCTGATCATTGCCACCGCAGCTTCGGGTGTGCTTTTGTTCGTCATGGGCCTGCTCAAATTGGGCACGCTGGTTCGCTTTATTCCGGTGGCGGTGGTCATTGGGTTTACCAACGGCATTGCGGTGCTCATCATGCTGTCGCAGGCCAAAGACTTTTTGGGTCTGAAGGTGAGCAACATGCCTGCCGATTTTTTTGGCATTCTGCGCGCCTTGAATGAGGCTTTGCCCAGTTTTCAACTCAGTGCCTTTGCGCTGGCCCTGGGTTCACTGCTCTTGATTGTGGTGTGGCAACGCACCTTTGCGCCTCGCCCACAACAAGCAACCCCCACTGGCGCGCGCCGAATTTTGCAAGTGATTCCGGGCTCCATCGTGGCCTTGATCGCCGCCACCCTGGTGGCACAAGCTTTCAGTTTGCCCGTTGAAACCATTGGCAGCAAGTTTGGCGGCATTCCTTCGGCTTTGCCCAGCTTGGTATGGCCCGAGTTCAGCGTGGCCACCTTAAAGCACTTGAGCATGCCCATCTTGACCCTCACGTTGTTAGGCGCCATTGAGTCTCTGCTATGTGCGCGAATTGCCGACGGCCTGATTGGCGACCGACACAACCCCAACCAAGAACTGATGGCACAAGGCGTGGCCAATTTTGTCACGCCCTTTTTTGGCGGCATGCCCGCCACAGGCACCATTGCCCGTACCGTCACCAATGTCAAAAGTGGCGGCCGCTCACCCATCGCAGGCATGGTGCATGCCCTGACCTTGTTGGGGGTGGTCTGGGTGGCCGCGCCCTTAGCCAATCCTGTGCCATTGGCTGCTTTAGCCGCCATCTTGATGTTTGTGGCCTGGAACATGGGTGAATGGCGCGCTTTTTCAGACCTCAAACAATTTAGGGCGCCTTACCGCATCACCCTGGTGGCTGTGTTTTTACTCACCGTGATGGTGGATCTCACGGTGGCCGTCGAGTTTGGTCTGTTTGCCGCAGGCGTGACGTTCATCTACCGAATTTCCAATTTGAGCCGTGTCGAGCAGCTGTCGGCCCACGACACACCCGCATTGGTGGGCCAAGTGGGGCGTCTCAGCGCTTACCGTTTTTACGGTGCCTTGTTTTTTGGCGCCGTCAAATTGGTCGAAGCCATTGAGGATGAATTGCCACAAAAAGCAGTGGTGTTGGACCTCAAAAACATCATTTACATCGATTCCTCAGGCGCCGACGCCCTGCTTTCTTTGGCACATGTTTGCCAAAAAAGGCATGTCCGACTCATCCTGTGCGGCCTGAATCACCAGCCTCTGGACATTGCCCAGCGCACCGGCCTTCAGGCCTTGATTGGCAAAGATTTCCAAACCGATTGGGTCCATGGCTTAGAAACTGCCCTTGCGTCAGCAAACCCCTAGCGCCAGCCCGTTAAAATACGGTATTCATCTTAGAAAGCGCTTTGTCATGTCGCTCTTAAACTTTTTCCGTCGTCCCGACTACCGTTCAGACGCCACCCAGTTCATTGAACAACTGAAGGCAGACCGTCCGCATTTGGACAACGCACAACAAGAAGCCCGCGCCTTGTTGTGGAACGCCTCTGTAGACCGCCATGTGTTGAAAGAATTCAATGCCGGCCGCGTAGCGCAAAAGCCCTACGTCTATCAGACCAAAGGCTAAGTCTTTTGGAAAACACAGTTTTGCCCCTTGAGGGACTGCCGCCTGTTGAAAACACAGCAGGTCTGCCAGAGGTCATTGACCATGTGGCAGTGGCACGTCTGTACGGCGAGCCTTTGTTTTCCATGCCCAACGACCTCTACATTCCACCGGATGCTTTGGAGGTTTTTCTAGAGGCCTTCGAAGGCCCTCTGGACTTGTTGTTGTATTTGATTCGCAAGCAAAACTTCAACATTCTCGACATTCCCATGGCGGCGGTCACGCGCCAGTACCTCAGTTATGTCGATGAAATTCGTGAGCACAACTTAGAGTTGGCCGCAGAGTATTTGCTCATGGCTGCCATGCTGATTGAAATCAAATCGCGCATGTTGTTGCCTCCTAAAAAGGTGGCTGAAGGCCAAGAGCCCGAAGATCCCCGTGCCGAGTTGGTTCGTCGTTTGCTTGAGTATGAGCAAATGAAAATGGCCTCTATGCAATTGGGCAATTTGCCGCAGTATGGCCGCGACTTTTTGAAGGCGCAGGTTTACATCGAGCAAAGTTTGCAACCACGCTTCCCAGATGTGCACTTGGTGGAATTGCAAGAAGCCTGGCGCGACATCATGAAGCGCGCCAAGTTGGTTCAGCACCACAAAATTTCACGTGAAGAACTCAGTGTGCGCGAGCACATGAGCATTGTCTTGAAGCACCTTCAAGGCCGCAAGTTTGTCGAATTTGAAAACTTGTTCGACCCTAGCAAAGGCTCTCCTGTGTTGGTGGTCACCTTCATTGCGCTGCTCGAGCTGGCCAAAGAAACACTGATTGAAATTACGCAAGCTGAAGCCTTCGCACCCATCTACGTGCGCTTGGCCTTCACGCCGGTTTAAGCCACTTCGCCTTTGGCGCCCCGCCCCATCAAAGCGGCCACGGCTTCTGCGGGTTGAAGGCGGCCATCTAGCAATGCCACCACCGCTTGGGAAATGGGCATCTCAACGCCCAAGGCTTGCGCGCGCTTGACCACGGTGCGGGCGCTGTACACCCCTTCGGCCACATGGCCCAACGATTGAACGGCTTGCTGCAAGTCCATGCCTTGCGCCAGCAGCAAACCCACTTTACGGTTGCGACTGAGGTCGCCTGTGGCCGTCAGCACCAAATCACCCAAACCCGACAAGCCCATGAAGGTTTCGGTTTTGGCACCCAGTGCCACACCCAGTCGCGTCATTTCAGACAAGCCTCGCGTGATCAAAGCGGCGCGCGCATTCAAGCCTAAGCTCAAGCCATCACACAGCCCTGTGGCAATGGCCAAAACGTTTTTAACGGCCCCGCCCACTTCCACGCCCACAATGTCTTCATTGGCATAAACGCGCAGACTGGGGCTGTGAAATGCGTCCACCAAGATTTGACGCACAGGCGCATGGGCACTGGCCGCGACCAAGGCCGTGGGCTGAGCACGCCCCACCTCAAGGGCAAAGCTAGGACCACTCAAGGCGCCCGCCATCAAATGCGGCGCCACTTGTTGGCAAACCTCATGCGGCATGGCACCTGCTGCCACTTGAGACGCAGCCGCCTCAAAGCCTTTGCACAACCAAGCCACCGGTACCTGAATGTCGTTCAAGGTTTGCAACATGCCGCGCAAAGCAGACATGGGGGTGCCCACCACGACCAAGTCAAAACCTTTTGCCCAAGAGGCCAAGTCTTTCACGGGTGTGCTGACGCACTTTAATGATTTGGGAAATTCAACGCCAGCCAGATATCGATCGTTGTGCCGTTGCGTTTGCATCAGATGCGCAGCTGCTGCGTCACGCGTCCAGAGTTGAACGTCGTGACCTGCTGCATGCCGACTGGCGCTGATGGCCAGTGCTGTGCCCCAAGCACCTGCCCCGATGACCGCAATCTTCAGGCTCAAGTTGGGACTCTGAACAATTACTGAACTTGAGGGGCTTCAGCCGAAGCTTGAGCGGCTTGCGCTTGCTGCTGTTCGTACATGCCTTGGAAGTTGATTTCTGCCAAGTGAACGGGTGGGAAACCAGCGCGTGTCACCAAGTCTGCCACGTTGCCGCGCAGATAGGGGTACACGATTTGGGGGCAAGCAATGCCCATGATGGCGCCCATTTGGTCTTCGGGCACGTTGCGAATTTCAAAAATACCAGCTTGTTTGCACTCAACCAAGAAAACTGTTTTGTCTTCAATTTTGGTGTGCACCGTGGCTGTGACGCAGATTTCGTAAACACCTTCAGCCGCTTGATTGGCTTCGACACCCAACTGAATGTCCACCACGGGTTGTTGTTGTTCCAACAAAATGGCGGGGGAATTGGGTTGCTCCAAAGACGCTTCTTTCAAGTAAACGCGTTGGATTTGGAACACAGGGGTGCTAGCTTCAGTCATAAAAACTCTTGG
>JBDLWA010000120.1:0-4348 GCA_039804505.1 Pseudomonadota bacterium
ATGATTTTGCACGAAGAATTTGATTGTGCGAATGGCAAACACTACACTTGTGACTTATGACTCAAGCCCCCATCCGACACGCTGGTAAACCCACAGCACGCTCTACAGCTCAGCCTTTGACTGTAGAACTTGACGCTGATATTGCAGCCAACCCTCGCGCCTTTTTGCGACAGCTGTTTGATACGGCCGTGACGCGTGCTTTGCCGCTAGAGAATACGGCCGCTGATTTACCGCCTGTGCCAAAGGGCAGAACGCTGGTGTTGGGCGCGGGTAAAGCGGCTGGCGCCATGGCGCATGCCGTTGAGGCACTGTGGCCCCAAGATGCGCCCTTGTCGGGCATGGTGGTGACGCGATACGGCCATACCCCCGATCGACCCGAAGGTGTGCCTGCGCGACTAAAAATTGTGGAGGCTTCGCATCCGGTGCCCGATGCTGCAGGCTTGGCCGCTGCCGAAGAAATTTTGTCATTGACCCAAGGGCTGACCGCCGATGATTTGGTCTTGTGTTTGATCTCGGGCGGAGGCTCGGCATTGTTAACTTTGCCCGCCGAGGGATTGAGCTTGGCTGAAAAACAAGGCATCAATCAGGCCTTGCTCAAAAGTGGCGCCAACATTAGCGAGATGAACTGCGTTCGCAAACACCTGTCGCGCATCAAAGGCGGACGCTTGGCCGCAGCCTGCGCCCCTGCAAAAGTGGTCACCTTGGCCATCAGCGATGTGCCGGGCGATGACCCTTCGGTCATTGCCAGTGGCCCCACGGTGCCCGATGACACCACCTGCGATGACGCCTTGCAAATATTGCGGCGCTACAACATTGAAGTGTCTGAGGCGGTGACCACGGCTTTGCAAAAGGCAAGCTGGGAATCGCCCAAGCCCTTCAACCCGGTGTTTCAAAAAACCTCGGTTCATCTCATTGCTACGCCTTATCAATCACTGCAGGCTGCTGCAGCACTGGCGGAATCCAAGGGGCTTCGCGCTTATGTTTTGAGTGATGAAATTGAAGGCGAATCTCGCGAAGTAGGCAAAGTTCATGCAGCCTTGGCCCGTGCCAGTGCGCAGGGCAAAAGCCCCTTTGTCAAACCCTGTGTCATTTTGAGTGGTGGTGAAACCACCGTCACCATTCGTTCTCAAAATGGGAAGGGTGGCAAAACACGCGAAGGTCGCGGCGGACGAGCCGGTGAGTTTTGCATGGGCTTGGCTTTGGGCTTACAGGGTCAAGTCGATGTGTGGGCACTGGCCGCTGACACCGACGGCATTGATGGCATTGAAGACAATGCGGGCGCCTTGGTCTCGCCCGATACGCTAGACCGAGCGCAGCATTTGGGCCTGGATTTGGAAGAGCATTTGGCCATGAACGATGCCTATGGGTACTTTCAAGGCCTGAACGATTTGGTGTTCTCTGGCCCCACCCATACCAACGTCAACGATTTCCGCGCCATTTTGGTGTTGTGAACAAATATTGATGTGCGTCAACGCAGGGGGCGCCCGCCTCTGGCAAATTTGGCGCCATGTTGAATCGCGTCCTTCCAAGCATCCCCCCGCTCGCAGAAGAGGTGACCTGTGGCACCCTCTTGCTCAGGCGGGGTCAGGTTGCCTCCAAAGCATTGCACCTCTTGCAGGGGCGCGTGGCCTTTGGCGTCATTGAAAATGGCGTGATGGTGCATCAGTTGGGGGCGGTGGAGGGTCCTTTTTGGTTGGAAGCGGCAGCGGCCATGCTGGGCCTCCCGCATGCCGTCGATGCCTTGGCTGAAACGCCAGTCACGCTCCAATCCATGCCTTTGGGGCAATTTAAAAACCATTTGAAAAATTTGCCCGAACCGGTGCACACCCTCATGCTGGATTTGGCCAAAGGGCAAAGACAGCAAATGGAGGTGGCTGTCAGTCGACTGGCCAAAGATGCTGACGCGCGTTTTGCCGAATGGCTACTAAGGCACGCAGAGCCGGCCGATGCCCAAGGCAGTTTGGCGGTTATTTTGCGAGAGCGAAAACGCCTGATAGCTGCTCAATTGGGCATCGCGCCCGAAACCTTTTCGAGGGTGCTGAAACACCTCCGAGATCGCAAACTGATCAGCGGGGGAGGGCGGGTCTTAAATCTGCTCGATCCCTCTGGTTTGCAATCCTTGGCCGGTATTTAAAAAGATTCCCTGCCAAGGGGCAGGTTAGGGTCTCAAAGCTCGATAGAATTTGTTGAACTTTGAGAATTCCATGCATTCCCCTGAGCCTGCGCGTCTGTCACTTTCAAACATCACCAAGCGGTACCCCGGCGTGGTCGCCAACCGCGCGGTATCGCTGACAGTCAAGCCGGGTGAGGCCCATGCGGTCTTGGGCGAAAACGGCGCGGGCAAATCGACGTTGATGAAAATCATCTACGGTTCGGTCAAGCCAGATGAGGGCGAAATGCATTACAACGGCCAGCCCGTTCAAATTCGCAATCCTCAACAAGCGCGTGCCTTGGGCATCAGCATGGTGTTCCAGCACTTCAGTTTGTTTGACACGCTCAGCGTGGCCGAGAACGTGTGGCTGGGTTTGGACAAGTCACTCAAGTTGGCTGAAGTGACGCAACGCATTCAACACAAAGCGGCCGAATATGGCCTAGACATCGACCCAGGGCGTCCTGTCCACACGCTGAGTGTGGGGGAGATGCAGCGGGTTGAAATCATCCGGGCCTTGCTCACCGAACCCAAGCTCTTGATTTTGGACGAGCCCACGTCTGTGCTCACGCCTCAAGCCGTTGACAAATTGTTTGTGGTGCTTAAAAAGTTGGTCAGCCAAGGTTGTAGCCTGCTGTACATCAGCCACAAGTTGCATGAAATCCGCGAACTTTGTTCAGCATGCACCGTGTTGCGTGCGGGCGAAGTAACCGGCGTGTGCGATCCGCGTGAAGAATCCAATGCGTCCCTCAGCCGCTTGATGATTGGTGCTGAGCCGCCAGCTTTGACGCATCAAGACCGTCAGCCTGGTGCTGTGTTGTTCGAAGTGAAAAATCTTTCCTTGCCCAAAGAGGATCAGTTTGGGGTGGACTTGTCACACGTGAATTTGCAAGTGCGTGCTGGCGAAGTGGTGGGCATTGCTGGGGTGTCTGGCAATGGTCAACGCGAACTGCTGTATGCCCTCTCGGGCGAAGACACACGGGCACAAGCGCAAGACATTGCCTTAGGCGGCCAAGATGTGGGCCACACCGGACCTGCCACCAGACGCGAAGCCGGTTTGCACTTTGTGCCTGAAGAACGCTTGGGACGCGGTGCCGTGCCCTCCTTGAGTTTGGCGGACAACATGTTGCTCACAAGAAGCGAAGCCATCTCTAGCAGCGGTTGGATTCAGACGGGCACTTTGAAAGCGCAAGCTCAAAAGATCATCGAACAGTTCAAGGTCAAGGCCAATGGCACGCAGGCGTCTGCGCAGTCTTTGTCGGGTGGCAATTTGCAAAAGTTCATTGTGGGTCGTGAAATTGAGGCCAAGCCTCAAGTGCTGTTGGTGTCGCAACCTACGTGGGGTGTGGACGTTGGCGCAGCGGCCCAAATTCGCGGTGAGTTGTTGGCCCTGCGCGATGCCGGCTGTGCGGTGTTGGTGGTCAGTGAAGAACTGGACGAACTGTTTGAAATTTGCGATCGCCTTTACGTCATGGCCAATGGCAAGTTGTCGCCCTCTATTCATCGCAAAGATGCCACGGTGGCTCAAATCGGTGAATGGATGAGTGGCTTGTGGGAGGACCATGCTCAAGCTTGAATTGCGTCCTCAAGACTCTCAGTTGTGGCGCTTTGCATCGCCTCTGTTGGCATTGGCCATCACGGTGGTGTTGGGCATTGGTCTGTTTGTGCTGCTGGGTAAAGATCCCGTTCGTGGTTTGCAGATGTTTTTCTGGGAACCTCTCAAGTCGGCGTATGCCTTGGGAGAATTGATGGTCAAGGCCACGCCTTTGTTGATCATTGCTTTGGGCTTGGCGGTTTGTTATCGCTCCAACGTTTGGAACATTGGCGCGGAAGGCCAGTTTGTGATCGGCGCCGTGGCCGCCGGTGGTGTGGCCATACTGGCTGACAAAGAAACAGGCCGCTGGATTGTGGTGGCCGTGGTGTTGGCAGGTGTCGCAGGCGGCATGGCCTGGGCTTCGCTCACAGCTTGGCTCAAGGACAAGTTTCACGCCAACGAAATTTTGGTCAGCTTGATGTTGGTGTATGTAGCAGACATGGTGTTGGGGTATTTGGTCTATGGCCCTTGGAAAGACCCCGCCGGTTACAACTTTCCACAAACCAAAACATTTGAAGCCGTCACTCTAATTCCCAGGCTCATGTCGGGCTCACGCGTCAACTTCGGCTTAATTTTGGCGCTGTTGGGCGTGGTGGCCGTCTGGA
>JBDLWA010000121.1:0-4426 GCA_039804505.1 Pseudomonadota bacterium
ATGATGGCCTCGGCCTTGAGCAAGACGCCTGGGCAAGCAATTTCCATCAAGGCACGCAGGGCCTGCAGTAGTTGATGAACTTCTGCTTGATTCTGGCAATTGGTGCCTTTGCGTTTCCACAGGAAGCCCGTTGAATCTAGTCGAAAAGCCTCCACCCCCATATTGGCCACACGCATCATGGCGCTGACCACTTCTAAAAAGACCTGAGGGTTGGCGTAATTCAAATCCCATTGGTAGGGGTAAAACGTGGTCCAAGTCCAAGCCTTGAGTTCAGGCTGATAAGTGAAATTGCCAGGCGCTGTGTCGGGAAAAATCTGCGGCAAGTGCGCTTCCCATTCAGCCACTTCAGCTTCGCTGTGCGCTAGACAGAAAAAGTTTTGATACGTTGCGTCACCGCTTTGCGCTTTGACGGCCCACTCGTGGTCTTGTGCCACATGGTTCAAGACAAAATCACTGCAAAGGCTGATGCCTGCTTTTCTGAGGTGTGCCGTGAGGTCTTTCAGGTCTTCTAGATTGCCAAGGCGAGGCTCGACTTGTTCAAAGTGCGCAACCGCAAAACCGCCATCGTTGGGGCCTTCTGCCGCTTTGAAAAATGGCAAGAGGTGCAAGTAGGTCACGCCTAAAGACTTGAGGTACTCAATGCGATCGATCACACCGCGCAGCGTGCCTGCAAATTGATCGACATAAGCGGTGTAACCCACAGCGCCTTGTTGGTGCCATTGGGGCTGGGCTTGCCGCGCAAGGTCAAGATCCCAAAGACTTTGTTCACGTGCGAGTGCCATGTGGACCGCGGCCGTGATGAGTTGTTCAGAAAGAGAATGAATACGAGCCGAATCACCGTAGGTGCTCACCAAACGATTTTGAATCACAGGTGCTTGCTTGCGAATGCGCTGTCGCAAGATGTCAGCGCGGCTCACAGGCGCCGCCAATAAAGCGTGTTCCCAAGCCAGCATTGCTTTGGGCTTTGGTGTGATTTCAACCGGAGACTCGATGATCGACATAAAAAAACCAAAAAAAAGGCTGCCGACCGAAGTCGGCAGCCAAAGCTTCACATTAGAAGTTGTACTTGAGGCCAGCTTTCACTGAGCGACCGGTGATGGAACGAGCTGCCATACGGCCGTCGTTGCTCTCGGTGTAACCCAATGTGTTGGTCAAGTTGTTCACGCCCAATGTTGCCACTGCGTTTTTGCCCAAGCTGAAGTTGGCAAATGCATTGACCACTGTATAGGCAGGCAATGTGGCTTCGATCGATGTGCCTTGTGCATCTTTGGCGCTAGATGTGCCCACAATGGCTGCGCCGATGGTCATGTCACCCAACACATAAGAGGGGCTCAACTGGTAAACCACTTTGGCTTGACGGTTAGGTGTCAAACCGCTGCTCACGATGTTGGCATTTGTCACAGTCACGCCACCGTTCACACGGAAGGCACCCATTTTGTAACCTGCTTCAACTTCAACGCCAGTGGCGTCGTACTTGTTAGAAGTGCTCTTCTGTGTGGTGGCGTCGTAGTTGCTTTCGTCTGTCTTCGCATTGAACAAAGTGATGAAAGTGCTCAAGTTGCCGCTGCGCATTTTCACACCACCTTCAAGTTGCTGAACTTCGTTGATGGGCACCACGCCAGAACCATCCAAAGGTGTCTTGCCTGGGTTGAACATGATACGGTCGGCGTTGAATGCAGCGCCTTTGCTTGTACGTACGAACAAGGCTGTATCTTTGTCCAACTGGTAGTTACCACCGAAGGAGTAAGAAGTGAAGTTCTTGGTGTAGTTGATCGCTTGTGAGTTAGCAGGGTTGAACTGGTTGTTAGAGGCTTGGTTGTAAGAGCCTGTAGCCACTTGTTGGTCAGCACGGATGCTGCCGTCAAATGTCCAAGCGCCTTTTTCCCAACCCAACACAGCGTAGGGTGATGTGGTGCGGTAAGTCGCATCGATGGCGCGTGTGCAGCAACCGCCCCACACATTGGTGCCCAAAGCAGATGCGCCGTAAGCGTTGGTGCTGCCGTTGGCCAACAAAGCGGGGTTGTTGTCAGTGGCTTCCATCAAGTACTGGTTGAAGTTCCAAGTCAAGCCGACTTTCTGAACGTTCACAAACAAACCAGCTGTGGTGGTCAACTTAGAGCCGTCAGCTTGTGCAAATGTTTTGCTCAACTTAACGTCGTTGGTGGTGGCGCCCATGTCATCCATGGAGGTGTTGAACACGGTGGCTGTGAAAGCTTTACCTGTGTAGGCTTGGCCTTTCTTAGGACCTGTAGCGTACTTGGTGCCGGCAGCCACTGTGGCAACGTCGTCAGCTGGGAAGATGCTGATGAAACGGCCTGTGTTTTCGGCAGAGCGGAATTTCTCGCTCAATTTCCAGCCGCCAGCCAATTTCAATTCTGTCTCAACGCCGAAGGAGTCGCTCTTCACGCGCAAACCGTCGTTCACGTTGGAGTTGACCATGGTGTTGTTCTTAGACAATGTGGCGTCAGCAACCCAGTAGGGTGAGTAGAAAGTTGCTTTGCGTGGGTCGATGCCGGGCAATTCGCTGATCACACCGTTTTTGATGCTCACAGGTGCTGGCATGAACAAAGGTGATTGGTCGTCCAAAGTTTTGAAGTTCAAACGCACAAAACCGTTGTCGATGTCTTGTGTGATGTTGGCTTTGATTTGGTGACCTTGCACGCCGTTGGCGGGTGCATTGCGAGGACCTTGGCCGGAGGTGGTGTAACCGCCCACGAAGAAGCGAGTCTTGTCGCTCAATTTGCCAGAGTAGTCAAAGTCAAAACGCTTTTCGTCGTAACCCAAGCCAGTGGTCACGCCCACTGAACCGCCTGGCTCGTCACCTGTTTTGGAGATGAAGTTGATGATACCGCCAGGTGCATTGGTGCCCAATGTGGAAGCAGAACCACCACGCACCACTTCGAGGCGCTCTAAGCTGCCGTCAGCGCGCAAGAACATGTCGGGTGTGGCAAATGCCACGTCACCGAACAACATCACGGGCAGGCCGTCTTCTTGGAATTGAACGTAACGTGCACCGCCAGCAGAAATTGGCAAGCCACGAACGGTCACGTTGGCGTTACCGCCGCCACCGCTGGACTCAGCGCGAACACCAGGAATGGTGCGCAAGATGTCAGAGGAGTTGGTAGGCTGAGCTTGCAAAATTTGATCCACGCCCACGGTTGAGATGGAGTTGGATTGCTTCATTTTGCTAGCGCCAGAAGCGGTACCCGTCACAACGACTTCGTCCAGCTTCAGGGTGTCGTTAGAGGCGGCTGTTTGGGCCCATGCATTGCCAAAGTGGCAAACAGTCAGAGCGCAAGCCAATGCAATTGCATTGGGAACGTTTGCATTAATTCGTTTAGACATCAAGAGTCTCCAAGAAATGATTGAGTTAATTTAAGTCTTTGAAATTATTGAAAATTTTCAATACCATTCGAGAGTGGGTACTTCTTCAGCTTCCCGAATAAATGAATTCTGCAGAAAATTGCAAACGTTTGCAATTGCAAAATGCCAGTTTGGTGCGACCTGAGCGCTTTCGGTGCATGGGTCAACTGTATAAATCATTGATTTGAAACAATAATTTAACAAAATTAGGTGTTTTCCCTAGACTTGATGTCTTTTTGCAACTGCATAGGAGGGGTATTTCGTAAAATACAAACGATTGCATTAATTTCTAAAATTAATGCAGGTGTGATAACAAGTGCTTGAAGGACTTATGGCCAAAGCAGACGGCGACAGCAAGAAAATACAAATGGTGGACATCGCCAGAATGGCGGGTGTCTCCACCTCCACGGTGTCGCGCGCGCTCAATGGCAACCCTTTGATCAACGCCGAAACGCGCGAACGCATTGCAGATTTGGCGCGATCGCTCAACTACAGCATCAACCTCAGTGCCAAAAATTTACGTTCAGGCGAAAACCGAACCATTGGCGTGGTGATCCCGTATCAGGACCAAATCCGTCAGGACGTGACCGATCCTTTCTTCATGACCATGTTGGGCCATTTGGCAGATCAACTGACCAAGCAAAACTTTGATTTGTTGTTCTCTCGCGTCCCCGCGCAACGTTTAGAAGAAATTGCGCAGCTTTATGAGTCGGGCCGTGTGGGAGGCGTCATTGTGGTGGGTCAGTGGGACCAGCATGAAAAGCTCAATGAGTTGGCGCGTCGCCAAATTCCGTTTGTGGTGTGGGGCGGTCAATTGCCAAGGCAGTTGTATTGCACCGTGGGCGGGGACAATTTCAACGGCGGTTTTTTAGCCGCGCAACATTTGCTCAGCTTGGGTCGCAAGCGAATTGTGTTCATGGGCGACAGAGACGCCACAGAAACACAGCAGCGGTATGCCGGTTATGTGCATGCGCATGAAGTGAGCCAAGTCAAGATCGTGCCTGAACTCTATATCCCATCGCCATTTACGGTGGCAGAGGCCAGAGCAGACATCAAAGAATTT
>JBDLWA010000122.1:0-2502 GCA_039804505.1 Pseudomonadota bacterium
AACAGCGGTGGTGGCGGTGGTCAACCCGATCCCACACGCACCAGCATCGACAGTTTGGCGGGCGGTGGCCGTGGGGGTCCTCGTCGCCATGGTGGCGGCGGTGGTGGTGGCTATGGCGGCGGTGCTGGCGGTGGCGGTGGACGCCGAGGCGGCGGTGGTGGCGGCGGCTATGGCGGTGGCGGCGGTGGCCGTTCGTTTGGTCGCTGATCAACCCTGCATCAGCAACACCTCAGAAGTACAGCCGTACTTCTTTAGCAATTAGCACGTCGATGATCGGCAATGGCCCGATCATCGAAGTTCATGTCGGGGCTGCGCAGTGCGCGGTGCTTGGTCACCCTGCCCCGCATACTGGTGCGCCACATATTGAATGAACTCGCTGTGAGTACGGCGCGCATGATTTTGATCACGCCCGCTTCTGTCACGCCCGTTCTTTCAAAGATGGTCTCAAACGTGGTGCGATCTTCCCAAGCCATTTGAATCACCGCAGAAATATCTCCAGGGCTTAAGTGTGTGGCAGATTCAAGCGATTTGGGCATGGGGCACGCAATTCAAAATTCAAAAATTCAACATTGGCTTCAATGTCAAAGTGACTAGGGACATTATCGAGGCGACCTGCACAGGCCTGCACCTTGCCGTCAAAATAGCCCCATGAAGACCACGTTCAAGGGCAACAAACAAAGCCTTCCCAGCAAGCCCTGCACCGTGTGCGGGCGCGACATGACTTGGCGCAAAGCTTGGGCCAAAAACTGGGATCAAGTGCTGTACTGCTCTGAGGCCTGCCGCAAAAACAAATCCAACAAAGCACCAGCATCTCAAAAGCATGGCTAAATCTCTTCGCAATTTGGTCGTAATCTTGGGCGATCAACTGAACCTTGATGCCAGCGCCTTGGCCAACTTTGATCCAGCACAAGACGCCATTTGGATGGCGGAGGTGATGGAGGAATCGACGCACGTCACCTCTTCCAAACAACGCAGCACTTTGTTTCTGAGTGCCATGCGACATTTTGCAGAGACCCTCAAAGCTCAGCATTGGCCGCTTCATTACACGCGTTTAGACGATGTCCACAACGCAGGCACTTTGGCAGACGAATTAGACAGAGCAATACAAGCCCTCCATCCGCAACAACTGGTGATGACCGCGCCTGGTGAATGGCGCGTGTTGCAAAGCTTGCGGGGCATGGCCAAGAAACACCATCTGCCTTTGGAAGTGCGCGACGACAACCACTTCTTTAGCACCGTGCGTGAATTTGCCGAACATGCCAAGGGTCGCAAACAACTGCGTCAAGAATTTTTCTATCGAGAGCTGCGACAAAAAACAGGCCTCTTGATGGACGGCAAAAAGCCCATTGGCGGCCAATGGAACTTTGACGAAGAGAATCGCGGCAGTTTTGGCAAAGCAGGCCCAGGCACCTTGCCGCCCCCCACTCGATTTGAACCCGATGCCATCACCTTAGACGTGATGCAGTTGGTGAATGACAAGATGGCCAAGCACCCTGGCAACTTGCACAGCTTTGGTTGGCCCGTTACACGCACCCAAGCGCTTGAAGCGCTGGACAGTTTTATTCAGAATCGTTTGCCCTCCTTTGGCTTGTACCAAGATGCCATGTGGGAAGGCGAAGTGTGGCTGTATCACTCGCACATTGCCAGCGCCCTCAATTTGAAACTGCTCAATCCCAAAGAGGTGGTGAGCGCCGCAGAAAAAGCCTACCAAGACGGCCATGTGCCCTTGCCTGCGGCTGAGGGTTTCATCAGGCAAATATTAGGATGGCGAGAATACGTGCGGGGCATTTATTGGACGCAAATGCCTGAGTATTTGGAACGAAACGAAATGCAGGCCAGCGCCCCTCTGCCCGCGTTTTATTGGACAGGCAACACCGACATGGCTTGCCTGCGCGATGCCATCACCCAAACTTTGAACCATGGCTACGCCCATCACATTCAACGCTTGATGGTGACGGGCTTGTATGCCTTGTTGTTGGGCGTTAACCCCAAGGAGGTTCATGCGTGGTACTTGGGCGTTTATGTCGATGCGGTGGAATGGGTAGAGTTGCCCAACACCTTGGGCATGAGCCAATTTGCCGATGGTGGCGTGATGGCCAGCAAACCCTATGTGGCCAGCGGCAAGTACATCGACCGCATGAGCAACCACTGCAAAGGCTGCCGCTTCAACCCTGCTTTATCAACCGGTGAATCGGCCTGCCCATTCACCACCCTGTATTGGGATTACCTGAATCGGCACGTTGATGTGCTGGCCAAAAACCCTCGCATGCTGATGCAATTGAAAAATTTGAATCGCTTGTCACCTGAGGCACGTGAAGAGATTGCCAGCCAAGCCAACATCATTAAAAATTCTGCCTAGAGGCAATTCATGACACATTTTTACGAACCCAAACTGGGTCACCCTTTCAAGCACGACCCGTTCAACGCCATTGTGGGGCCCCGCCCCATTGGTTGGATCTCGTCGCAAAGTGCAGACGGCATTTTGAATTTGGCGCCTTACAG
>JBDLWA010000123.1:0-21634 GCA_039804505.1 Pseudomonadota bacterium
AAACCGTTGGGTGCGCCTGCGCGTTTCCAGCGCCGCTTTGCGCCTGATCGACAAAAATGGCATTGATGCCGTTCTCGCAGACCTGCGTGAACGCGGTCAAGCCTAAACCCTAACAGGAGCACCATCATGGCAAGCAAAGGCGGACGCGAAAAAATCAAGCTGGAATCTACAGCTGGTACTGGTCACTTCTACACGACCACCAAGAACAAGAAAACAATGCCCGAGAAAATGTTGATCATGAAATTTGATCCAAAAGCTCGCAAGCACGTTGAGTACAAGGAAATCAAACTGAAGTAATTCAGCTTGACCCCAAGAAAAAGCCCGCTGTTGCGGGCTTTTTTGCGTCTGGTTAATTTAAATGGGGTCAGATCAACATTAATTTGGTCAATCAGAGAGGGCAGAGGCCAAGGGCGGGCTGACGATTTCTGGTACTCCAGCATGAGGAAGCCCGCCCTTGGCCTCTGCCCTCTCTGATTGGAAATTAATGTTGATCTGACCCCATTTAAATTCTTACGCGCGAGCAGCGCGCAGTTGGGTGGAGAAATCGCGCAGAGCAGCAATGCCGCTCTCTTCGGCGCGTTTGCACCAGGCTTGCAGGTCGAGGGCCAACTGTTCGCGGTTGTGTGAGGTGTTGAGCCAAATTTGGCGCAGCTCTTCTCGCATGGCCAGCATTTTGTCCAGCACGGGGTAAGCGGCAAGGGTGGCGTTCAAGGGGGCTTGTGCTTCAGCAGGCACCTTGTCGCCATCGCGGTGAATCCAACGCTTGGCCACTTTCAGAATGCTGGCGTCCAGCTTGGCATTGGCTACTTCTTGCGTAAAGACGCTGCGCATTTGACGGGCATAACTGGCCATCACTTCGTAGCGGTTAGTAATGAGGGCTTCCAGTGTTTTTTCGTCGGCGACAGGGCGCACTTCGCCGTAGGCCAACACAGGCGGTGTTTTCTTGACGTGGGCCAAGCCAAAGAATTGCAAGATGCAGATGTAAGTCCAACCCAAATCAAATTCGTAAGGCTTGACCGACAACTTGGCAGACGTTGGGTAGGTGTGATGGTTGTTGTGCAACTCTTCGCCACCAATGAGGATGCCCCAGGGGGAAATGTTGGCGCTGGCGTCGTGCGCTTCAAAGTTGCGATAGCCCCAGTAGTGCGCAGCACCATTGATGATGCCGGCGGCTGTGATGGGAATCCAGGCCATTTGAACGGCCCAAACGGTTAAACCTAAGAAGCCAAACAAAGCCACATCGATGATCAACATCATGGCCACGCCTTGCCAAGAGAAGCGCGAGTACACATTGCGCTCCATCCAGTCATCGGGTGTGCCATGGCCATAACGGCTGAGGGTTTCTTTGTTTTTAGATTCTTTGCGATACAACTCAGCGCCCGTGAACAACACCGTTTTGATGCCGTGCACATGGGGGCTGTGGGGATCTTCGGCTTGCTCGCATTTAGCGTGGTGTTTGCGGTGAATGGCGGCCCACTCTTTGGTGACCTGGCCGGTGGTCATCCACAACCAGAAGCGGAAGAAGTGCGACACGATGGGGTGCAAATCCAAAGCGCGGTGCGCTTGGTGACGGTGCAAAAAGATGGTGACGCTGGCAATGGTGACGTGCGTCAGGCCCAAGATGACAAAGAAAACTTGCCAACCAGAAAAATTCAAAAGACCATTGGCCATCCAGTTCAGGATGGCATCGAATACAGCCGAGTCGAGTAACAACATGCAGTCGCTTTCTATGTAGAGATGCCCTTACAGGCAATCCCAGTATTTTAAGATTTTCGAATTGAATTTGAAAGTTAATTCAGCAAAGCGCTTCAAAAATGAAGCCTTTGGAATTCACTTTCTAACCCAGATGGCTGCAAAGAAACCATCGGTGCCGTGACGGTGCGGCCACAAGCGCAAAAACTCACCACTGCACAAGTTCTGCGCGTTGGCCACCTTCAAGCGTGTGAGTTCGTCCAACACAGGCAAGGGCACAAAATCGGGGTGCGCTGCCGAGAAGGCGTTGGCGATGTCCTCGTTCTCTTGGGGCAGCACACTGCAAGTGGCATACACCAAGCGGCCGCCCGACTTGAGCAAGCGCGCAGCACTGTCCAAAATGGCCGTTTGCGTGGCCGCCACATCGGCAATGCCTTCAGGCTTTTGGCGCCATTTCAAATCGGGGTTGCGTCGCAAAGTGCCCAAACCAGAACAAGGCGCATCCACCAACACGCGGTCAATTTTGCCGGCCAAACGTTTGACGCGATCATCGCGTTCGTGGGCAATGGCAGCAGGATGCACATTGGACAATTGGCTGCGGGCCAAACGTGGCTTTAAAGCATCCAAGCGGTGTGCTGAAGTGTCCATGGCATACAGCCGGCCGGTGTTGCGCATCGACGCGCCAATGGCCAAGGTTTTGCCACCCGCCCCGGCACAAAAGTCGACCACCATTTCGCCGCGGTGCGCGTCCAACAACAGCGCCAGCAATTGCGAGCCTTCGTCTTGCACTTCAACCGCACCGCGCTCAAAGGCTTTGACTTTGGCCAAGGATGGTTTGCCTTGCAAACGCAAGCCCCAAGGGGAATATGGCGTGGGCTCGCACACAATGCCCGCCGCTGTTAATTCTTTTTGGACTTCAGAACGTTTTTCGTTCAGGTCATTCACACGCAAATCCAGAGTGCCCGCCTGCTGCAGGCTTTCGGCCAAGGCATCAAACTCATCGCCCAATTGTTCTTTGAGCGGACGCGCCAGCCAGTCGGGCAAATTGTGTTTGTGCTGAGACATGAGATCGGACGGCTGAATGCTGTCGCACATGTCGAGCCATTTTTTCTCGGTGTCGTTGAGGGCGCTCTTGACGAAATCACGTGGCCCCGCAAAGCCCAAAATGGCCAAGCGCCGTTCTTTGGCGCCACTGCCCGAGCGGGCCATGTGCTCAAACAACAATTTGTGACGCAAGACTTTAAATACCGTCTCGGACAAGGTGGCACGCTCGCGTGGGCCCAAGTTGCGGTTGTCGCGAAAGAAGCGCGACACCACCGCATCGGCGGGATGGTTAAATTGGAGGGTGAGCCTGACCAATTCGGCACAGGCGTCTAACAGGGCTTTAGGATGCATAGCCCCTATTGTCCCACTGCTGAACACCTTCGAGAGACGTCATGCAAGAAGAAACCTTACCGCCGCTGATCACCACCCGCCCCGGCTACTACCGGCATTACAAAAATTTGCTGTACCAGGTGCTGGGCACGGTACGGCACAGTGAATCCCTTGAGCCGATGACTTTGTACAAGGCGCTGTATGGCGAACAAGGCATGTGGGTAAGGCCTGCCGCTATGTTCAACGAAACCGTTGAGATTCAGGGCGTGGTGCAACCCCGCTTTGCGTGGGTGGGCGAAGAGCGCCCCAGCCCTACTGCCTGAAAAAATCAGCCACAGCGGTTGGGTAAATCAAGTGCTCTTGCGTGAGCACTCTGGCGGCCAACGTGTCTGCGGTGTCGCCGGGCAACACGGGCACAGCCGCCTGCGCCAAAATTTGTCCATGGTCTAACTCAGCGGTCACTTGATGCACCGTGGCACCTGCCAATTTGCAGCCTGCATCAAGGGCGCGTTGATGCGTGTTGAGGCCCGTAAAAGCAGGCAACAAAGAGGGATGGATGTTGATCAAGCGGCCGGCGTAATGCCCCACAAAAGCCGGCGTCAAGATTCGCATGAAGCCTGCCAACACCACCAAACTAGGGGCATGCACATCGATGCGCTGCATCAGTGCCTGGTCAAAGTCTTCGCGTGAATTGAATTGCGTGTGCTCCAACACATCGGTTTGGATGTCAGAAAACTCAGAGTGAGTTCGAAGCCAAGCCAGCCCGGGCGCCTGGGGTTTGTTGCTGATGACGGCCGAAACCTGAACACCCAAGCGCTGGCGCCAGTGCTGTTGGTGGGCGGCTTGCACGATGGCCGACATGTTGGAACCGGCACCCGAAATCAAAATGACAATGTTTTTCACCCTAGGATTATCCCTGCTCTCACACCCTAAATAAGGATTTGTCGCAGCCAAGACAGCGCATTTACGCACGGTCGTGCTAAAAACGGGTTTTCTTCAATCACTGGCTTTGACCGGAGACACATTTCATGGATTTGGCATTCACACCCGAAGAGCTCGCCTTTCGCGAGGAAATTCGCGCATGGGTAAAAGCAAATTTACCCGCCGACATTTCACAAAAAGTCCACAGCGCCATGCGCTTAACCCGCGATGACATGCAGCGCTGGGCCAAAATTTTGGGCAAAAAAGGTTGGCTCGGTTGGGGTTGGCCAGAGCAATTTGGCGGTCCGGGTTGGACAGCGGTTCAAAAGCATTTGTTCGAAGAAGAATGCGCCTTGGCCGGTGCGCCCCGTGTGGTGCCTTTCGGCCCCGTCATGGTGGCCCCCGTCATCATGGCCTTTGGCAACGCTGAACAACAAAAACGCTTCCTGCCTGGCATTGCCAGCGGTGAAGTGTGGTGGAGCCAAGGCTACTCTGAGCCAGGCTCTGGTTCCGACTTGGCCTCGCTCAAAACACGCGCAGAGCGCGTAGGCGACAAGTACATCGTCAACGGCCAAAAAACCTGGACCACCTTGGGCCAATACGGCGAGTGGATTTTCTGCTTGGTGCGTACCAGCTCCGAAGGCAAGCCCCAAACCGGTATTTCTTTCTTGTTGATCGACATGAAAACCCCTGGCATTACCGTTCGTCCGATCAAACTCTTGGATGGCGAATGCGAAGTGAACGAGGTCTGGTTTGACAACGTCGAAGTGCCAGCCGAAAACTTGATCGGCGAAGAGAACAAAGGCTGGAACTACGCCAAGCATTTGTTGGCGCACGAGCGCACCAACATTGCCGACGTGAACCGTGCCAAGCGCGAACTCGAGCGCCTCAAGCGCATCGCAAAAGCCGAAGGCGTTTACGACGACATGCGTTTCCGCGACGAAATTTCTAAACTCGAAGTAGACATCGTCGCCTTGGAAATGTTGGTCTTGCGTGTCTTGTCAGCCGAGAAGTCTGGCAAGAACTCCCTCGACATTGCCGGCCTCTTGAAAATCAAGGGCAGCGAAATTCAACAGCGCTACAGCGAACTCATGATGTTGGCTGCGGGCCCCTACAGCTTGCCCTTCATCTTTGAAGCCATGGATGCCGGTTGGCAAGGTGATTTCCCAGGTCACGAGGTGTCCAACGCCCCTCTGGCCTCCAACTATTTCAACATGCGCAAAACCACGATTTATGGCGGCAGCAATGAAGTGCAGCGCAACATCGTGGCTCAAGTAGTTTTGGGTTAACCCGCTTAACCGCACAAGGACACAACATGGATTTCGATTTTTCAGACGACCAAGAACAACTGCGCGACGCTGTGCGCAAATGGGTGGACAAGGGCTATACCTTTGACCGCCGCCGCGAAATTACGCATGCTGGCGGATTTGACCGCGCAGCCTACACCGAACTTGCCGAACTGGGCCTGTGCGGCCTGTACGTGAGTGAAGACCATGGCGGCATGGGCATGGGCCCCGTTGAAGGCATGGTGGTGATGGAAGAGCTGGGCCGCGGCATTGTGATGGAACCCATTCAGCAAGCGCTGATGGCCGGTGCCGTTTTAGAAGGCTACGCACCCGAAGCTGTCAAAGCCGAATGGCTCCCCAAAATTGCAGGTGGCGAAGCCATCGTGGTATTGGCGCAGCAAGAACGCAAAGCACGTTACAACGTGAGCAAATGCGATGCACAAGCCCAACAAAAAGACGGCCAATGGACCGTGACCGGCACCAAGAGCATGGTGACTGTAGGCGACCATGCGGACGCCTTCTTGGTTCCTGCCATGGCCGCTGGCAAACTGGCTTTGCTGTTGGTGGCCAAAGGCGCCAAGGGTGCCGCCACTTCTGGCTACGTGACGCAAGACGGTGCGCGTGCTGCCGAGTTGAAACTGGACCAAACACCCGCCACCCTCGTGACCTTGGAAGGCCTTGCCGCCGTCAGTCATGCCGTCGACATTGGCATTGCCTGTGTCTGCGCCGAAGGTGTGGGCGTGATGGACAAAACCATGGCCATCACGGTGGACTACATGAACACGCGCAAGCAGTTCAACACCACCATTGCCACCTTCCAAGCCCTGCGTCACCGCGTGGCCGACATGAAGATGCAATTGGAATTGGGCCGCTCCATGAGCTACTACGCCAGCCTGAAGCTCAATGCACCCGCGGCAGAACGCCATCAAGCCATGGCCCGCGCCAAGTTTCAATTGGGCAATTCAATGCGCTTTGTGGGTCAGCAATCGGTTCAATTGCACGGCGGCATTGGCGTGACCGACGAGTACATCGTGAGCCACTACTTCAAGAAATTGACACAGCTCGAAATGACCTTTGGCGACACCCTGCATCACTTGGGCGAAGTGTCCAACAGCATGCAAGAGACTGCTGGCGTTTTTGCCTAAGCCTTTGCCCCTGCCATCGCATTGTTCGCGCAATGCTTTGGCCTGGCCCCAAACCGCCCTTGTGGCGGTTTTTTCATGGCCCCAAGCTAGGTCACAATAGAGCCCATTGAAGTTGAGATCTAAACTGAACCAGCATGAAGGTATTTCGCGGTTTTAACCATCCCGACAGGGCAGCCCAATGCGCCCTGACGATCGGTAATTTTGACGGTGTCCACCGCGGCCACCAAGCCATGCTTGCGCTTTTGAAAAATGAAGCAGCGCACCGAGGCGTGCCCAGCTGCGTCATGACCTTCGAGCCCCACCCCCGCGATTTTTTTGCCAAGCTGCACAACAAGCCCGAGTTGGCGCCTGCCCGCATTGCCACCTTGCGCGACAAATTGCTAGAGCTTGAGCGATGCGGTATCGACCAAGTGTTGGTGCTGCCTTTTGACGAACGCTTGGCCAGCCAAACCCCCGAGGACTTCATCCAATCGGTCTTGGTGAAGGGTTTGGGCGTGAAGTACTTGTTGGTGGGCGACGATTTCCGATTTGGCGCCAAGCGCGCTGGTGATTACGCCATGCTGGACGCTGCCGGCCAACAACAAGGTTTTGATGTGGCCCGTATGAACAGCTACGAGGTGCATGGTCTGCGAGTTTCAAGCTCTGCCGTGCGGGAAGCTTTAGGCCGTGGCGACATGGCCGGTGTCACGCGTTTGTTGGGCCGTCCCTATAGCATCAGCGGTCATGTGGTGCACGGTCGCAAGCTGGGCCGCGGCCTTGGCGCCTCATCAGAGGGTGCTGATGACGGCTTCAGAACCCTCAATTTACGCTTCAGCCACTGGAAACCTGCAGCCAGCGGCATTTTCAATGTCGAAGTTCATGGCTTAAGGCCTGAGCCCCTGCCTGGCGTGGCCAATTTGGGCATTCGCCCCTCTTTAGACCCCAATGACGTCAACGGTGGGCGTGTTCTTTTAGAAACGCACTGCCTTCACTGGCCGAGCAGCATCGGGCCCGAAGGGGGCTACGGTAAAATCATTCGAGTTGATCTGCTGCACAAATTACACGACGAACTGAAGTACGACAGCTTGGAAGCCCTCACCGTGGGCATTGCCAAGGACTGTGACGATGCGCGTGCTTTTTTTGCCAATAGGCAAAAAGCCTAGCAGCCCCCACACCATGACGCTTTGAACCATGTCTGAACAAAAAACAAATTACCGTGCCACCCTGAACATGCCCGACACCGCGTTTGCGATGCGCGGCGACCTGCCCAAGCGTGAGCCAGCCTGGGCCAAAGCATGGAGTGACCAAGGCCTGTACAAAAAACTGCGTGTGGCGCGCAAAGGTGCACCCTTGTTTGTGTTGCACGACGGCCCACCGTATGCCAATGGCAAATTGCACATTGGTCACGCGCTGAACAAAGTGCTCAAAGACATGATCGTCAAGTCCAAGCAATTGGCAGGCTTTGATGCGCAATACATTCCGGGCTGGGACTGCCACGGTTTGCCCATTGAAAACGCGATTGAAAAATTGCACGGCCGCAAACTGAGCCGCGATGACATGCAGGCCAAGAGCCGCGCATTTGCCACCGAACAAATTGACCAACAGCGCGAAGACTTCAAACGCTTGGGCGTGTTGGGCGATTGGGAGCGTCCCTATCGCACCATGGACTTTGCCAATGAAGCCGGTGAAATTCGCGCCTTCAAACGCGTCATCGAACGTGGCTTTGTGTACCGCGGCTTGAAGCCCGTTTACTGGTGCTTCGATTGCGGCTCTTCCTTAGCCGAATTTGAAATTGAATACGCCGACAAAAAGAGCGACACGCTCGATGTGGCCTTTGAAGCCGCCGACCACGCCGCATTGGCGCAGGCCTTTGATTTGAAAGAACTGCCAGGCCAGCCCAAGTCTGCCTTCGCTGTCATTTGGACCACGACTGCGTGGACCTTGCCTGCCAACCAAGCCCTCAACGTCAATCCTGAGTTGGTTTACGCTTTGGTGAACACAGAAAAAGGCGCTTTGGTTCTTGCTGAATCCTTGGTAGAAAAATGTCTAGAGCGTTACAAGCTGGAAGGCCAAGTGGTGGCCACCACCACCGGTGCCAAATTGGGCGGCTTGAATTTCAAACACCCCTTGTATGACGTCCACGCCGGCTACAAACGTTTCTCGCCTGTGTATGTGGCCGAGTACGTTAGTGCGCAAGACGGCACCGGCATTGTTCACTCCTCACCCGCTTATGGTGTGGATGACTTCAACTCTTGCGTGGCCAATGGCTTGGCCTATGACGACATCTTGAACCCCGTTCAAGGCAACGGCAGCTACGCTGAAGACCTGCCTTTATTTGGCGGCATGAACATTTGGAAAGCGTGCCCCCGCATCATTGAAGTGCTGGGCGAAAGCAATCGCTTGATGGCCACCTACGGCATCACCCACAGCTATCCGCATTGCTGGCGTCACAAGACGCCCGTCATTTACCGCGCCGCTGCGCAGTGGTTTGTGCGCATGGACGAAGGTCCTGGCGTGTTCACCCAAGACAAAGCGCCCAAGACTTTGCGCCAGTTGGCTTTGGATGCCATCGACCAAACCCACTTCTACCCAGAAAACGGCAAGACACGTTTGCGCGACATGATTGCCAACCGCCCTGACTGGTGCATTTCACGTCAGCGCAGCTGGGGCGTGCCTGTGCCCTTCTTCTTGCACAAAGACTCGGGCGAACTGCATCCCCGCACCATGGAGATCTTGGACCAAGCGGCTGACATCGTTGAAAAAGGTGGCATTGAAGCTTGGAGCCGAGTGACGGTGGAAGAAATTTTGGGCGCCACCGATGCCCCCAACTACACCAAGAGCACCGACATTTTGGAAGTCTGGTTTGACTCAGGCTCAACCTTCCAACACGTACTGCGCGGCAGCCACAAAGATGCGTACGATCGCAACCCATTCCATGACGCAGGTCCAGAAGCCGACTTGTACTTAGAGGGTCACGACCAACACCGTGGCTGGTTCCACAGCTCCTTGCTGTTGGGCTGTGCGCTGTACGACCGTGCACCCTACAAAGGTTTGCTCACCCACGGCTTTGCTACCGACGGCCAAGGCCGCAAGATGAGCAAGAGCTTGGGCAATGTGATGGCGCCGCAAGAGATCAGCGACAAGATGGGCGCAGAAATTGTGCGCTTGTGGGTGGCCTCTACCGACTACTCGGGCGACCTCAACATTGACGACAAAATTTTGGCGCGTGTGGTCGATGCCTATCGCCGAATTCGCAACACGTTGCGTTTCTTGTTGGCCAACGTCAGCGACTTCGACCCCGCCAAAGATGCGGTGGCCGATGCTGATTTATTAGAAATCGATCGTTTCGCCTTAAGCCGCGCCGCACAATTGCAAGCCGACATCTTGTCGCACTTCAAGGCCTACGAGTTCCACCCTGTGGTCTCCAAGTTGCAGGTGTATTGCTCGGAAGATTTGGGTGCGTTCTATTTGGACGTACTCAAAGACCGCCTCTACACCAGCGCGCCCAAATCATTGGCACGTCGCTCTGCGCAAACTGTTTTGTATCGCATCACGCACGCCATGCTGCGCCTGATGGCACCCTTCCTGAGCTTTACCGCGGAAGAAGCGTGGCAAACTTTTGGCAGTTCCGAATCGATCTTCATGGAAACCTACAGCGACTTGGGCACCCCCAACGAAGCGCTGTTGGCCAAGTGGGCTCGCATTCGCGAAATTCGCGATCAGGTCAACAAAGACATCGAAGCCTTGCGCGCCGATGGCAAAGTGGGTGCCTCGTTGCAGGCCACCGTCACATTGCAAGCGGGACCAGAAGACCACGCTTTGTTGGCCAGCTTAGGTCAGGACTTGAAGTTTGTGTTCATCACCTCTCAACTCAACTTGGAAGCCGGCGACAACTTGGTGGCCAAAGTGGCCGTGAGCACAGACACCAAATGCGATCGCTGCTGGCATTACGCCCCCGACGTGGGGGTGAACCCCGCGCACCCCACACTCTGCGGCCGTTGCGACAGCAACTTGCACGGCACGGGTGAAAAGCGTTTGTTTGCTTGATCAATCTAAGTCATGGCTAAAAACAAAAATGCCTTCAAATCAGGGTCAGGGGTCTGGCTTTGGTTGGGCATTGCCCTCCTCATTCTCTTGATTGACCAGCTCACCAAAATTGCGGTGGTGGGAGCCTTTCAGTTGGGTGAAACATTGCCCATCACGTCTTATTTCAACTTGGTTCGCGTCCACAACCCTGGCGCCGCATTTTCTTTCCTGGCAGATGCTGGCGGCTGGCAGCGCTGGTTCTTCACCGGACTGGGCATTGTTGCTGCGGGCGTGATGGTTTACTTGCTGCGTATGCACAGTGGTCAAACTTTATTTTGCTTGGCCTTGGCTTTGTTGTTGGGCGGCGCTGTAGGCAATGTGATTGACCGCGTTATCTACAGCCACGTGATTGACTTCTTAGATTTCTACTACGGCTCGTGGCACTTTCCAGCTTTTAATGTGGCCGACAGTGCCATATCGGTCGGTGCCGCATTGCTCATTTTGGATGAGCTGCTGCGGGTCCGAAAGGGCCGATAAAAAAAGGCACCCGAGGGTGCCTTTTTTGATGTGTGCTGTCATCACAAAGTGAGGATGGTGCAACCTGTTGTTTTGCGTGCTTCCAAAGCTTTGTGGGCTTCTTGCACTTGCGTCAGGGGGAAGGTTTGGTCAATGTGAATTTTGACCTTGCCACTTTGCACCACGGCAAACAAATCGTCGGCCATGGCTTGCGTGCTTTCGCGCGTGGTGATGTGGCTGAACAAGGTTTGACGTGTGACGTACAAAGAACCCTTCACGCCCAATGCGCCGGGCGCAAAAGGAGGTACTGCACCCGAGGCGTTGCCAAAGGTGGCCATCAATCCGAAGGGACGCAAGCAGTCGAGTGACTTGTCCCAAGTGTCTTTGCCCACCGAGTCGTAGACCACTTTCAGACCTTTGCCGCCCGTGATTTCTTTCACGCGGGCCAGGAAGTCGTCGGTGCTGTAGTTGATGCAATGCTCAGCGCCATTGGCAATGGCCAATTGGCACTTGGCGTCCGAGCCGGCCGTACCAATCATGCGGAAGCCCAAGGCCTTGCCCCATTGGCAAGCAATGAGGCCCACACCACCAGCAGCCGCGTGGAACAACACATGGTCGCCCGCTTGCAAGCCTTCAACGGGGCGGGTTTTCATGAGCAAGTATTGGGCCGTGAGGCCCTTGAGCATCATGGCAGCGCCTGTTTCAAACGAGATGTCGTCGGGCAACTTGCAAACGCACTTGGCGGGCATGACGCGCTCTTCGCAATAGCTGCCTGGGGGCTGGCTGGCATAGGCGGCGCGATCGCCCACCTTGAGGTGGGTCACGCCCTCACCCACAGCTTCCACAATGCCTGAGGCCTCCATGCCCAGCTTCAAAGGCATGGGCAAGGTGTACAAGCCACTGCGCTGATAAACGTCAATGAAGTTAAGGCCGATGGCTTTATGGCGAATGCGAATTTCGCCAGGGCCTGGCTGGCCCACAGTGACGTCCACCAATTTGAGTTGTTCAGGACCACCGTGTTGGTCGATTTGGACAGCTAAGCTCATGCGAGTCTCCTTGAAAAATAAAATGGTTGGCGAGCAGGCTGATAGCCATCATCGCATTGCGACGTACTGTGCCATGAATTGAATGCCCCTGCGTTCGCAGTCGGGTACACAGATGCCGTTACAGTCACAGGCATGACACAAAAACTCTCCCCCGGCACCGCCCTGATGCTCACGGTGCCGCCGCTGTTGTGGGCTGGCAATGCCGTTGTGGGCCGACTGGTCAGCGATTTGGTGCCCCCCATCACCCTCAACTTCTTGCGCTGGGTCATCGCCTTTTTCATTTTGCTGCCCTTAACTTGGCAGTTGCTCAAGCCCAGCAGCGCCTTGTGGCCCCATTGGCGCCGCTTTGCCAAGCTCAGTTTGTTAGGCGTTGGTTGCTACAACGCACTGCAATACTTGGCGCTGCAAACATCTACGCCCTTGAACGTCACCTTGGTAGCGGCCAGTACACCCGTTTTCATGTTGGCGTTTGGGGCCTTGTTTTTCAAGACACCTGTCCGATCGGCCCAATGGCTTGGCGCCGCTTTTTCCATTGCTGGCGTGTTGGTGGTGCTGTCGCGAGGTGATTGGGAGCAGTTGCGACAAGTGCAATTTGTGGTGGGCGACATTTACATCTTGCTGGCCGTGGCCTGCTGGGCTCTGTACAGCTGGCTGTTGACCCAACGCGATGAGCCCGACGAAATTCGCAGCAACTGGGCTGCCTTCCTGATGGCTCAAGTGATTTTTGGTTTGGGCTGGGCGGGCCTGTTTACCGGCGCCGAGTGGACCTTGACCGATGCGCACATCACTTGGGGACCGCCCTTGTATGCGGCCTTGGCATTTGTCGCCGTCGGCCCTGCAGTCATCGCCTATCGGTGTTGGGGCTTGGGTGTGCAAACCGCTGGGCCTGCTGTGGCAGGTTTCTTTGCCAACCTCACCCCCCTCTTTGCAGCCATCATGTCCAGCGTGTTCTTGGGCGATTTGCCCAAGGTCTATCACGCGGTAGCGTTTGGTCTCATTGTGAGCGGCATAGTGGTGTCGTCACGCCGCCCCACTTAACTCAATAAGTCCCAGGATAAGCGCCGCCATCGGTCAAGAAGTTTTGACCGGTGATGTAAGACGCTTGTTGGCTGCAAATGAAGGCGCACAAAGCGCCAAACTCTTGCGGTGTGCCATAGCGGCCGGCAGGCACCAAGGCTTGTTGTTGTGCCCTGATTTCGTCGACAGTCTTGCCTGTCTTTTGGGCGGAGGCCGCCACCGTGGTGCGAATGCGATCGGTGTCAAATTTTCCGGGCAAGATGTTGTTGATCGTGACACCCTGCGCTGCAATTTTGGTGCGCGCCACACCCGCCACAAAACCTGTCAAACCACTGCGGGCACCGTTGGACAAGCCCAAAATATCAATCGGTGATTTGACCGAACTGGATGTGATGTTGACGATGCGTCCAAAGCCACGTGCAGCCATGCCATCCACGGTGGCTTTGATCAACTCGATGGGCGTCAGCATGTTGGCATCGACCGCTTTGATCCAAGCCTCACGGTCCCAATGGCGGAAGTCGCCAGGCGGTGGGCCGCCTGCGTTGGTCACCACGATGTCAAAGTCTTTGCCAGGGCCACCGGCCACCGAGAACAAAGCGGCTCGCCCTGCTTCTGTGGTGATATCGGCTGCAACAGGAATGAATGTCACGCCTGGCGCTTCTTTTTGCAAATCAGCCACGGCTTGGTTGAGCACTTCTGCGCCCCGCGCCACCATCACCACATTCACGCCTTCCAAAGCCAAGGCACGCGCGCAGCCCCAGCCCAAGCCTTTACTGGCGCCACCCACCAATGCCCATTTACCTTTGATGCCTAAATCCATTTGATGTCTCCAAAATTAACGTTCAATTCAATCGGGTTCAAGAGCCAACACAGGTACCCCTCGTGTCGTTCTACAGATTCAAAATTATTCAACAACTTTGGGCGTTTGCGTTACCCAAAAAACACCGCCCAAGACCAACGCGGTGCCCATCAAAGTCCAAATATTGAAGGGCTCGTTCAGCAACACTGCGCCCATGGTCAGTGTCGACATGGGACCAATCATGCCCATTTGTGAGGTAAGGCCTGGACCAATGCGTTCAATGGCCATCATCACCATCAACACGGGCAACACGGTACACGCTGTGGCATTGAGCATCGAGAGCCAAATCACTTCTGGCGCCACCTCCAACGCTGATGCGGGTTTGAGCAGCACAAACTGCACAATGCACAACACACAGGCCACCGTGGTGGCCAGGCCCGCCAAACGCAGCGAGCCCAAACGTTGCACCATCTGCCCGCTGTAGCTGAGGTAAATGGCATACGTGATGGCGCTTGTAAACACCAAGGCCGCACCCAAAGCCACGTTTTCGCCCACCAGCGACACCTCGTGTCCAAACACCAGCAACACACCGCTGTAACTCACGGCCATGGCCACGCCTTGGCGATAAGAAATTTTGCGCTGATACAAAACCCAGCCCAACACCAACACCAAGGTGGGGTTGAGATACAAAATGAGTCGCTCAAACGAAGCGCTGATGTACTGCAGACCTAAGAAATCAAGAAAGCTAGACAAGTAATAACCACAGAATCCCAAGCCCAGCACCCCTGTCCAATCGCTTCGCGTTAGGGGGGCTTTACCGCGCCCTGCCCACCAGGCCATGGCGATAAAAAAGGGCACGGCAAATAACATGCGAAACATCACCAAGGTAATGGCATCGACGCCGTGCCGATAGGCCAACTTCACAATGATGGCTTTACCACTGAAAGCAATCGAGCCTGCTGCGGCTAGCAACAAGCCCGAGGTGATGTTGGATTTAACGGCAGATGTCAAAAGCCGACCGCCTGCCCATCACGACGGGGATCGGAAGCCGCCAAATAGCCTTGCACTTTGGGATCGCCCATGCGCCAAATAAATTGACCGGCGCCAAAGTCCATGTAGGTGTCATTGATCACTTCCAGTTCATGGCCTAAATCTTTCAGGCCCTGCACGGTGTTGGGGTTCATGCTGCCTTCCACATTGATGGACAAGCCCTTGTTGCAACGCCAGCGCGGTGCATCGCAAGCGGCTTGCGGATTTTGTCCGTAGTCCAGCATACGCACCAAGGTTTGCAAGTGGCCTTGAGGTTGCATATTGCCCCCCATCACGCCGTAGCTCATCACGGGTTGACCGTCCTTGGACAAGAAAGCAGGAATGATGGTGTGGAAAGGCCGCTTGCCAGGCGCCACCAAATTGGCAGGGTTCAAACCATTGGGGTCGGTGCTGAAATCAAAGCCCCGGTTTTGCAAACTGATGCCATAGGTGGGTTCCACCACGCCAGAACCAAAGCCCATGTAGTTGCTTTGGATGAAGCTGACCATCATGCCGTTTTCATCAGCAGCCGTGAGATAGATGGTGCCGCCCTTGACCGGATTGCCTGCCTTGAAGTCTTGCGCTTTCTTCATGTCAATCAGTTTGGCGCGGCTCTTCAAATATTCAGGATCCAACATTTGCGCAGGTGTGACTTCCATGCTGCGCGGGTCGGCCACATAACGGTAAATATCGGCAAAGGCCATCTTCATGGCTTCAATTTGCACGTGCTGTGAATCTAGACCGTCGACCTTCATGCCGGCCAAATCAAAGTGATCCAAGATGCCCAAGGCAATCAAAGCAGCTATGCCTTGACCATTGGGTGGGATTTCATGCAGTGTGTGACCGCGATAATTTTGAGCAATAGGCTCCACCCATTCAGGGCGGTATTGCGCCAAATCTTGCAAGGTCATGGCACCGCCATGCTCGTTGGAAAACTTCACCAAGGCTTGGGCAATTTCGCCTTCGTAAAAAGCACGACCTTTGGTTTCGGCGATGGCTCGCAAGCCACGCGCTGCCGCTTTAAATTGAAACAACTCGCCCACATTGGGCGCACGACCCCAAGGCAAGAAGCTTTCCGCAAAGCCTGGCAAAGACTGCAAGAGCGGTGTAGCCGCCAACCATTTTTGTTGCACCACCACCGGCATGAGGTAACCACGCTCCGCAATTTCGATGGCAGGTTCCATCAAATCGGCAAACGGCAGTTTTCCAAAACGTTCACTCATGGCGGCCCACGCACTGACCGCACCGGGTACCGTGACCGCGTCCCAGCCACGCTTGGGTGGGTTCACCGCTTCCTTGCCGTATTTCTTGTGAAAGTACTCGGGCGTCCAAGCTTGTGGCGCAGGACCTGAAGCATTCAGGCCATGCATTTTTTGGCCGTCCCACAATATACAAAACGCATCCGAGCCCAGGCCACAACTGACGGGCTCGGTGATGGTGATGGTTGCAGCGGCCGCAATGGCTGCATCGACCGCATTGCCACCTTTGAGCATCATGCGCAAACCTGCCTGCGCTGCCAAAGGGTGCGAGGTAGAAACCACGTTGCGCGCAAACAGCGGCAATCGGGTGGACGAATAAGGCGTGCTGAAATCAAAGTTCATGATTTAGTCCAAAGTGATTTTGCGTTCGGAAATGATCTTTTTCCATTTGGCAGATTCAGACGCCAACATGGTGGTGAATTGCGCGGGCGACGTGCCAATGGCTTCAATGCCCAAGCGTTGCAGTTTGTCTTTCACTTCTGGATCGGCCAGCGCTTGCAGCGCCGCCGTGTTCACACGCGTGACCAACTCTGGACGCAAGCCTTGCGGCCCAAACAAACCAAACCAAGTGGTTGACTCATATCCCGGCAAGACCTCAGAGATGGCTGGCACGCCAGGCACCATGTTGGTTCGCTGTGCAGACGTGACGCCCAGGGCACGCAAACGACCCTCCTTCACATGCGGCAAGCCTGTGGGCAGGGAATCAAACAACACATCCACTTTGCCACTGATGAGGTCGGGCATGGCCAAGGCCGTGCCTTTATAGGGAATGTGCACCACAAACACGCCGGCTTGTGATTTGAAAAGCTCAGCGGTGAGCTGAACGATGGTGCCATTGCCACTGGACGCATAGTTCAAACGACCCGGATTTTTCTTGGCCAGCTCAATCCATTCTTGAATGGTTTTGGCAGGTGAGCTGTTGGGGACCAACATGATGCTGGGCGCATTGCCCACTTGACCAATGGGCGTGAAATCGCGCACTGCGTCGTAAGGCATTTTGGGGTTTAAGTTGGGGCCAATGGAATGCGTGCTGGAGGTGGCCAGTAGCAAGGTGTAGCCATCGGGCGTGGCTTTGGCCACGATGTCTGAGCCCAGGGTGCCACCGGCACCAGGTTTGTTCTCGACCACAACCGCAGTGCCCAATTTTTCGCCTAGCTTCTGAGACAGCGTGCGGGCAAAGATATCGGTTGCGCCACCTGCAGGAAAGGGCACCACTAAGCGAATGGGTTTGTTGGGGTAAGCGCCTGTTTGGGCCTGTGCTGATGTCACAGCCACCGAAGTCATCAAAACCAGGGAGGTAGAAAGCGCAACATTTACGCCCCAACCAAGCACTTGACGACGTTTCAAATTCATTTTGTACTGCATGATGAAATTCCAATGACACGTGAAGCTGTTCATTGTGTCAGGAAAAAGTTGCCCCATGGTCACATGGGTGAAACGCGCAACTGAAAGTCAAAAAAAAGTCAAAAAAAAACGGCACCCGAAGGTGCCGTCTTGGCTAGCGGTCAAACTGAGATCAGTCTTCCACAAAAGCTTCTTCGCGCTTGGACTTCACGGAAGGCAAGAGCACCACAATCAGCAGCACGGCAGCGACTGCCAACAAGCTGGCTGACAAGCCGCGGGTCACAAACACCGACCAGTCGCCGCGTGACAACAAAAGTGCACGGCGCAAGTTCTCTTCCATCATGGGGCCCAAGATGAAACCCAGCAACAAAGGTGCAGGCTCAACGCCCAACTTGATGAACAAGTAACCGATCACACCAAAGGCACCGACCAGCCAAATGTCGAAGGTGTTGTTGTTGGTGGAGTAAACGCCGATGGCACAGAACAGCACAATTGCAGGAAATAACCAGCGGTAAGGCACTGTGAGTAACTTGATCCAAATGCCAATGAGTGGCAAGTTCAAGATGATCAACATCAAGTTACCAATCCACATGGATGCAATCAAGCCCCAGAACAATTCAGGGTTGCTGGTCATCACTTGAGGACCTGGCTGAATGTTGTGGATGGTCATGGCACCCACCATCAAAGCCATCACAGCATTGGGTGGAATACCCAAGGTGAGCAATGGGATGAAGGAGGTTTGCGCACCCGCATTATTGGCTGCTTCAGGGGCCGCCACACCGCGAATATTGCCTTGACCAAACGGCACTTCGCCAGGACGCAACTTGGTTTTCTTCTCAATGGTGTATGCAGCAAAGGCCGCCAACAAAGCACCACCACCAGGCAAGATACCCAGCAAAGAACCAATGGTTGTGCCGCGCAAGACAGCAGGAATCATGTTGCGGAAATCTTCGCCATTTGGAAACAAGCCTGTCACTTTGCCAGTGAACACTTCGCGCTTGTCTTCAGGTTGAGACAAGTTAGCAATGATCTCACCGTAACCAAACACACCCATGGCGATGGTAATGAAACCAATGCCGTCTGTGAGTTCAGGAATGTCAAAGCTAAAACGTGCCACGCCAGAGTTCACGTCGGTACCGACCAAGCCCATCAGCAGACCCAGCACAATCATGGCCACCGCTTTGAGCAAAGAGCCAGAAGCCAACACCACAGCACCGATGAGGCCCAGGATCATGAGCGAGAAGTATTCAGCAGGGCCGAATTTGAAGGCCACCTCAGTCAAGGGCGCAGCGAATGCAGCCAAGATCAAAGTTCCCACACAACCCGCGAAGAATGAGCCTAAGCCAGCCGCTGCCAAGGCAGGACCTGCACGGCCTTTGCGAGCCATCTGGTAGCCGTCAATCACGGTCACCACAGATGAAGACTCACCGGGCAGGTTGACCAGAATGGCTGTTGTCGAGCCACCGTACTGGGCACCATAATAAATACCAGCCAACATAATCAATGCCGCAATAGGGGGCAATGCATAGGTTGCAGGCAAGAGCATGGCAATGGTTGCCACAGGGCCAATGCCGGGCAACACACCAATGAGTGTGCCTAGCAAACAACCGATAAAAGCATATGCGAGATTTTGTACGGTAAAAGCTACCCCAAAACCCATCGCCAAATTAGTGAACAAGTCCATTGATTACTCCTTAGCCGCTAATGAAAGTTGGCCACACTGGGAACTGCAATTTGAGCAGCAAGATGAAGGCCGCATAGCTCATCACGGACAAAATGGCGCTCAAAACGATGGTCTCTTTGAAATTGAATTCATCACCCGCCATGCTGACCACGATAGTGGTGCCAAAAATGGCTGCGATCAAACCCATGGCTGGTAAGCCAATGCTGGGCAGACCGCCCAACAACACACCGAACAACAAGTTGCCGGCAATGATGAAAACCAAGGGCTTCCATGCAAAAGCGCCGACGGGTTCGCCATCAGGCGTTTCAACCACCAAGGCTTTGAACAAGATGATGGCGCCTAGTACGGCCAAAATCACGCCTAGCAACAGTGGGAAGTAACCAGGGCCCATGCGGGCGCCTGTACCAATGGTATAGCTTGTTGCTCCATAGGCAAATGCCGCACCGACAACGGTGAACATCAGGCCGGAGAAAAAGTCTTTTTGACTTTTGATTTTCACAGGGACACTCCTCCAAAAAGTTTGGGATGGCGGATTCTGTGCTCATTTCAAGCCGACTGCGATGTGGATTTCACCTACACGTGTCGCGTCCGCAGACCTGGTAGTTTGGGTAAACCCTAGGTTTTCTTTGTTTTGAGCTTGATTTACTTCACCAAGGGCTTGAACACGCGCAACCATTTGGTGGCGGGCAAGCCAAATCTGTTTTCAATGGCCTCGGCCTGGGCCAGCAACACATCTCTTTTAGGGCGACTGGGCGTGCGCTGAGCCAAGACCACGGTATTGCCTTCACGGGTTGGCTTGAAGGCCCACAAGGCCTCCTTGCCAAAGGCCTCCGCCATCTTGGCCAAACTTTTTTCATAGCTGGAAGTACGGCCAAACAAATTAACGGCCATGGTGCCTTCGTCTGCCAGCAGTGCTCTGCAGTTTTGATAAAACTCAACGCTGTCTAAGACAGGCGCTGCAGCCTCATGGTCGTACAAATCGACATGCAGAATGTCGACCGTGCCCTGCCACTCATCACTTTTGATTTCTTCAGCAGCATCGGCAATGATGACACGCATGCGCGGGCCGTCTTCTGGCAATTTGAACCAACCACGGCACGCATGCAAGACACCCGGATTCAGTTCAATGGCCGTGCATGTCCATCTGAGTTTTTTGTAACAAAACTTGGTCAAGCTGGCAGCCCCCAGCCCCAACTGCATGGCATGCCGGCCCGATACCGAAGCACTCTTGAAAAATAACAGGCCAGCCATCATGCGCTGCACATATTCCAGGTCCAATTCAAAGGGCTCTTTGATCTTCATGGCCCCTTGAATCCAAGGCGTGCCTAAGTGCAAGTAGCGCGACTCGCCATCCTCTGAAAAATTCACTTCAGGCAATTCAATTTTTTTTGATTTCTTGGTGGTCATGCTGGCAGTAAGTCAACGAGTTGCGGCAATACGCGCAAGGTATTTTGAACCGTTGCTTGCGCAACGTTATGAAGGGGTAAACCGCGAAGTTGCGCAAGAACAGCACCGATCTGCGCCAATTCAGCCGGTTCGTTTCTGCTTTGCTGGCGCAAACCTTGGGGCGACTGACGCTGTTCTTGGGTTTGATACAACCAATGCGGCGGAATGTCGGGCGCATCGGTTTCCAACACCAGCGCAGACAAAGGCAAGTCAGTGGCCAAGCGGCGCAGTTGTAAGGCACGCTCAAACGTCAAAGCGCCTCCAAAACCCAAAGCAAAGCCCAAATTCACAAAACTTTCGGCCTGCTGAAAACTGCCATTGAAGGCATGCGCAATACCGCCATTCGAGCCCAACTGGCGCAAGCCTTTGAGCAGCAAGTCGGCTGACTTTCGAACATGCAAGATGACGGGCAATTGGAATTTTTTGGCCAGCTTCAATTGCGCGTGATAAAAAAAGATTTGCTTTTCAAGCATGGCTGGCTCGCACAAGCTGGGCACAAACAAGTCCAAACCAATTTCGCCCACAGCCACCAAACGCGGATCGGTGCGCTGCCCGTCTGCATTCAGCGCAAGCGCGTCACGCACTTTGGTTTCAAGCGTTTGCAAGTCTTCTTCAGTGGCTTGCGGCACAAACAAGGGATGAATGCCCAAGGCATAGGGCTGCCCAATGCGTTGCGCCAAGGTTTGAAGCGCCTCAAAGTCTTTGGCTTGAACGGCGGGCATGACGCAAGCGGCCACCCCTTTGGCTTGGGCTCTGGCCCAAACGTCTAAGCGATCTGTTGCAAACTCAGGCGCGTCTAAATGGCAATGGCTGTCGATCCACTGCGCACTCATGACTGCAGCACACCCCTGTCCAAGCGCAACACACGACTGCAACGAGCCGCCAACAAAGGATCGTGCGTGACCACCACAAAAGCTGTGCCTTGCGTTTGTGCCGTGTTGAGCATGAGGTCAAAGACGCCTTCAGCGGTGGCCCGGTCGAGGTTACCCGTGGGCTCGTCGGCCAACACGCATGCGGGTTGCGTCACCATGGCGCGCGCAATGGCCACACGTTGACGCTCGCCGCCCGACA
>JBDLWA010000124.1:0-5435 GCA_039804505.1 Pseudomonadota bacterium
GCGCCAAATCCCATGTCGCCCGTGCACAGCAACATGACGCGATAGGGCAAGCCCAGCTTTTGCAAAATGGCTTCGGCGTGGCCCGTCATTTCTTCCAGGGCTTCGTAGCTTTTCTCTGGATGAACAATTTGCACCATCTCCACTTTGTCAAATTGGTGCTGACGAATGAGGCCGCGTGTGTCACGCCCTGCACTTCCCGCTTCAGAGCGGAAGCAAGGTGTGTGCGCTGTGAGCTTCATCGGCAAATCGGACTCTGCCAAGATCTCATCACGCACCACGTTGGTCAAGGTCACTTCAGACGTTGGGATCAAATACAGCGCTTGATTGTCGGCGGCTTCTTCGCCTTCTTGTCCGCCCTTTTTGGCCGCAAACAGGTCGCCTTCAAATTTAGGCAGCTGGCCTGTGCCGCGCAATGTTTCTGCATTGACCACATAAGGGGTGTAGCACTCTGTGTAGCCGTGTTGCTGGGTTTGTGTGTCCAACATAAACTGCGCCAGCGCACGGTGCATGCGCGCAATTTGGCCGCGCATGAAGGTGAAGCGTGAGCCCGACAACTTGATGCCGGTGTCAAAGTCCAGGCCCAGCTTTTCGCCAATGTCGACATGGTCGCGCACTTCAAAGTCGAAGGTCTTAGGGCCTTTGCCATCCACACTCCATTTGCGCACTTCTACGTTGCCGTGTTCATCGGCGCCCACAGGCGCGCTTTCATGCGGCAGATTGGGCACAGCCAACAACATGTCTTGAAGTTCAGATTGCAAAGCTTCCAAACGCACAGCCGAAGCATCGAGTTCTGTTTTGATGCTGGCCACATCGGCCATGACTTGGTCGGTGCTTTCACCTTTGGACTTGAGCATGCCAATTTGTTTGGACAAGCTGTTGCGTTGGCTTTGCAATTCTTCCGTGCGAGTTTGCAAAGTTTTGCGCTCGTTCTCTAAAGCGCGAAACTTCTCCACATTCAAAAATGCTTGTGGTTTTTTACGGGTTTCTAAGCGCGCTACGGCTGCGTCGAGGTCTTTGCGGAGTAAGAGGATATCTAGCATGTTCAGTTGGTCGTTTTGAGCCCTTTGGGCAAGGGAAATTTAATGTGTTCTGTCACGCCATCGAGCTTACGAATAGAGGTGGCACCCAAAGCTCTGAGGCGCGAAATCACTTCCTGCACCAACACTTCAGGGGCAGAGGCGCCGGCGGTCAGGCCCACGCGGTGCTTGTCCACAAACCATTCGTCTTTTAGCTCTTCAGGGCTGTCAATCATGTAGCTGTCGGCGCCCATTCGAGTGCCCAGTTCACGCAAGCGATTGCTGTTGGAGCTGGTGGCACTGCCCACCACAATGAGCACATCTACTTGGGGGCTGAGAAGCTTGACGGCGTCTTGGCGATTTTGGGTTGCGTAGCAAATGTCTTGCATCTTGGGTTCGCGCACTTTGGGGAAGCGACGTTTAACCGCATTGAGAATTTCGGCGGCGTCATCTACGCTCAAGGTGGTTTGCGTGACCACGCCCAACAATTCAGTTTGTCGGGGCGCAACGGTGGCCACATCGTCCACATCTTCCACCAAATGAATGCCATCTGGCAGTTGGCCCATGGTGCCTTCCACTTCAGGATGACCTTTGTGGCCAATCATGATGAACTCATAACCTTCTTTGTGAAGCTTGGCCACTTCCACGTGCACCTTGGTCACCAAGGGACATGTGGCATCAAAAATTTGGAAGCCTCGTGCCTCTGCTTCTTCTTGGACAGCTTTGCTCACGCCGTGGGCACTAAAAATAAGCGTGGCACCAGGAGGCACGTCGTTTAAATCTTCGATGAAGATGGCACCCTTCTCTTTCAAATCGTTCACCACATAGGTGTTGTGAACAATTTCATGACGCACGTAGATGGGTTTGCCAAACTTGGCAATGGCCGCTTCCACAATGTCAATGGCACGGTCGACCCCGGCACAAAAGCCGCGGGGTTCAGCCAATAGAACTTCTTGTACGCCCATGATTTGAATCCCTTTGCAGAATTACAAAATGCCAATGATGTGAACTTCAAACGTCACAGGCTGGCCTGCCAGGGGATGATTGAAGTCAAACAATACCGCGCCATCTCCCGCCACTTGCATGACCGCGCCAGCATAAGTGCCGTGGCCATCGGGGGTGGGAAACTGCACCACATCGCCCGGCACATAGTGCTCTTGCGAAGCCCCCAACTGTGCCAACAACTTGCGCGCCACCCACTGCTGCATGTCGGGGTTGCGATCGCCAAAGGCCACGCCTGCGGCTAAATCAAAGGTGGTTCTGACGCCCTCTTCCAAACCCATCAGGCTGGCTTCCATGCCAGGCGACAACTCGCCTGAGCCTAAAGACAGGGTGGCCGGTTTGTCCTCAAACGTGTTGATGAGGGTGCCTTGTGGGCCAGCCAGTCGGTAGTGCAGTGTCAAAAAGGATCCGGCTTGTACGGTGGTCATAAAAAGGTCAATCGATGAAAGGGGTACAGGCCCTGCAATGCAAAGCAGGCAAATGAAAAGTTCAAACGCCCCCAAGAACTGGCTCTGAGTCCAGACTCGAGCTGTCCAACCCCTCATTGTAAAAAGCTTCTGGCGCTTTCAGCTGGAAATCCGCTTTGGAGGGCCATTTATCTACTACTTTGCCCCATGAAGATCCAAGAATTACCCCCAGATTCCCGTCCGCGAGAAAAAATGCTCACCCGAGGACCCGCTTCGCTCAGTGACAGCGAACTCTTGGCTCTCCTTCTGCGCACCGGCATGGCTGGCCGAAATGTTCTGCAATGCGCCCAAGACATGTTGAAAGCCAGCGATGGTTTGGCGGGTTTGCTCCTCACCCCACCGGGGCAACAAAAGGCCATCAAAGGGCTTGGGCCGGCCAAACAATCGGAGCTTTTGGCGGTGATGGAATTGGCCAAACGTGCCATGGCACAGCAATTGGCCAGCCGAGCCGTGATGCAAAACGCTTCTAGCGTGCAGCTGTATTTGCAACTTCATTTGGCGCACATGGCTCACGAGGTTTTTGCCATGATGTTTCTCGATTCACAGCACAAATTGCTTTGCATGGAAACTTTGTTTCGTGGCACCCTTAGCCAAACCAGCGTCTACCCGCGCGAAGTGGTGTTGCGGGCTTTGCATCATCACAGTGCTGCGGTGGTGTTGGCGCACAACCACCCCAGCGGCTCGGTGCATCCCAGCCCTGCCGATTTGCACCTCACGCAAAGCCTCAAATCTGCACTGGCACTGGTGGATGTACGGGTGCTAGATCACGTCATTGTGGGTCCGGGGCAAGCGTTTTCCATGGCCGAGCAAGGTGTTTTGTAACCAGGGGGCGGAAGAGCACATGGCTTGTGGCAACATCGGCTTGTGAAATTTCAATCGCTTCAAGATCTCAAACACATTCAAAAGCAAATCGCCGAGGCGCAAGCCAAAGCGGCTGCTGAGGTGGCTGCGCGCGCAGAAGCCAAGCGCAAAGCCGAAGCCGATCAAAACCTGTTTACCCGCGCCATTGGCAAAGTTCAACCCTTGCCCTCACCCAATACAGCGCACCTGCCCAAGCCCCCTCGCGCCCCTGTGGCCACGCAACTCCAAAAGGACGAAGCCCAAGTCATTCACGACTCCTTGAGCGATGAGTTTGACGTCAGCACCCTCTTAGACACCGATGATGCTTTAAGTTTCAGGCGTCCCAGTGTGGGGCCCGAGGTGACTCGCAAATTGAGAAAAGGCGACTGGGCCATTCAAAGAGAAATTGATTTGCATGGCTTTCGAAGCGATGAAGCCCGCTTGGCTTTGACCACTTTCATTCGCGACGCACACAAACACGGCCTGCGTTGTGTGCGTGTGGTGCATGGCAAAGGACTGGGCTCTCCCGGCAAAACGCCGGTGCTCAAATCCAAAGTACACAGCTGGTTGGTTCAAAAAAACCAAGTGATGGCATTTGTGCAAGCCAAGCCTGCAGAAGGTGGCGCCGGCGCTTTGGTGGTGCTGCTCACACCCTCCTAAACTTATTCTGCAGCCTGCCTCAGGGTTTGCGACACCGGTTGGCGAAGCACCTCAGACAAGCCCCACCAACCGGCAATCCAAGCCAAGCCCGCACCGGTGAGTGAGCCTACCAATGGCACCCACAAAGACGCGGTCCATTCAAATTCAAACACGTACCGCGCCAAGCCCCAGCCAACCAACTCGGCCACAGCGCTGGCCAAGAAACCAGCCAACAAACCGACGCCCATCAGTTCTGCAGTTTGAACTTGGCTGAGCAAACGGCCCGTGGCCCCTAAGGCGCGCATGATGGCAAATTCACGTTTGCGTTCTTCGCGCGTGGACGTGACCGCTGCCGTCAAGACCAACAAACCTGCCATCAAAGTGAAGGCAAACAAAAACTCTACCGCGCGTATCACTTGATCCAAGACTTTTTGAATTTGCGTCAAGGTGGCACGCATGTCGACGCTGGTGATGTTGGGAAACTGTTGCAGCAATTGGCGCTCAAACGATTTGACCTCGGGCGTTTTAAAAGCCGCCATGTAGCTGAGAGGCACATCAGGCAGTTCGTTGACCGGAAAAATCACAAAGAAGTTGGCACGCATTGAACCCCAATCGACTTTGCGAATGGACGTGATGCGGCCTTCAGACAACACACCGCCAATGTCAAATTGCATGCGGTCGCCCATCTTTAAACCGAGGGTTTTGGCAATGCCTTCTTCCACACTCACGGCATCGGCTTCGGCTTCTTGCCAAGTGCCCTGCACCACCGCGTTGTGTTCTGGCTGAGTGGCGCGTGCCGACAAGTTGAATTCTCGATCGACCAAACGTTTGGCGCGGTCTTCCGAATAGTTGGCAGGGCTCACTTCTTGACCATTGACGGCCACCAAGCGCCCCCGAATCATGGGGTACCAGTCGTAAGTTGTCACACCGCTGGCTTTTAACGCCTCTTGAAAGGCTTGCGTTTGATCGGGTTGTACATTGATCACAAATCGATCGGGTGCATTGACCGGGGTGGCCTTGCGCCAACTGCCAATCAAATCGGTTCGCAAGAGCACCAACAACACCAAAGCCAGCAAACCCACCGACAAGGCACTGACTTGCACCACGGCATAAACGGGTCGGGCCATCACTTGGCGAGTGGCCAACAACAACCATCGCGGCGCGGCATCGGAAGGCACCCAATGCTTTAACAATTTAAGCACTAACGCTGTGACCGCAGCAAATATCAGGGTGGCGGCAGCAAAGCCACCCACGGTCATCAAGCCCAATTTGACATCGCGACTGGCCCACATCAATGAGCCCGCAAAGCCCATCAAGCCGGCCAACAACACGCCCACAGAGGCGGGCTGCAAACCGCCCACATCGCGCCTGATCACTCTGAGGGCAGGCACTCGGGCCAATTGCAAGACGGGCGGCAAACCAAAAGCCAGCAACAAGGTCAGGCCCATGCCCAAACCCAACAAGGCGGGCG
>JBDLWA010000125.1:0-3126 GCA_039804505.1 Pseudomonadota bacterium
TGGCCCAGCATTTACACACTCCTACCGTCACCTCTCAGAACGCGCCCGCAAAAGGCTGCTGTTCAAGGCGTGCAAGCGGTGGGTCGTCTTGACCAGGACACCACAGGCTTGTTGTTACTCACCGATGACGGCAAGTTCATTCACCGAATGAGTTCACCCAAGCACCACATGCCCAAGGTGTATGAGGTCACCACCAAACACGAGATCACCGACAGCCAAGTTGAAAAATTGTTGGCAGGTGTGGTGCTCGACGACAGCCCCAAGCCTGTTAAGGCTGCGGCTTGTGAAAGGGTTTCAGAAACCCATTTGAAACTTACGTTGACAGAAGGCAAGTACCACCAAGTCAAACGCATGTTGGCGGCTGTGGGCAACAGGGTGGAAGGCCTGCACCGCAGTGCCATTGGCAATTTGCAATTGCCTGAAGATTTGGCGCCCGGTCAGTGGCGCTGGATTTTGCCCAGCGAACTTGAAAAATATTTCAAAGTTTGAAGCACGGCTTCGGGCTGGTCTTTGTGGGGACTGTGCCCACAATGCGCTAATTTCACCAGTTGTGTTTGGGGCGCATACAGCGCGATGTCATCAATTTGCGCTAAGGTGCCATAGGGATCGTCCAAGCCTTGAATGGCCAGAAGGGGCGCTTGGATTTGGTGCAGCAGGGGACGAATGTCAAAGCTTCTGAAGGCGTCACTGAGCCACACATCGTTCCATTGCCAAAATGCCCCATCGACATCTTTGTGAAATGTGGCCAAACGCGGGCGTATCTTGTCGTAGTGGTCGCGTGCTTGGGCAATGGCCTGAACAGAAATGTCCTCCACCATCACGTGCGGCGCCATAACCACGCACCCAGCCACAGGATGTTGGCTGGCATGAATCAAAGCAATGGTGCCGCCATCTGAATGGCCCAGCAGTAAGGGGCGAGTCACGCCCAAAGCTTTCAAGAGGTCAGGCAAGACCCCTAGGGCTTCATGGTGCATGTAGTCGGCACCGAGACGTCCCGTGATTCTGGCTTCGTGGTTGCTGTCCGATTGGCCATAGCCTCTACGCGAGTACACCCAGCCCTCACAGCCTAAACTGTTGCAGACCTCTTGTGGCCAATTTTTCCAGAGGGCAATGCTGCCCAATCCCTCGTGCAAAAAGACGCAGACGGGCATTTGCGCTGCAGGCAAATTGGCAGGGGAGGGCAGGATGTGCTGCACCTCTAAAGAAACGCCCCTGACCGAGATCAAATTAGGCTTTGACATGGGGTCATTTTGACATCAGAAAGACCTTAAAAGAACAAAAGTTAGAGGCCTTTTCCCCCTGTCGCTGCGCAATACCCCATTACACTTGGGGCATGATCTTTCGCGCACTGAATCTCCGTCGTACTTTGATGCTCAGTCTGACATTGAGCTTGGCATGCTTGAACATTGCATCGGCCATGTCGGCAACGCCTCAACCGGCCCCGGCAACCCCTGCCGTTCAAGCCCCAGCGCCTATTTTTGTGCTCAATTCTTTGGATGGCAACGTCAGCGTGATCGACCCCGTCACATGGACGGAGACCAAGCGCATTCCAACCGGCAAAGAACCACACCACTTGTACATGACACCCGATGAAAAATCGGTCATTGTGGCCAATGCTTTGTCTGATTCATTGACCTTCATCGACCCCCGTACAGCCGAAGTGCAGCGCGTGGTGTCGGGCATTTTGGATCCTTACCAATTGCGCTTTTCACCGGACATGAAATGGTTTGTCACGGTGGCCAATCGTTTGAATCACATCGACATTTACAAGTGGGATGGTCAAACCCCCACCTTGGTCAAACGCATTTCCTCTGCCAAAACACCCAGTCACTTGTGGATTGACAGCAAGAGCACCACCGTGTGGGCCACCATGCAAGACAGCAACGAATTGGTGGCTGTTGACTTGGCCACTCAAGCGATTAAATGGCGCGTCAAAACAGGTCAGATGCCTGCCGATGTGTTTGGCACCCCCGACGACAAAACGCTGTTGATTGGTTTGACGGGCGGTGACGGTGTAGAGGTCTATGACGTCTCCAATGGCCCCGCCAAAAAAATTCAAAAAATTAAAACGGGCAAAGGTGCCCACGCGTTTCGCGCGGTTGGTGACAAGCAACATGTGTTGGTCAGCAACCGAGTGGCCAATACCATCAGCAAAATTGATTACAAAACCTTCACGGTGGTGGATCAATACCCAGGACCCACGGGACCCGATTGCATGGACATTACGGCCGATGGCAAAACCATTTTGTTGGCATCGCGTTGGGCCCAGAAACTCAGTGTGATTGACATGGCCACTCGCACCGTGGTGCGCCAAATCAAAGTGGGCAAATCGCCGCACGGGGTGTGGACTTTGGACCATGCGCCACGCCAGTGATCTGCGTTTGACACCAAGGCCCCAAGCTTGGTTAAAGTTTGTCTTGGCATGGGTTGGCTTAGCTTGGTGCTTGTGCACAGCTGCAAATGCCGCCAATGCCGCCAATGCCGCCAATCCCAATCAAGCCGCTAACCCCACTCACCCCGTCAGCTCAGTCGCGCCAGCGCTTTGCAAGAAACCCGTCTACTTAACCTTTGACACGGGTCACATGGGCGTTGCCCCTTTAATTGCGCAAGTGCTTCGTCAGCATCAGGTGCCGGTCACCTTTTTCGCAGCACATGAAAAAACAAAAGAGGGCGACGGCAGCCTTGGCACTCATTGGGCGCCATGGTGGAAAGAGCGTGCGCTTGAGGGACATGAATTTGCAAGCCATACCTACGACCATGCCTACTGGCGAGCAGACTTGCCCGATCAGCAATTCAAAATCCGCCCCAGTGCTGGCGAGCAAGCGGGCCGAGATTTGCAATGGACAGCCACCGACTACTGCGCCAATTTAAAGAAAGCGGCTGATCGTTTGGAAGGCATGACCGGCAAAGCAACCTTGCCCTTGTTCAGGGCACCCGGTGGAAAAACATCGCCCGCGCTTATAAAAGCGGCCCAAGCGTGTGGCTACACCCATGTAGGGTGGGCGCCTGCAGGCTTCTTGGGCGATGAGTTGCCTAGCCAAACGTACAGCAACAAGATGCTGTTGGACAAAGCATTGAAAAACATTCGCAGCGGCGATGTGTTGGTGGCGCATTTGGGGATTTGGT
>JBDLWA010000126.1:0-2962 GCA_039804505.1 Pseudomonadota bacterium
GAGTCTCCACTGCCGAAGAAAGTTTCTAAAGCGTGCCATGTGGGTTGGCACGCTTTTCTGTTTTGCCAGTGACTCGCGTGAAAATTAGGCGTTGGCGGGAGGGACATAACCTTGGGCTGCGTCTGCGCCGGTGCCAAAGAAATGGTTTTCCATTTGGCGTGCCAAATATTGGCGTGCGCGCGCATCGGCCAAGTTCAATCGGTTCTCATTGACCAGCATGGTTTGATGCTTTAGCCAAGCAGCCCAAGCCTCTTTGCTGACGTTTTCCCAAATGCGCTTACCCAGCTCACCCGGATAGGGCGGAAAATCCAAACCTTCAGCTTCTTGTTCTAATTTGATGCATTTAACGGTACGCGCCATGATGTTCCTTGATGAAGCTTAAGATCGCTTGTGTATACAGATATAAAATTATTGTATTTCCATTACTTGCAAAAAGACCCGAAAATGGTCTGTTTTGTTTAAATTCCCCTAGGTTTTATGAGTGCATTTTTAGAAGAAAAAGTCCTGAGTGTGCATCACTGGACAGATCGCTTGTTTAGTTTTACCACCACCCGCGATCAAGCTTTGCGTTTTTCCAATGGTCACTTCACCATGATTGGCTTGCGTGGCGACAACGGCAAACCTTTGCTGCGCGCCTACAGCATTGCCAGTGCCAATTACGAAGAGCACTTGGAATTTTTGAGCATCAAAGTTCAGGACGGCCCCTTAACTTCAAAGCTGCAACATATTCAGGTAGGCGACACCATTGTGGTGGGCCGCAAGCCCACAGGCACTTTGCTGATCGATTACCTCACGCCAGCCAAGCGTTTGTACCTCATTGGCACGGGCACCGGCTTGGCGCCTTTCATGAGCATCATTCGCGATCCCGACACTTACGAGCGTTTTGAACAAGTGGTGTTGTTGCATGGTGTGCGCGAAGTGAAAGAGTTGGCCTACCGCGACTACATCACCCAAGAGTTGCCCCAGAACGAATTTTTGGGCGAGATGGTGAGCAAGCAATTGCTCTATTACCCCACCGTCACACGGGAAGCTTTTGAACACCAAGGCCGCGTGACTGATTTGCTGGAGAATGGCAAGATCAGTGCAGACTTGGGCATTCCAGCACTCAATGCGGCAGAAGATCGCGTCATGATTTGCGGTAGCCCCGAAATGCTGCGTGACCTCAAAGCCCTTTGCGAAAAGCGCGGCTTTGTAGAGGGCAACACTAGCACGCCTGGTCAGTTTGTCATTGAACGTGCTTTTGTTGAGAGTTAATTTTTAAGCTGCTTGATTTGTAAAAGAAAGTCGACATTGCGATGAACATCCAAAACATAAAGCAACTGCCAGCTCGCGCCTGGATGGCACTGGTTGCGGTGGGATGTATCGCCATGCTGGTTTACGGCGTGGTCTATTTGCAAAACTATTTGGGCTTGGTGCCATGCCCGATGTGCATTGTGCAACGCTACGCCTTGATTGGCGTGCTGGTGTTGAGTGCGCTGGGCGCTTTGGGTGGCGGCCAGTTGCTCATTAAGATCGTCTCTTGGTTGGTATTCCTCATGGCAGGCTTTGGCGCCTTTGTGGCCGCTCGCCAATCGTGGCTGCAGTGGTATCCACCCGAAGTGGTGTCTTGTGGCCGCGACTTCTACGGCATGATTGAAAACTTTCCCATGCAGCGCTTCATCCCCATGATTTTCAGGGGCAGTGGCGATTGCACCAAAGTCGATTGGACGTTCTTAGGGGGCTCCATCGCCAATTGGTCGTTTGTGGCCTTCAGCGGCATCATGCTGTTGATGCTGGCCATACGTTGGCGAGATGGCTGGTTCAGAGCGACTGCACCTCAGTCAACTGACTGAGCTTCGAATCACTCAAGCACCAGCTCTGCTTAGCTGAGTTTCTTCATCAGCACTTGGCTGCGGCGATCCCAGTTGTATTTGCGTTTGCGACCTTCAGGCAACCAGTCGGGGTCCATCTGAACAAAGCCGCGTTTGATGAACCAGTGCATGGTGCGCGTGGTGAGCACAAAGATGCTTTGCAAGCCCATGGCACGCGCACGTTGTTCAATGCGTTTCAAAATCTTTTCGCCATCGCCTTGGCCTTGTGATTGAGGCGACACAGTGAGGGCGGCCATCTCGGCAGTTTTGGCTTCTGGGTAGGGGTACAAAGCTGCGCAGGCAAAGATCACCCCATCGTGTTCAATGATGGTGTAGTGGTCGACATCGCGCTCAATCTCTGTGCGATCGCGTTTGACCAAGGTGCCATCATTTTCAAAGGGCTCGATCAGTTGCAAGATGCCGCCCACATCGTCGTGGGTGGCTTCACGAAGTTCTTCCAACTTTTCATCAACCACCATGGTGCCAATGCCATCGTGCACATAAATTTCTAACAGCAAGGCGCCATCTACGGCAAAGGGCAAGATGTGGCTGCGTTCAACACCTTCTTTGCACGCCTTGACACAATGCTGCAAATAAAAGCCATGGTCGGTGGGCAACAAGGCTGCGGGCAATTCATTCAGCCACTTTTCTGCGGTGGCCAAAGGCAGCTCGGTGTCGATGGGATTGTCATCTGACTCGGGTGCTTCTGGATTGATGCGAAGGCCTGGAATTTCTGTCAAGAAGATGAGCTTGTCGGCTTGAAGTTCAATGGCCACACTGGTCGCCACTTCTTCCATGGACAAGTTGAAAGCTTCGCCTGTCGGTGAAAAGCCAAAAGGCGAGAGCAGCACCATGGCGCCCATGTCCAAGGTTTGGGTAATGCCGGCCACATCCACCTTGCGCACCAAGCCTGAGTGCTTGAAGTCCACACCGTCCACAATGCCCACCGGGCGTGCGGTTAAGAAGTTGCCGCTGATGACGCGAACGGTGGAACCTGCCATGGGCGTGTTGGGCAAGCCTTGGCTGAAGGCAGCTTCAATTTCGTAGCGCAATTGGCCTGCAGCTTCTTGGGCGCAATCGAGGGCCACTTCGTCGGTAATGCGAATGCCATG
>JBDLWA010000127.1:0-3334 GCA_039804505.1 Pseudomonadota bacterium
CTTGTTTTTTGGCGTGGGCCACTGCGGCATCGCGCACCCATTGGCCATCGTTCCAGGCCTTCACGCGTGCACCCAAACGTTCTTTGTTGCAAGGCCCATTGCCATTGACGGTGGCCCAGAACTCGTCCCAATCAATTTGACCGTAGTCGTGTTGTTGACGTTCTTCGTTCCATTTCAAATCGGGGTCGGGCAAAGTCACGCCCAACACTTTGGCTTGTGGCACTGTGGCATCGACAAACTTTTGGCGGAGGTCATCGTTGCTGATGCGCTTGATGCCCCAGCGCATGCCTTGCACGCTGTTGGGGCTGTCGGCATCGGGCGGTCCAAACATGGCAAGACATTTCCACCACCAACGATTGACCGCGTCTTGCACCATGGCCTTTTGTTCAGCGGTGCCTTGCATCATGACGAGCAAGGCTTCGTAGCCTTGACGCTGATGGAAACTTTCTTCTTTGCACACGCGAATCATGGCGCGCGCATAGGGGCCGTAAGAGCAGCGGCACAAAGGAATTTGATTCATGATGGCGGCGCCATCGACCAACCAACCCACCACGCCAACATCGGCCCAATTGAGCGTGGGGTAGTTGAAGATGGAGCTGTACTTGGCTTTGCCGGTGTGCAATGCATCGAGCATTTGATCGCGACTGGTGCCCAGTGTTTCGGCCGCACTATACAAATACAAACCATGACCGCCTTCGTCCTGCACCTTGGCAATCAAAATGGCTTTGCGCTTCAGGCTAGGTGCGCGGCTGATCCAATTGCCCTCGGGCAACATGCCCACAATTTCGCTGTGTGCGTGTTGGCTAATTTGTCTGACTAATGTTTTGCGATAGGCATCGGGCATCCAATCACGCGGCTCCACTTTGCCATCGGCATCGATGCGCGCATCGAACTGCGCTTGCAAAGCTACTTCGATTTCGGTCAAAGGTTTGGGCACTGACTTGAGTGCGGCAGTGGCTGCAGTGCCATTGGTGTCCGGTGCGTCGGGCACATTGAAGGATTGCGTGTACATGGGCTTCTCCTCGCTGTTAGAGCGTGTTTGAAGCGAAGTATAGCAATTAACCGACCGATCGGTCGGTTAATTAATTGAATCTACTCTAGGAGTTTCCCTGCGTCTGCCATATACTTTTGCTATATACAAATGGATCAATCAAATGGCTATCTCTACTGTCTTTACCAATAACCGCACACAAGCTGTCAGATTACCGGCTGAATTGCGTTTACCCGATAACGTCAAAAAAGTGGAAATTCGCGCTCGTGGTAAAGACAGAATCATCTCTCCCGTGGGTCATCGTTGGGACGATTTCTTTCTCAATGGGCCTCGCGTGAGCGATGACTTTATGAATGAGAGGAGCTCACAAACTCAACCTCAACGAGAAGAGCTCTGATGATCAAATATCTGTTGGATACCAACATCGTCATTTACGTGATGAAGAGGCGGCCCATTGAAGTGATGGGACTGTTTAATGAAAACGCAAATCGCATGGCCATTTCAGCGATCACATTTTCTGAGTTGCAACATGGTGCAGAGAAGAGCGCAAGAGTTCCAGAAAACCTTAACGCTATAGAAGAATTCACCAGTCTCATCGACATCTTGCCTTACACCGCCAAGGCTTCAATGCACTATGGAAATATTCGTGCAAGCCTTGAGAAATTAGGTCAAACCATTGGTGTGAACGATCTTCACATTGCTGCTCATGCAAGAAGTGAGGGCTTGGTACTGGTAACGAATAACATGAGCGAATTTGTAAGAGTGCCAGGACTTCTTTTGGAAAACTGGGTGAGTGCATAGCACTCAAGTATCTAAATTAGCTGTGCTCAACCGCCCAGCTGTGACCTGTGCCTCTGGCTAATGCCGGACCTACCACTTCCATAGCCTCGCGCAGTTTGTCCTTCAAAGTGAAGGGCGCATTGACCACAAACATGCCGCTGGCCGACAAGCCGGCCGAGCTGCCATCTGTATTACGTCCAATGGACAAGGTGAGATTGATCCAAGGCTTTTGAGCGTGGTTGCTTAAGGTTCTTAGACGTTTAGGCAAATCGTGTGCTTCTGGTCGTGGAATGATGGGATACCAAACCAAGTAAGTGCCGGTGGCAAAACGCTTCAAGCAGTCTTGTATGTTAGCGGCCACTTTGCCGTAATCGCTTTTAATTTCGTAGCTGGGGTCCATTAGCACCAAGGCGCGCTTTGAACCTGTGGCCGATGGCGGTGGGGGCAACATTTTCTTGAGCGACTCGAACCCGTCTTCGCGGGCAATCATGATGCTGCGACCTGCATCCAACTGTGCCACGTTAGAAGCCAGAGCTTTGCTGTCGGTGGGGTGCAGTTCAAAGAGTCGCAATTTGTCGCGCGCGTCTTTGCGCAACATGGCGTGAAGAATGAAGGGCGAGCCAGGATAAAACTTGGCTTGGCCATTGGGGTTGAAGCTGGCAATCATGTCCAGATAGGCCTGAAGCGCTTCTGGAATGGGCTTGGCGTCTTTCTTGGCACTGGCAGCGTCTAATTGGCTGAGCAGTTTGAAAATGCCGTCTTGCGCTTCGCCACCGGTTTCGGAATAGTCCCCGTCTAGCCGGTACAGGCCAGCGCCCGCATGGGTGTCGATGATGGTGATGCCCCCCTCTTTTTGCTGCAGATGCTGCAAGGTGGCAATCAAGGTAAGGTGCTTGATGACATCGGCATGGTTGCCGGCGTGGAAGGCGTGTCTATAACTGAACATGTGTGGATGTTAACCGCCTCAATGCGTTAAGAGGCGAAAGAGTGCAGATTGATATGCAATTGAGTTCTCTCTTTTATCAACGGCTAGAACCAATACGACCAAATTGTGGTTTTCAATTGTGTAGACAAGGCGGTAGCCGTGTTTGAGTAATTTGATTTTGTAGCAGTCTTTCAAATCGCCATGTAACTCTGACCCAGGTACTTTGGGTTGCACTAACCTTTTCTTGAGTGCTTTGCGCAGGATGAGTTTGATGCTGCCGTCAAGTTGGTGCCATTCTTTCAGCGCTTCAGGCAAGAATTTCAGTTTGTATTTGGCTGGCTGATTTTTAGATGTGATCAATGTCGACCTCGATGGCCGTGTCTTTTTTCAACAAGCGTTGTCTGGTGAGTTCGACGAGATCTCGGTCGGCAAGTTCTTCTACAAGCGCTTCAAACAGTTTGGGCGTGATCATGTAAAAGGCAGGACGGTTGTGATTCAGTACAGCCACAGGTTTTTCGCCAGCCGTTTTCAAAACCTGTGCAGGATTCTTTTTGAATTCGGACATGCTGATGGAGAAGTCGGCGTAAATGGTTTGCATGGTGATCTCGATTAATTTAGATCTAATTTTAGATCTAAAT
>JBDLWA010000128.1:0-10335 GCA_039804505.1 Pseudomonadota bacterium
TCTGAAAACGTCTTTTTAGAAAACTTAAAGTAGAAAGCGCCTGAGCTAGCGGGCTAACTCAGGCGCTTGTCATCTTTCGATACGCTTATTTGCGCAGGCCAAGTTTGGCGATCAGAGCAACATAGCGGTCAGCGTCTTTGGACTTCAAGTAGTCCAACAATTTACGACGGCGGCTCACCATGCGCAACAAACCGCGACGACCGTGGTGGTCTTTGGCGTGTGTTTTGAAGTGAGGTGTCAACTCGTTGATACGAGCTGTGAGCAAAGCCACTTGAACTTCGGGGCTACCCGTGTCATTGGCTGCGCGTGCATTGGCCTTAACGACTTCTGCTTTGATTGAGGATGCAATCATTTTTCTTCCTTGTTTTTCGGCTTTCAAACAGCTGCAAAGGATGCAAATATTGAACAGACGAGGTTTTATAACTTGCGCAAGCGGTTTGGAATCAACTGCTGCGTGCGATCTTGGCCAGACAAAAACCACAGGGGTCTTGCTTGGCAAAGCCTCGGAATTATAACCATAGCCATCCGCTCAAACCAGCCCCCCGCGCTTACTGGGTATAAAAACAGCCACAAATTCATCGTTTCAGCCCAAAATAGTGGCTTATGGACAAAATCAGAATCGACAAATGGCTTTGGGCCGCCCGTTTTTACAAGACACGGTCCTTGGCGACAGATGAAATTGGCAAGGGCCGCGTGGCCATCAACGGCCAATCCGTCAAGGCTTCGAGAGAGGTCAAGCCTGGCGACGAGGTCAGCGCTCGCCAGGGGGACGTCACCCGTACCGTCAAAGTATTGGCCCTCAGTGATGTTCGGGGCCCTGCGCCAGTGGCTCAGACTTTGTACGAAGAAACCCCTGAAAGCCTGGCACTCCGAGAAAAAGCCAGCCTTCAACGACGCATTGCCCGAGAGCCCGCGTTGAGCATTGAACAAGGCCGCCCAACCAAACGCAATCGCCGGGAGCTTGAAAAAGCCAAAGAAGTCGGCTGGAACGATCGATGGAGCGCCTCCGTCGACTTTGAATGACCGCTACTTATAAAAACTAACACTGACACCTAGGTGCCAGATTCATGACTTTTCGGGGGTTTTCACCCTCCCCTTGTTGCGACCTCCCCCCTAAAGTGTGGACTCACCGAACCACAGAGGAGACTCGAGATGAAGTATTGCGGATCCACAACACAAAGCACACGTCGTTTTAGCCTGCGACTTTTGTATGCGCTTAGCCTTGTGGCCCCCCTCGGCCTTGGACTGTTCAGCAGCACCTCGGCCTCAGCCCAAAATTACCCCAATCGCCCCATTCGACTGGTGGTGACATTTCCCACGGGCGGCGCCCCAGACATCTTGGCGCGCTTGTTCAGCGAAAAAGCCCAGTTGGGACAGCCGGTTGTCATTGACAACAAACCGGGTGCTGGTGGCAACATTGGCAGCGACGTTGTGGCCAAGTCGCCAAGTGACGGCTATACCATCGTGATGGGTACGGTAGGGACGCACTCCATCAATGGCTCTCTCTACGAAAAAATGCCCTACGACATGGTGAAAAACTTTTCACCCATTTCACTCATTGCTTCTGCGCCCAACTTGCTGGTGGTCAACAACGACCTGCCCGTCAAAACCGTGAACGAGTTGATTGCCTACATGAAGGCCAACCCCAACAAGCTGTCCTTTGGTTCCCCTGGCATTGGCACCTCGGTTCACATGTCGGGCGAATTGTTCAAGTCGATGACAGGCACCAGCATGACGCACGTGCCTTACAAAGGCCGTCAATTTTTCATTCCAGACTTGCTAGGCGGCAGTATTCAATTGGTGTTTGACAACATGCCTTCTGCGTTGCCCATGGCCAAAGAAGGCAAGATTCGCGCAATTGCGCAAACCACGGCCAAGCGCTCACCTGCAGCGCCAGATGTTCCAACAGTGGCAGAGTCTTTGCCTGGTTTTGAAGCCACCACATGGTTTGCCATGTTTGCACCCGCCAATACGCCCAAGCCGGTCATTGACCGATTGAACGCCGAAGTGATTCGCGTGTTCAAACTGCCAGAAGTGGTTGAACGCTTAAAAACCTTGGGCCTCGACCCTGTCCTGTCTTCACCCGATGAGCTGGCCAAATACCAAGCCACCGAAATCGTGAAGTGGACCAAAGTGGTGAAAGAGTCTGGCGCCAAGGCTGAATAAATCAGCCACGCACCCGAATTTGATTGCCCCATTCAAGCTCTTTTTTTAATTCTCTGTATTTTTGGAATCTCAAATGACCTCTGAATTGAACCGCCGTGTTGTTTTGCAAGCTGGCTTGGCCGGTGCCGTCAGCATTGCCATGCCCGCTATGGCGCAAAGCAACTTTCCCGCCAAACCAATCAAGCTGATTTGCCCGTGGCCTGCAGGCGGCTCCACCGATGGCGTGATGCGCTCATTGGCTGAAAGTGCCACACGCATTTTGGGCAGCCCTGTGGTCATTGAAAACAAAGCAGGCGCCAGCGGCATGTTGGGCCCCAACGAACTGGTCAATGCCAAGCCCGATGGCTACACCTTGTCTCAACTGACCATCGGTATTTTGCGTTTGCCACACATGCAAAAAATGCAATTTAATCCCTTGCAAGATTTCACCTTCATTGCCTGCCTCACAGGCTACACCTTTGGCATTGTGGTGCGTTCAGACTCACCTATTAAGTCGATCAAAGATTTGGTGGAGTACGCAAAAGCCAATCCTGGCAAGTTCACTTTTGGCTCGACAGGAAACGGCACGACACCCCACTTGGCTGTTGAAGAATTTGCGATGAAAGCCGGCATCCAGTTGCAGCACGTGCCCTTCAAAGGCAGCGCTGACGGCATGGCCTCTGTACTGGGCGGTCACGTGATGGCGCACAGCGATGCCACAGGCTGGGCACCGCACGTCGATGCAGGAACATGCCGACTGTTGGCCACCTATGGCAGCAAGCGCACCAAGCGCTGGCCCAATGTGCCCACACTCAACGAGCTGGGCTATGACACCATCTCCGATTCTCCTTTTGGCATTGGTGGCCCCAAAGGCATGGACCCTGCGATCACTCGCAAACTGCAAGATGCCTTTAAGAAAACCTTGGAAGATCCACAAGTATTGGCCACATTTGAGAAGTTCGACCAGTCGGTGATTTACATGAACACCGAGGAGTACACCAAGTTTGCGCGAGACAACTACCAAAAAGAAAAAGCCATCATCGAAAAATTAGGCTTGGCCAAGCAAGGCTAAGCTGCTCACAAAAAAGCCCAGTCTTCACTGGGCTTTTTTGATGCGCCATCGTCTAAGACGTTGGGCGAATCATTTTGCAAATGCTGGGCAGCTCAACGTCGCTGGCTCTCAACTGCTTCACAGTTTTAAAGCCATAGCCAGAGCCTTCCACATCAAAAGGCACCTCCGCCCCGCCTTGCTTGGCCATCACACTGACCACCAAGGGTTGCTGAAATTGATGATCTTGCGCGCGCATTTTGCCGCGTTGCCCGCCCATGCTGACATCGGCTTTTTCTAGCTGTAAAGCCACTGAAAAGGGTTCTGAGGTGCCTGCTTTTTCAATGGCTTGAACCAATGCTTCGATCATCAACTGCATCCGCAAGTGCACATAGTCTTCCGAAGGCTTGTCAAAGCGTTGCTTGAACGATTGGTAAAACTTAGCGCTCTCGGCACCTGGCACATTGGGCATCCATTCCGCCACCGCCAGCACCTTGCCAACACCCGCATCGCCCATGGCAGCCGGTGCACCCAAGGCATTGCCATAGAAAGTGTAGAACTTGCCTTCAAAGCCTACTTCTTTTGCGGCCTTCACCAACAAGGTCAAATCATTGCCCCAATTGCCTGTGATCACAGCTTGGGCGCCCGAGGCTTTAATTTTGGAGGCGTAAGGTAAAAAATCTTTCACGCGCCCCATGGGGTGCAACTCCTCGCCAGCCAATTGAACATCAGGGCGCAGGTTGCTCAGTTGCTGCTTGGCTTCGCGCAGCACAGCTTGACCAAAACTGTAATCTTGTCCGATCAAATAAACCGATTTCAATTTGCTGTCTTGCTTCAACACCTGCATCAATGCGGTCATGCGCATATCAGCATGGGCATCAAATCTGAAATGCCAAAAATTGCACTTGTCCTGCGTCAAGGCAGGATCGACCGCAGAGTAATTCAAAAACAGCACACGTTTCTGCAAATCACGTTCATTGTGTTTCTGAATGGCATCGATCAATACCGCCGCGTTGGCCGACGAGTTGCCTTGCAAAATATATTGCGCACCGGCATCAATGGCAGCACGCAATGATGTGAGGGCTTCCTCGTTTTGGCCCTTGCTGTCGTAACGGTTCAAGACCAACATGCGTTTGCCTTCAGGGGTGGAGACACCACCGCGCGCATTCACACGTTCCACGGCCCAGACTAAATTGCGCAACACCGCCTCGCCCGTATTGGCAAAGGGGCCACTCATGCCTTCAATCATGGCCAGTTGAATGGGCGGTTGAACGGGCGGTTTTTGCGCTTGTGCCGCGATGCAGACACACAGAGAAAGCCAGACAAAGCAGCGCATCACTGATCGAAACAAGTGAATCAAAACAAAATCCTCAAAAAATTAATTGGGTGTCGATGTGATGTGCGACAGAGGCCAACGTGGCTTCACATCAAAGCTGTAGTCATATTGCGGGGCTTGTTGCCCCGACTGCACGCGCATGGCAGCCGCCATGGCAATCATGGCGCCGTTGTCGGTGCACAAATGAAGTTCTGGATAGTGCACGCGTACCCCTGCTTTTTGGCAAGCTTGGTTAAGCTGCAAACGCAAAGATCGATTGGCCCCCACACCACCCGCCACCACCAAACGGCGCATGCCTGTGGCCTTGAGCGCTGCCATCGATTTTTTCAACAACACTTCCACAATGGCCGCTTCTGTGGAGGCGGCCAAGTCGGCTTTGTGCGTGGTCTGCGGGTCATGCAAGCTGTCGCCTAATTTGTTAGCCTGAGTCAACACTGAAGTTTTCAGGCCTGCAAAGGAAAAATCGAAATCGCCACTGTGCAGCAAGGGCCTGGGCAGCTTGAAGGCCAGCGGGTTGCCACCCTCTGCACATTTGGACAAAGCGGGACCGCCTGGATAACCTAGCCCCATGAGCTTGGCTGATTTGTCAAAGGCTTCACCGGCGGCATCGTCCACGGTTTCACCCAAAATTTCATACGACCCCACTGATTCAACGCGCATGAGTTGGGTATGGCCACCAGACACCAGCAGGGCCACAAATGGAAATTCAGGGGGGTCGTCACTCAAGAATGGCGACAACAAATGGCCTTCCAAATGGTGCACACCCAGAACAGGCTTGTTCAGTGCCGCGCCCAAAGCACATCCAACGCCGGCACCGACCAGCAAAGCCCCCGCCAGGCCAGGACCGCGGGTATAGGCCACCACATCCACCTGTTCAAGTTCGATGTGGGCATTTTTTAAAACTTCGCGCGTGAGGGGAATGACGCGCTTGATGTGGTCGCGACTGGCCAACTCGGGCACCACCCCGCCATAGGCTTGGTGCATGTCGATTTGGCTGAACAAGGCATGCGACAGCAGGCGTGGCGCGCCAGTGGCTTGGGTTTCAACCAAGGCCACACCCGTTTCGTCACAAGAAGACTCAATTCCAAGAAAAAGCATAGGTGCTGAGTTTATGCGATGCCCTAATTCGGTACTTTCAAAGACCTATCTTCATCAACTTGGCGCGTAAATTGCAAGTTCGGCTTAAAAGGTCAACCGCAAGTTGCCAGCCCTAACAGTGATGATCAAATCTTCCAGATCCAAGAAATCGAAAGCACCCGAGGCCCTCCGCATCGTGGTGGTGGCGCCTGATCTGGTCGTTAACGACCCTGACGATGACCACGCTTTGTCTCAAGCCAAACGCTCTAGGGCCTTGCGCATCGGCTTGCTTGAAAACGGCTTCAACCTGATTGCCACCCTGCCTGCAGACGTTTTTCTTGCAGATCGAATCGCTCAGCTGCAACCCGACCTGATCATTGTGGACGCCGAGTCTGAAGCGCGCGATGCACTAGAACACGTTGTTTTCGCAACCCGCGACGCGCGACGCCCCATCGTGATGTTCACGGACGACAGCGATACCAGCCATGTGAAAGATGCGGTGGCGGTGGGCGTGTCGGCCTACATCGTTGACGGATTGGCCAGCTCGCGCATCAAACCCATCTTGGAAGTGGCCATGGCACGCTTTGAATATGAAGAGCGCCTGCGCCAGGAAAGAGACCAAGCACGTAGCGACCTTCAAGACAGAACAGTCATAGATCGCGCCAAAGCCTTACTGATCAAGCACCAAGGGCTGACGGAAGACCAAGCCTTTGCCAAGCTCAGAAAGGTTGCCATGGATAAAGGCTTGAAGTTGGGCGAGGTTGCCCAGAGAACCTTGGACATGGCCGACCTCCTTAAATCTTGACGATCATCACAACAAGTTCGGTGCGCATCTATGCATCCGTTTGGTGCAAATTTTCAAATTTGAATTGCATTGATCACTAGATTGGGGCATGCCCAATGCCATTCACCAGGGTTTTCACTTGGCACAGGTATTGCAAACGCTTTGAACTAAGAATCTGCGAAGGTTCAGGACAAAGGCGTCCCCACCCGTTCAAACACTTGAACGTGGTGAGGACGCCTTTGTCGTTTGTGCTCAATTTTTTTACTGACCAAAGGAACTTGCCATGACCGACATTTTGGAGACCCCTATGAGCCGTCGTAACGTCTTACAAGCCGCGACTGCCGGCGCACTGACCATTGCCCCTGCACTGCGCGCTGCCGTTTACGCACAAGGTTCTGACAAGCCAGAAAAAGAAGAAGTCAAAATTGGCTTCATCCCACTGACCGATTGCGCCAGTGTGGTGATGGCTTCTGTCTTGGGCTTCGACAAAAAATATGGCGTCAAAATCATTCCCACCAAAGAAGCCAGCTGGGCCGGCGTTCGCGACAAACTTGTCAATGGTGAACTAGATTTTGCGCATGTTTTGTACGGCCTCATTTATGGCGTGCACTTGGGCACCTCGGGGCCTAAAAAAGACATGGCTGTGTTGATGACTTTGAACCAAAACGGTCAAGCCATCACACTCTCCAAAAAATTGGCTGACAAAGGCGCAGTCGATGCCGCCAGCTTGGCCAAACTCATGGCCACAGACAAACGCGAGTACACCTTTGCGCAGACCTTTCCCACAGGCACACACGCCATGTGGCTGTATTACTGGCTGGCCAGCGTGGGCATCAACCCCCTGAAAGATGCAAAAGTGATCACCGTACCGCCACCCCAAATGGTTGCCAACATGCGCGTGGGCAACATGGACGGTTATTGCGTGGGTGAGCCTTGGGGCCACCGCGCCATTGCCGATGGCATTGGCATCACCGCCACCACCACACAAGACATTTGGGCCGATCACCCCGAGAAAGTTTTGGGCACCACGGCTGAATTCGCCAAAAAATACCCCAACACGGCGCGTGCTGTGACCGCGGCCATTCTGGACGCCAGCAAATGGATTGACGCAGGCCTTCAAAACAAAATGAAGATGGCCGAAACCATTGCAGACAAAGCCTACGTGAACACCAGTGTGGATGTGATCAACCAACGTATTTTAGGTCGTTATCAAAATGGCTTGGGCAAAACATGGGACGACAAAAACCACATGAAATTTTTTGCCGACGGTAACGCCAACTTTCCTTATTTGTCCGATGGCATGTGGTTCTTAACGCAGCACAAACGTTGGGGTTTGCTGAAGGATCACCCCGACTATTTGACCGTGGCCAAACAAATCAACCACATCGACATTTACAAGCAGGCCGCCACCGCCACCAACACGCCAGTTCCCAAAGATGTCTTGCGCACCAGCAAGTTCATGGACGGCGTGGTGTGGGATGGCAAAGATCCGAAGAAATATGCCGACAGCTTCAAAGTGAAAGCATAAGGAATTCGAATGTCATCGATCCATCTAAAACAAATTGTATTGAGGGTGCTTCCACCTATTTTGGGCTTTGCATTTTTGGTGGGTATTTGGGGCCTGGTTTCATTCAGCAGCACCAACAACTTCCCATCACCCAAAGACACCTTGATACAAGCCATCCAAGTGTTCAGCGATCCGTTTTACAGCAACGGCCCCAATGACCAAGGTGTGGGTTGGAACATTTTGAGCTCTTTGAAGCGTGTGGCCATGGGTTTCGGTTTGGCCGCCATCGTTGGCATTCCCTTTGGTTTCATGATTGGCCGCTTTGAGTTTTTGGCCAACATGTTCAATCCATTGATCAGCCTGTTGCGACCCGTGTCGCCATTGGCTTGGTTGCCCATTGGCTTGTTGGTGTTCAAAGGCGCCAATCCTGCAGCCATATGGACCATCTTCATTTGTTCTATCTGGCCCATGGTCATCAACACGGCCGTCGGTGTGCAGCGTGTGCCGCAAGACTACATGAATGTGGCCCGCGTCCTGAACCTGTCTGAATGGAAGATCGTGACCAAGATTTTGTTCCCCGCCGTCTTACCTTACATGCTGACAGGCGTGAGATTGGCCGTTGGTACCGCCTGGTTGGTGATTGTGGCCGCTGAAATGTTGACAGGCGGTGTAGGCATTGGCTTTTGGGTCTGGGATGAATGGAACAACTTGAATGTCAAAAACATCATCATCGCCATCTTTGTGATTGGTTTTGTCGGACTGGTTTTGGAATACGCCTTGATCAAACTGGCCACAGCATTTACCTTCGAAGAGGTGCGCACATGAATCTGAACCTCAGCAGCAAGTACCTCGAAATTCAAGGGGTTGCACAAACTTTCAAAACTGCCAAAGGCGAGTTCCCTGCCCTGCGCAACATTGACCTCACTGTGGCCAAAGGAGAATTTGTAGCCTTGATTGGTCACTCAGGTTGCGGCAAGTCAACCCTGCTCAATTTGATTGCAGGCTTGACCACACCCACCCAAGGCAATTTGATTTGCGCCAATCGCGAAATATCTGGACCTGGTCCCGAGCGCGCAGTGGTGTTCCAAAACCATTCACTACTGCCCTGGCTGACCTGTTTTGAAAATGTTTACTTGGGCGTCGAGCGCGTGTTTGGCAACAACGGGCGTGTTGATGGCAAATCTAAAGAAAACCTCGCCCAGCTGAAGGCCAGAACAGACGCTGCACTCGACATGGTGGGTTTGAGTCATGCCGCCCAAAAACGTCCAGGAGAAATCTCAGGCGGCATGAAACAACGCGTGGGCATTGCACGCGCCTTGGCCATGGAGCCTCAAGTCTTGCTGATGGACGAACCCTTTGGCGCATTGGACGCACTGACGCGGGCCAAGTTGCAAGATGAGTTGCTGACCATTGTGGCCAACACACACAGCACGGTGGTGATGGTGACACACGATGTCGATGAGGCCGTGTTGTTGTCCGACAAGATCGTGATGATGACCAACGGACCCGCCGCAACCATCGGTGAAGTCTTGCAAGTTGACTTGCCACGTCCTCGTTCACGCGTCAGCCTGGCAGACGATCCGCGCTACCTCAACTACCGCAAAGCGGTCATTGATTTCCTTTACACACGACAAGCACACGTGGAGAAAGCATGAGCAAAATGAAACTGGTCATGGTGGGCAACGGCATGGCCGGTGTCCGCACCTTAGAAGAGTTGATCAAGCTTGCGCCGGATTTGTTTGACATCACCGTCTTTGGCAGCGAAATCCACCCCAACTACAACCGCATTTTGTTGTCGCCGGTGTTGGCGGGTGAGCAAACTTTAGATGAAATCATTCTGAATCCACTCTCTTGGTACGAGGAGAATGGCATTGAGCTTCACACGGGTTGCACTGTGACGCACGTCGACCGCGTGAAACGCGAAGTCCACGCCACAAGCTTAGACGGCAGCACAATGGTCAAACCTTATGATCGTTTGCTCTTGGCAACTGGTTCGAATCCATTCATGCTGCCCATCCCAGGCAAAGACCTGCAAGGGGTGCTGGCCTATCGCGACATTGCCGACACACAGGCCATGATTGATGCAGCCACACAATACAAAGAGGCTGTGGTGATTGGCGGTGGCTTGTTGGGTTTAGAAGCCGCCAACGGCCTCATGAAACGTGGCATGCAAGTGACGGTGGTGCATGGCGCTGAATGGCTCATGGAACGCCAACTCGACAAAGTGGCCGGCGGCTTGTTGCAAGCGTCTTTAGAAGAACGCGGCATGACATTCTTAATGCGTGCGCAAACGCAAGAACTCAAATCCGATGCGGACGGCCGCGTCAGTGCGGTGTGCTTCAAGGACGGCTCGCATGTCAATGCGCAGTTGGTCATCATGGCTGTGGGCATCCGGCCCAACACAGCACTCGCCGAAAGCATGCGTTTGCATTGCGACC
>JBDLWA010000129.1:0-7144 GCA_039804505.1 Pseudomonadota bacterium
GCACCCAAAATCAAACAAACTTTATCTTTAAGCAACATAAACTTCCTATCAATGTTCAGGGATTGGCATTTCAGTCGAAATCCATTCAAGGACCGATGCATGACGCGGCATCCAGTTCAACTCTGTTCTAGCGCGCACAGACCTAACTCGACTGTTGCTGCCCAGAGAAAAATAAGCCATGCCCACGCCCCACTGTGCCGCAGCCAATTCGGGCGTTAAATGTTCGACATTCGAAAACTGAAGTCGATGCGTGAGTGCTTGGCCTAACTCTACAAATGAAGCTTCACCGTTGGCAGCAAAATAGAAGGCACCGGCAGGTGCTCTATCAAGGGCCAAGACATACAAGTTGACAACGTCATCAATGTGAACGTTGGACCACGTGTTTTTGCCTTGCCCCACAATTTGAACCACGCCGTGCTTGATGGCGTTGGACACCAAAAATGGAATCTGAACGCTCGTGGTGTGTAGGCCTTTGCCAACGCCATAAATCAAGCTAGGGCAAATGACCACAGATTGAACACCCCTAGAAGCGGCATTCAGCACGCTGAGGTCAATGTTCCGACGTGATTGTTTTAACGCATGCACCTGCAAAGGGGTCGATTCATCAAAGATCACTTCCGTCCTTAAGCTTCCGCGAACATCGTCACCCACAATGCTGGAGCCGCTTGTATGAATGAATACTTTGTGGGAGCCCTCTAAGGCTCGCAACATGGCGTCTACCGAAGCAGCATGGTCTGCACTTGCGGTATTGATCACAGCATCGGCATTTTTTGCTTCCGTCGATAGAAGCGCCAAATCGTCTAGGTCACCCATGACCGCTTCAATGCCAAGCGCTGACAGTTGAGCCGCCTTGTCGGCGCTTCTCACGAGGCCACGCACGCGATGGCCATTGGCCATGAGTTGGATGGCCAATGAACCGCCAATGAAGCCACTGGCGCCCGTCAGAAAAATGGTTTGACCTTGACGCATCAACTGCCAAATCCAGTAGAAAGACCCGGAATTGCAGCCACGATAGCAGTGCCCACAATGAGCGACAAGATGTAACCCAAAATTGGCTTCATGCCTTTGCTAGGACTGACACGGCTAATGGCACACGCAGCGTAATAGCCCACACCAAATGGCGGTGCAAACAAGCCAATTCCCATGGCCAAAACAACCACCATGGAGTAGTGAACATCGTTGATGCCAAATTGTTTGGCAATGGGAAACAGCAAGGGGCCAAACACCACAATGGCGGGAATGCCCTCCAGCACGCTACCCAAAATAATGAAGGCAACGATGGACACAATCATGAAGCCATGGGCGCCGCCAGGCAATTGCGACATGGCCATGGCCAATTGGCGTGAGAAACCCGATTGAGTGAGCGCCCATGCCATACCTGTGGCCGTGCCAATGATCAACAAAATGGCACCCGACAATGCAGCCGTATCCACAAGTGCAGGCCACAACTTTCTGTAATCTAATTGACGATACAAAAACGCGCCTGCCAATATGGCGTAAGCAATACCAATGGTTGAAACTTCGGTAGCTGTCGCCACGCCCTCCACCACTGCAGCGCGAATGATGAAGGGCAGCGCCAAGGCAGGACTTGCAATTAAGAATGCACGACCAATTTCAGACCAGCTTGCACGTACAGCGCCAGTCATGTCGACTTTGCGATTGCGCAGCCAGATCACAAAGCAGAGCAATGCCGCCAACACCAGCGCAGGCACTAAGCCACCCGAGAACAGTGCAGCAATAGAAATACCAGTCACTGAACCAATGGTGATCAAAACAATACTGGGGGGAATGGTTTCTGTTTGAGCACCCGTTGCCGCCAACAAGGCCACCATCTCGCCTTCATCAACGCCTTGCTTTCTCATCTCAGGAAACAGCACAGGCGCAATGGCAGCCATGTCGGCCGCTTTGGAGCCAGAAATGCCAGACACCAAGTACATGCCACCGACCAACACATACGACAAACCACCGCGTACATGGCCCAACAAGGACGCCAAAAAGCGCACCATGGCTTTGGCCATGCCGCTCAACTCAAGCACAACACCCAAGAAAACAAACAGAGGCACCGCCAACAGTACCAAATGCGACATGCCTTCATCCATTCGGCCCACGATCACACTGGTGGGCTTAGAGGTGGTTAAAGCGATGTAACCGAAGGTGGCCAATCCAAAAGCAAACGCAATGGGCACGCCCGTCAGCACCAGAATGGCCACAATGACCACAAAGAAAATGAACAAATTCAGGTTGCCAAGGTCTTGAAACAAGGGACTCAAGGCATACAAGATGCCTATCGACACGACAGCAATGCCGATGGCGCTGAGCAATCGTTTCAAACTGCTCTCTTCTGCAAACTTGAGCAGTGCACTGATACCCATCAGCAAAATACCAACGGGCAAAGCAGAAGCACGCCAAGCATTGGAAATTTCCAATGAGGGCGAAGTGACGATGGCTTCATCGATTGCAAATTCAAAAGCTGGATAGCCCACCAAGGCCAAAAATGTGGCGCCAGCCACCACACCCAACAAATCAAAAAACACCCGTTTTTCTGGTGGCGCCAAATCGACCAGCGCCGTCATGCGCATGTGCGCCGAGCGTCTGAATGCAACCACAGCACCTAACATGGCAAGCCATAAAAACATGACCGATGCCAACTCATCGGACCATGTCAGCGGGCGATGCAATGCATACCGACTGACGACGCCGCTGAACAGCACAATGATTTCCAAGAAAACCAGAATGGCGGCAGGAACTTCTGTGACGAAGGCTAATGCGGCATCGAGCTTTGCAACAGTGCGCAACCATGCGCTGTTTTGTTGCGCAGCCTTCTTTGACGCATCTGCGTCTTGTGTGTGAGCTGACGTGTCCAAGGGGGCGTCTCCAAACTTATATAGAAGAGGAGCCGCCTTTAAGGGGCGGCTCCGTCATGGGCTGCAGAAAACTTAGGCCATTTTTCCTGCGTACTTTTCAAGGATGGACCATGTTTCTGGACCAAACTTTTTCTGCCACTCAGCAAAGTAGCCCGCTTTCTGCAAAGCTTCACGGAATGGCTTGGTGTCCACGCGGTTGAACTGCATGCCTTGGCCTTTGAGTTTGGTCTCAAGCGTTGCATTCAATGCATCGTGTGCATTGCGCTGCTTGGACACATTGGCATCAATAATTTTGGTTGCCAACGCACGCAAATCTTCTGGCAAAGCATTCCAGTTCTTCTTGTTACCCACCAGTGCAAAGTACTCCCACATGTGTGAAGTCAATGAACAGTATTTTTGAACTTCGTACAACTTGACGGCATCGATGGTGGGCAATGCGTTTTCTTGACCGTCCACCACCTTGGTTTGCAAAGCTGTGTACAACTCACCAATTGGCACTGTGGCTGGGGATGCATCCAAACCCTTGAACATGGAAGTCCACAGGGGAGTGGCAGGCACACGAATTTTCATACCGGCCAAGTCTTTGGGCGAAGTGATCGGTTTGGTGGAATGTGTGATTTGACGGAAACCGTGATCAAACACATGGCCCACTTGAACCAAGTTCACCTTGTCAAAAGCACCGCGGATGTGGTTGCCCAAGTCACCATCCATGGCTTTCCACACGGTGGCGTAGTCGGGGAATGCAAACGCAATGGAGTTGATGGACGCGGTGGGCGTGAGGTTGCCGTAAATAGAACCTGCGGTACACACAAAATCAATTGCGCCTGAACGAACTTGTGACAGTGTGTCGGTGTCGCTGCCCAATTGACCGCTTGGATAAACCTCAATGTTCAAACGACCATTGGATTCTTTCAAGATTTCAGCACAGGCGGCCTTCAATGCCACAGGTGTTGGGTGGCTTTCTGGCAGGGTAATCGCAATTTTTAAATTGAATTTACCAGCGCCTTGTGCCATGGCAATGCTGGGCAATGCCGAAGCTGCTGCCACGCTGGCCATCAGTTTCAATGCGCCGCGACGACCGGCTTGTGTTGTGGCCTTTTCGCCATTCAGAGTTTGATTCATTGTGTGTCTCCAGTTAATTTAGGGCTGTCTATCAAAAAACGTTGGGCTGGTGTACTTCGATGCAATGACCATCTGGGTCATACAAAAACACTTGGTGCCAGCCAGGAATGGCCCAGCAGCCGTAATCTTCGTAACGAATGCCCAAGGCATCGCACTTGCGCATAAAGCCTTGAATGTCGTCAGTACGGAAGCAGAAGTGGCCGTGACCCATGGGGTTCACAAACTTCTTCATCTTGAAACCAGTTTCTAGATCGCGCTCGGCCCAATGAAACTCGATGTCGCCATCGGTCAAAAAGTCAACTTTGCCTGTGTAAGCACGGTCTTCACGCTGACGGCTGATGACGTTGTGCTCTGCATCTGTGATCGTTCCCAGCTGGAACAGGGTTTGATAAAACTTGGTCAATCTTGGCAAGTTGTCGGTACAAATGTTCATGTGGTGAAACTTGAATTCCATAGCGCTTTCTTTCAGGTAGGTGGGTTATTCACCAGCAAAGGGCTCCTCAAAGGGACCTTCACATCAGTGTTCTTGGAGCTTTTTTAAGCTCTGCACCGAAGATAAACTAATTTATCTATGAAGTAAATAATTCATCAATGATATTTAATAAGTGTTATCCCTAGTATTTTTGCCGATAAATTGCATAATTTCCTCTTTATTGAATCACTAATGAATGATAGGATTCATTCATGGAAATAATCACAGAAGACGCACCCTTGGTGCTAGAACCCACTGCCAGCAGCATTCGGACAGAGATTTGCAGCATGGCCACAGTCAGAAGAGTGGCTGCCATGCTCGACCTCGAACCCGATTTCTGTACGGAGGGCGCTCCCCTTCCCAGGGGTTGGCAATTCATCCTGATGGCGGCAGACACGCGTCGTTCGTCATTGCGTGCCGATGGGTTTCCAGGGCTGGGAGTCACCATGCCAGACCTTGGTTTGCCCAGGTTGTTGTTGGGCAATCGATCTGTGAATTACATCCAAGAGATTCCAATTGGCGCCAGCCTAATTCGACAAAGCTCTATCAAAGAGATCACGCAAAAGGTGATCAAGTCGGGGCCTATGGCCGTCGTGTCTATTCAGCACGAACTGCGCTTGAATGAAAACGAAGAAGCCGCGCTGATTGAGACCCAAACCTATTTGCTACTGCCAGCAACCAAGGGCGCTGCTGCTTCCAACCTTGCCGGTTACGCTGGCCCCATCAAAGGTCAGGTCATGAAGACCGTTGTGCCCGATGAAACCTTCCTGTTTCAATACTCTGCGCTTGGCTTTAACTCCCACAAGATTCACATTGACCGCGCACACGCCAGAAACGTTGAAGGCTTTCCAGATCTGATCGTCAACGGCGGCCTCGTGACCTTGTTGATGACTGAATTTTTGCGAAATGAAATTGGTGTGAAACCTTCAGCATTGCGAGTTCGCCACTTGGCGCCGCTTTACTGCGGCAGCCCCATCACCATGGCGGCGAATCAAGTGGCTTCGAAATGGCACTTGCAAGCCTTCGACAACCGCTCAATTTTGAGCGTAGACATGGAAGTAGAAACTCATGACCTTTAAAGCATTGGCGGGCATTCGTGTTTTAGATCTCACCAGTGTGGTGGTGGGACCCGTTTGCACTTGGCGCCTAGGACAGTACGGCGCAGAAGTCATCAAAGTAGAAAATCCCGAGGGCGACCTGATGCGAGGACTGGGCGGCCAATCGCCCACAGGCCAGCACTCTGGCGCTTATCTTCACTTGAACCGAGGCAAACGCAACATCTGCCTTGACCTCAAAAAAGAAGGCGCCATGGAGGTGATGAACCGCTTGATTGAATCGGCGGATGTCATTGTGGCCAACATGCGGCCACAAGCATTGAAGAAATTGGGCATTGACTCTGAAACTGTTCGCAGTAAGTACCCCAACAAAATTTATTGTTTGATCACAGGTTACGGCACAGACGGCCCTTATGCCGGCATGCCCACATACGACAGCGTGGTTCAAGGTGTGACGGGCATGGCAGGCTTGTTTTTGCAGCGCGATGGTCAACCCAACTATGTACCTATGCTGATCTGCGATCATGTAGCTGGTGAAATTTCGGCAGGGGCTATTTTGGCCGCCATCGCTGAGAGAAATGTCAGTGGCAATGGCTGCAGCATTGAGGTCCCCATGTTTGAAACCATGGCCACCTTTGTCTTGCAAGAACACTTGGCACAACAAAGCTTTGATCCGCCAGTTGGACCTGTTGGCGATCTGCGCTTGTTGAGTCCCCACAACAAACCTGTGCAAACAGGCGACGGTTGGATATCGTTCACAGTCAACACAGACCCGCAAGTTCGCGCGTTTCTCAACGTCACTGGGCGAACAGATTTACTCAACGACGCACGTTTTAATTCAGTCGCAGCACGCGCGACCAACGTCAAAGAATGGTTTGCCATTCGAGGTGCGCCACTGACCCATAAATCTACCCAAGAATGGCTTGATTTATTGCAAGCAGCCGACATTGCCGCACAAGCATGCCACACGCTTCAAACACTGCCCAACGACAAACACCTTAAAGCTGTGGGATTGATTCAGTACGAAGATCACCCCACGGAAGGCAAGACAGCGGCCATTCGGTCGTCCATCAAAGTAAATGATGCGTATCTCAATCTTCGAGAAACATCGCAACCCAAAGGATGGGAAACCCAAAAACTGCTGGAAGAAATGGGATTTTCAGAAGAAGAAGTGGCAAGCCTCTTTGCCAAGGGTTCGGCAGTAACAACAGCCGTGTAATTGTTAACGCAAGCAGCGTTTAAACGAAGCTTGCACCTTTAACCGTACCGCCAACTTTAGACGAGACAGCGCGCGCTGCTAAGCCCAGTGCTGCCGTAACCTCTGGAATCGATTTCCGCTGATTCTGATCAATGCGTTCTGCATAAGGCACCGTCAGCGCAGCAAGTGCCCTGCCCTGTGTGTCCAAGATTGGAAAGCTGACAGCATACAAGCCGCGCACTTGCACACTGGGGATGGACTCAAAGCCAACTTTGCGAATCGTTTCTAAAATGGTATTGATCTGGGGGTCGGAGTGCTCCGGGCGTCTTTGTACGGACTCTTCTAGCCACAGTTTGGTGGTTTCAGGCGTCTGAAATGCCAACAACACACGGCCAGAAGCAGAAATCAGAACTTCCAACTCCGAGCCGGTTCT
>JBDLWA010000130.1:0-6925 GCA_039804505.1 Pseudomonadota bacterium
CCGCCTGTGTCAAAGGTGATGCCCTTGCCCACCAATACCGTTGGCGCGTCAGATTTTGCAGCACCTTGGTACTTCAGCACAATGAAGCGCAGGGGTTCGGCTGAGCCTTGCGCCACCGACATGAACGAGCCCATGCCCAATTTGGCCACTTCCTTGGGACCCAGTACTTCGCAAGAGATGCCGGAAGATTTAGCCAGTGACTGAGCCGCTTTGCCCAGCATGGTGGGGGTGGCATGGTTTGCGGGACGGTTGGCCCATTCTTTGGCAAATTCGACGCCCTGCACCATCGCAGTCGCATCGGCAAATGCTTGCTGCAACGCCGCATGGGTCGCGTCAACGCCCAACAAAACTTTCGCCAAATGACGCGGGCTGGCTTTCGATTTTGTAGTGCTGTAAACGTAAGTACTGTCAGCAAACGTCAAAACGGTCGCTTTCAATTGGGCGGCATTGACCGACTCTGAAAAGACGGCGAGGGTTTGTGAGGTTTGGGCAGATTTCAAGGCCGCTGTCGCTTTGGCCACCGCTGATTTGATGTCGGCGGGAAGACCCTCGCCGACGCCTAGCAAAATCACTTTGGAAGCAGCAATACCATCGATGGCATAAGCTTGGAGCGATTGACCCGCCTTGCTTGAAAAGTCCTTGGCCTGGTTGGCTTTGGCAATCAAAGCAGAAATGGGATCCTGGGCGGCCTTAAATCGGTCAGAAATGAGGACAATCAGGGTGTCTGTCTTGGTTTTGGCGGCAGCAGCCAATGAGAGTGTTTTTAATTCGAAGTTCATAATTGAGTTTTTCCAACTAGACAATGTTATTCCATTCTTCCATACGAAAAGACTTGGCCCGAAGTTTTGGTGCCACGGTGGTGGTTTTGGCCACCATCGTGATGACCATTATTTTGATCCGAACTTTGGGTCAAGCCACCAGGGGTTCTGTCAATCCCTCAGAAGTCATGCTAGTAATGGGTTTGACAGTCATCGGCCATCTCACCACCATTTTGACGCTAAGCTTGTTCATTGCGGTGGTGTCCACCTTGTCGCGCATGTATGCCGACAGCGAAATGGTCATTTGGTTTTCAAGCGGGAACGGTTTGGCGACATTCTTCCAGCCTCTTGTTAGATTCGCGTGGCCCATCTTGCTGGGCATCAGCCTATTGGCTTTGTTTGTATGGCCTTGGAGCAACCAACAAATTCAAGATTTAAAAAGCCGCTACGAGCAACGCAACGACATTGAACGTGTGGCGCCTGGTCAATTCCAGGAATCAGCCGGCGGTAAACGGGTGTTTTTCATTGACAAAGACAGCCCCTCTAACAGCACGGGCAAGCATGTCTTTGTTTCAAGCGTCGATGGCCCCATCGAAAGCGTCACCACCGCGATGCAAGGACAAATTGAAATTCATCAAGGTGAGCGTTTCTTGAGCCTTCAGCAAGGCCAACAAATGCTGCGTAACCACACAACAGGTGAAGTACGCATCACTGAATTTAAAGACTATCAGTTGCTGATTGACCCTTCCTCCAAATTGGCGGCTGCGGATCTTCAAAGCAAAATGATCAGCACCTTAGGACTTCTCAAAGACCCCAACCCTGTCAATTTAGGCGAACTGTCTTGGCGTTTGGGTCTGACACTGGCTGCTTTCAATTTGATGATCGTGGGCTTGGCTGTGGCCAGTGTCAATCCTCGGGTTGGTAAAAGCTATCACTTGGCCGTTGCTTTGTTTTGCTTTGTGGGCTACTACAACATGGTCAACGTGGGACAAAACTGGATTGCCGCCGGCCGAACAAGTTTTCCCGCCTTCATGTTGTTGCTGCACGGCAGCGCCTTGATCTTGGCCGTCTCTTGGCTACTCATTCGCCACTTCAATCTCTCTTGGCGCCATTTGCTGCCATCGGCTCGTTTGGCAACACCGAATGCTGCATCATGAAAACCATTCGCAGACTCATTCATGGCGAAATCATCAAGGCGGTCAGTTTTGTCGCATTGGGTTTCTTGTCGCTCTTTGTCTTCTTTGATTTGGTCGACCAGTTACAAGCGCTGAGCAAGAACAAATTTCAAGGCTATCAAATTCAACATGCCTTGATGTATGTAGGTTTGCTCATGCCTAGCCATTTGTACGAGCTTCTTCCCATCTCGGTATTGATCGGGTCTATTTTTGTGATGGCCAGATTTGCACAAAGTTCAGAGTTCACCATTCTGCGAACCGGTGGCCTGGACCCCTGGCGAGCATTGCAATCATTGTTCCAATTGGGGCTGTTGTTTGTCGTCGTCACCTTCGTGTTTGGCGATTACATATCGCCATGGTCTGATCGACAAGCACAGTTGCTCAAAGCGCATTACCAGGGCCAAATCACAGTGGGTCAAACGGGCGCTTGGCTGCGTGAGAAACAAGAGAACTCCCAGTTTGCGGTAAACGTACGAGCCATGAGCAGTACGGGTCAACCAGAGAATGTTCGCATCCATGAGTTTGACAACGAAGGTCGCCTCAAATCAATCGCCATTGCACCCCACGCAGAGTTTTTAGAAGATGGTGCATGGCTTTTGAAACCCGTTGATCGCAGAGTCTTTCACTTTTCTAAGTCGAATGAGTCACGCATTGAAATTCAAAATTTGCCTGAATGGAAATGGCAGACCGAGATCACGGCTGAGATGATTGGCGCGGCTTTGCTCAGTCCTGACCGCATGAAAACCATTGACCTCTTCCAATACATGCGCCATTTGGCCGCCAATGGTCAAAATGCCCAACGCTATGAAATTGAATTTTGGCGCAAAGTGTTTTACCCGCTCAGTTGCTGGGTCATGCTCACACTGGCACTGCCCTTTGCGTATTTGCATTTCCGTTCGGGCAACATTGCCGGCTATGTGTTTGGCGGCGTGATGGCCGGCATCAGCTTTTATCTGTTGAACAATGTTTTTGGTTTCATGGGCAATTTGCAAAACTGGCAACCATGGCTCACCGCGGCCGCTCCGGCCATCATCTACAGCTTGATTTCATTGGCCACGTTTGGTTGGCTGGTTTTAAGACAGTAAACCTCTTGGCAAACATTCTCATGACAACACCCGCTCATTCATCTGGCATTATTTTGTTTGCCCATGGCTCACGCGATGCCCTGTGGCGCCTGCCCATTGAGGCCGTGGCAGATCGCATGCGTGCCTTGTCTCCCAACGTTTTGGTGGACTGCGCCTATTTAGAGTTAACTGAGCCAGACCTGCAAGAAACCGTCAAGGGCATGGCACTCAAATCCATCCAACACGTCAGCATCGTTCCCATGTTCTTGGGGGTGGGTCGCCATGCGCGAGAAGATTTGCCCGTCTTGGTGCGCAATTTACAAGTCTTGTACCCTCACATTCACTTTGAATTGCGCAAGGCCATTGGTGAAGAAATGAGCATCACAGATGCCTTGGCCAAAGTAGCTTTGTCACTTTAGGACTTGATTGCACTCAAGCCCTGGCTCGAAATTCTATAGATCCGTAAGGCATAATAAACCCATTCTTACAGGGTTTATTGATATGAACTTACATCAATTCCGCTTTGTTCAAGAGGCCGCAAGGCGTAATTTGAACCTCACCGAAGCCGCCAAAGCGCTTCACACGTCTCAGCCTGGCGTCTCCAAAGCCATCATCGAGTTGGAGCAAGAGCTCGGCATCGATATCTTTGCAAGGCACGGCAAGCGCTTAAAACGCATCACCGAGCCAGGACAACATGTCTTGAAAAGCATTGAAGTCATCATGCGCGAAATTGGTAACTTGAAGCGCATTGGTGAGCAATACAGTGCTCAACACCATGGCACTTTGTCCATTGCCACCACGCACACACAAGCTCGCTATGTGCTGCCTGTGCCAGTGGCCAAGCTACGCGAGCAATACCCGCAAGTGAACATCAGCTTACATCAGGGCTCACCCGATCAAGTGGCCCGCATGCTCATGGATGACACCGCTGAAATAGGCATGGCCACTGAATCTTTGGCAGATTACGAGGACCTGGTCACTTTGCCCTGCTATGAATGGCAGCACATGTTGGTGGTTCCCCCTGATCACCCCTTGGCTAAGAAAAAACACCTTCACCTTGAAGATATTGCCAAAGAACCTCTGATCACCTACCACCCTTCTTTTACGGGCCGAACGCGCATTGACGCGGCCTTTGCCAGTAAGAAACTGCACCCTCGCATTGCGCTTGAAGCCATCGACTCTGACGTGATCAAAACCTATGTGCGCTTAGGCCTAGGCATTGGCATTGTGGCTGAGATGGCCGTCAAAGACGACCCCATTGCTGATTTGGTGGCTCGCCCCCTTGGCGATTTATTGGGAAAGAATGTGGCTCGTGTCGCCTTCAAAAGAGGTGCCTACTTGCGCAACTTTGTTTACCAATTTGCAGAACTGCTCAGCGATCGCCTCACGGCCGCATTGGTGGCCAAAGCCATGACTGGCCATGTCAACGATTACGAACTTTGAACGATCATGTCCGATATGCTCACGCCCTCATTAGTTTCCAAACACCCCAACATGGGGACCACCATTTTCACGGTGATGTCCGCATTGGCCAATGAATCTGGCGCCGTCAATTTGGGTCAAGGTTTTCCTGATTTTGAATGTGACCCTGTGTTGGTCAAGCAAGTGACGCAGGCCATGCAAGAAGGCTTGAACCAATACCCGCCCATGATTGGTGTGGCGCCTTTGCGTGAAGCCGTCGCAGCAAAAATAGAAAAACTCTACGGTCACCCCTATGACCCCCAGGCTGAAATCACGGTCACTGCGGGCGCCACACAAGCCATCCTGACCATTATGTTGGCCGTGGTGCACCCAGGCGACGAAGTGATTGTGCTCGAACCCTGCTACGACAGTTATGTGCCCAACATTGACATGGCGGGTGGCGTGGTGGTTCGTGTTCCCCTCACCCCAGGTACCTTCCGACCTGACTTTGACAAAATTCAAGCGGCCATCACACCCAAAACGCGTGCCATATTGATCAATTCACCGCACAACCCCAGTGGCATGGTGTGGCGTCATGAAGAGATGCTTCAGTTGCAAGACATCTTACGCCCCACCAACATTGTTTTGATCAGCGATGAAGTCTATGAGCACATGGTGTATGAACCCCTGCAGCACCATAGCGCTTCTAGTTATCCTGGCTTGGCAAATCGGGCATTTGTGGTGTCTAGCTTTGGCAAAAGTTACCATGTAACAGGCTGGAAAGTGGGCACCGTTGCAGCCCCAGCTTCACTGACCGCTGAGTTTAGAAAAGTTCACCAGTTCAATGTGTTTACAGTGAACACGCCCGTTCAGTACGGCATTGCCCGATACATGAACGACCCCAAACCCTACACAGATCTGCCTCACTTTTATCAACAAAAAAGAGACCTGTTCAGACTGGGTTTGTCGAAGACCAAGTTCAAATTGCTACCTGGCGAAGGCACTTACTTTCAATGCGTTGACATCTCGGAACTGACCGTGCCCGAGAAAAATTTGGGCGAGGCCGAGTTTTGTAAATGGCTCACGAAAGAAGTGGGCGTGGCCGCCATTCCCATGTCTGCTTTTTACGGCAATGGCTTTGATCAAAACGTCATTCGTTTCTGCTTTGCCAAGCAAGATCAGACGCTGCACAAAGCCCTTGAAAGACTGGCCCAACTTTAAAGCTTGGTTTCAATCGTCAGTTTCTGGCGCCAAGTTTGGAAACAAGACGGAATTGAATCCAAACTTTGTGAAATCTCGAATGCGGTGCGGGTACAAAATACCGATCAAGTGATCGCATTCGTGTTGCACCACTTTGGCATGAAAGCCCTCAGCCGTTCTGTCAATGACGCGGCCTTGCTCATCAAACCCCGTGTAACGAATGTGCTGCCATCTAGGCACCACCGCGCGCAAACCCGGCACCGACAAACAGCCTTCCCAATCGTTTTGCTCTTCATCACTCAAGGGCGTAATTTGAGGGTTGATCAACACCGTAAAAGGCACAGGTGCAGCATCGGGATAGCGCGGGATCACTTGTCCCGTGCCAAAGATCACCAGCTGCACATCCCAGCCAATTTGAGGCGCAGCCAAGCCAGCGCCATTGGCCGCCAGCATGGTTTCTTTCATGTCTGCAATGCCCTGTAGCAACTCGGGTGTGTTGAATTGCTGAATTGCTTGGGCTTGGCGCAACAAACGCGCATCACCCATTTTGAGAATTTCACGCACCGTCATGTTCTTGTCCTTTAATCAAATCCATCAAGCCAGCTTCATCCAAAACTGGTACGCCCAGCGCCAATGCTTTTTCAAGTTTGCTACCCGCCTCAGCACCCGCCACCACGTAACTTGTTTTCTGACTCACTGAACCCGCCACTTTAGCGCCTGCAGCTTCCAACAATGCTTTGGCATCGTCTCGGCTCAGGGTGGGCAGTGTTCCGGTTAAGACCACGGTCTTCCCGGTCAGCGGCTGCGGCAAACGCTCGGCAGGCGGGCCTTCTTCCCAATACACACCACAGACTCTGAGTTGCGCCACAATTTCTTGGTGATGGGCTTGCTCAAAAAAAGCACGGACGCTTTTGGCCACCACAGGTCCCACGTCGGCAACTTCCAACAAGGCTTCTTCAGGGGCATTCATGAAGGCATCGAGGGTGCCAAAGTGACGCGCAAATTCCTTGGCGGTTGCTTCACCCACATGGCGTATGCCCAGACCATAAATGAAGCGGGGCAAAGTGGTGGATTTGGATTTTTCCAAGGCACTCAAGATATTGATCGCCGATTTTTCGGCCATGCGATCGAGCTGAACCAAGGCTGTCAAACCCAATTTGTACAAATCGGGCAAGGTGTGCACCACACCAGAGTCGACCATTTGATCGATGAGTTTTTCTCCCAAGCCATCCACTTCCACAGCACGACGCTGCGCAAAATGAAGGAAGGCTTGTTTGCGCTGAGCGCTGCAAAAAAGCCCACCACTGCAACGGTAGTCGGCTTCGCC
>JBDLWA010000131.1:0-5091 GCA_039804505.1 Pseudomonadota bacterium
GATTGGGCTTGGACGGGCGGTTTGATGGATGCCTTGTTGCCATCGCTCTATTTCGGTCGGCCCATCGTGGCTTACAAAGGCCGCTTCAGCCCGGAGCTTGCGTTTGAAATTTTGCACACACATGGCGTCACGCACAGCTTTTTATTTCCCACCGCGCTCAAAGCCATGATGAAGTCACAAGCGCACCCTCGCCAACATTACCAACTCAAGCTGCAAGGTTTGATGAGTGCAGGCGAAGCTGTGGGAGACGCCGTCTTTGCTTACTGCAGAGACGAGTTGGGCGTGGTGGTCAACGAAATGTTTGGCCAAACTGAAATCAATTATGTGGTGGGCAACTGCCAGGTCTTTTGGCCCTCCAAGGCTGGCAGTATGGGGCGTGGCTATCCTGGGCACCAAGTGGCTGTCATTGATGAGCAAGGCCGTATTTGCAAGCCTGGCGAAGCCGGTGAAGTCGCCGTGAACCGATTCGATCGACATGGTCATGCAGATCCCGTTTTCTTTTTGAATTATTGGAAAAACCCAAAAGCCACTGAACAGAAATACACAGGCGATTGGTGCCGCACAGGCGATGTGGCCATCCAAGATGAAGACGGCTACCTTTGGTACCAAGGCCGAACGGACGACATGTTCAAAGCCGCGGGCTATCGCATTGGCCCGGGTGAAATTGAAAACTGTTTGGTCAAACATCCTGCGGTGGTCAATGCGGCAGTCGTCCCCAAACCCGATGCAGATCGGGGCGCGCTGGTGAAGGCTTATGTGGTGCTGTCGCCCGACTATGTCGCCAAAAGAGCGTCTGCTCAGCACGCTTCTCAATTTGAGAAGCAGGTGATTGAAGACCTTCAAAGGCATGTGCGCGGTTTGTTGGCGCCTTATGAATATCCCAAAGAAATTGAGTTCATCGACCAACTGCCGATGACCACCACAGGGAAAGTGCAGCGTCGGTTTTTACGCATCCAAGAGGAAGATCGTGCGCGTGAAGCATTGTCCAAGCCATGATTTCTGCTGGTGACAATGCTTCGTAGAGGCAATGCCCAAATAAGTTTTACACTCAGACTTCAAACATGACGACCCAAGGTCTCCATTCAAAATGAAAAAAATCACGCTCGGAACTTCAGACTTGCAGGTCACACCGATCTGCTTAGGCACCATGACATTTGGTGAACAGGTTGCAGAAAAAGAAGCGCATCAAATTTTGAACCGATCGCTGGAATTGGGCATCAACTTTTTGGACACTGCCGAGATGTATTCGGTGCCATCCAAAGCTGAAACTTTTGGTTCCACTGAAACCATTTTGGGCAACTGGTTTGCCAGCCACCCTGGTGTTCGCCAGAAAGTGGTTTTGGCCACCAAAGTAGCGGGCCCTTCCAGAGGCATGCCCTGGATCCGTGAGGGAGCGGGCATGACGGCGCAGGACATCTTGAACTCTTGCGATGCCAGCTTGAAGCGCTTGAAAACAGATGTGATCGATCTCTATCAAATTCACTGGCCCGAGCGTCACGTGCCTGCTTTTGGGGTGATGTACTTTGACCCTGCCAAAGCCACCATTGAAACCTCACTGCACGCGCAATTGGAAGCACTGGCCAAATTGGTCAAGGCGGGCAAGGTTCGTCATGTGGGCCTCTCGAACGAAACGCCCTACGGCACGCATGAGTTCATTCGTTTGGCCGAACAGCATGGTTTGCCACGTGTGCAAACGGTTCAAAACCCCTATTGCTTGGTCAATCGAACTTTCGACAACGCCATGGACGAAACCTGTCATCGTTTGGGCGTTTCTTTGTTGGCTTACTCGCCACTGGGCTTTGGTTCATTGACTGGTAAATATGACGAGACTGGCTTGCAGGGGGAGGGCGCACCCATGGGCCGTCTGGCCAAATACGAGTCCATGCGCAAACAGCGTTGGGCTCGTCAAACCACGCTCGATGCTGCGCGGCTTTACAACCAATTGGCACGTAAGCATGGCATGACGCCCACGCAAATGGCCTTGGCTTTTTGCTACACCCGTTGGTCAGTGGCCAGCACCATCATTGGCGTGACTTCTGTGGCGCAGCTTGAAGAAGACGTGAGCTTTTGGGGCACGCAATTGTCTGCGGAAGTGTTGGCTGAAATTGATGCGATTCGTTTGGTGTATCGCGATCCCGCTTACTAATATTCACTGTTTCGTTTAACAGTCTTGAAGAGCTGTCTATGCCTGAAAATATTCTGAACATCTTGGCGCATCCTGTGAGCGTTGTGATCCTGTCCTACCTTCTGGGCTCCTTGAGTTTTGCGGTCATCGTGAGCCGTTTCATGGGCCTGTCCGATCCACGCTCCTATGGCAGTAAAAATCCAGGCGCCACCAACGTGCTGCGTTCTGGCAACAAAAAAGCGGCAGTCTTAACCTTGTTGTTTGATGCCATCAAAGGTTGGGTGCCCGTGGTTTGGGTGCTGAACCATGGTGCCCCCTTGGGCTTGGCTGAAGGTACGGCTGCAGCTGCTGGGCTGGCGGCTTTTCTAGGGCACCTGTACCCCATCTTCTTTCGGTTTCAAGGCGGTAAGGGGGTTGCCACGGCCTTGGGCGTGCTGATGGGGGTGTCGCCTCTCTTGGGCTTGGGCGTGGCCTTGACTTGGTTGGGTGTGGCTTGGTTCTCTCGCTATTCTTCACTGGCTGCATTGCTTGCTTCTGTGCTTGCGCCGGTGTATTACGCTTTGGCCGCCGATGTGCTGTGGTGGAATTTCAACGGCGCCATCTTTGGTTTGTTGTGCGTGATGGGCATCTTGTTGGTGTGGCGTCACCGCGATAACGTCAATCGATTGTTGGCTGGCACCGAATCCAAACTGGGTGCCAAGAAAAAATAATCTGACCTTGGCTTTTAGCCACAAACAAAAAAGCGCCTAGGCTGATCACCTTGGCGCTTTTTTATTGGGCGATTGATTCTGAGTGAGTTTCAGTGAGTTTCAATGAATCTCAATGAATCTCAATGAATCTCAATGAATTTCAATGAATTTCAATGAATTTCAATGAATTTCACTATGCATCAGTCGCGGAAGTTGTTGAAGCTGATAGGCACTTCCGTGATGTCTTTTTTCAGCAAAGCCATGGCAGCTTGCAAGTCATCGCGTTTCGCGCCTGTGACACGAACGGCATCGCCTTGAATGGAAGCTTGCACTTTGAGCTTGCTTTCCTTCAAGACCTTTTGAATTTTCTTGCCGTCTTCGGTGGCAATGCCATTGCGCACTTTCAAGACTTGCTTCACTTTGTCGCCGCCCATTTTTTGGACATCGCCTTTGTCGAGGAAACGCACATCGACGCCGCGTTTGGCCATTTTGTTGAGCAGCACTTCGTCAATTTGGACGAGCTGAAAATCGGCATCGCCAAACAAGGTGATTTCTTTGTCTTTCAATTCAATGGCCGCAGAGGTGCCCTTGAAATCGAAGCGGGTGGCTATTTCTTTGGCGGTGGTGTCGACCGCATTTTTAACTTCAACCAGGTTAGGTTCGCAAACAGTGTCAAAAGATGGCATGGGATTCAATAATCAAGTAAGAGAATGCGACAATTCTCCCATGAACGTGACCCAAAACGTAGCCCTTCAGTCTTACAACAGCTTTGGCATTGTGGCCAAGGCCTATTCCTTGGTGCGAATTCGCTCCGAGGCAGATGCATTGGCGGCCCAGCAAGACTTGAAAAACCATCCCGAAGGCCACTGTGTCTTAGGTGGGGGGAGCAACATTGTGTTGACGGGCGACGTCAAGCCACTCGTCCTCAAAATGGAAATCATGGGCAAGCGCTTGGTGTCCGAGACCGACAAAGCTTGGATTGTGGAGTCCGGTGCCGGTGAAAATTGGCATGAGCTGGTCACGTGGTCCCTAGCGCAAGGCTGGCCGGGGATGGAGAACATGGCCCTGATTCCTGGCTCAGTGGGTGCTTCACCTGTCCAAAACATTGGGGCCTATGGTGTCGAACTGCAAGACCGTTTCGAATCTCTGGACGCCCTAGATTTGGTGACAGGCCAAGTCTTCACCTTGAATGCTGCGCAATGCGCCTTTGGTTACCGCGATTCCGTGTTCAAACATGCCAGCAGTGGCCCGAACGGCATCGGTTTGGCGGGGCGCGCATTGATTTTGCGTGTGCGCTTTTATTTGCCCAAAGTTTGGAAGCCCGTGCTGGGCTATTTGGACTTGGAAAGAAAAATGGCAGAGACGGGTATCGCTCATCCCACGGCTCATCAAATTTACGACTGGGTGTGCGAGATACGCCGCCACAAATTGCCTGATCCCAAAGTATTGGGCAATGCGGGCAGCTTTTTTAAAAATCCAACCGTCACCCCCGAACAATGCGCCGACATCATTGCGCGCGATCCCAAGGTGGTCCATTACCCCATGGCCGACGGCACCATCAAGCTGGCTGCGGGCTGGCTGATCGATGCCTGTGGTTGGAAGGGCAAGAGTGTGGGCAATGCGGCTGTTTATGAAAAACAAGCCTTGGTCTTGGTCAACCGGGGCGGCGCCACGGGGGGGGAAGTGGTCACCTTGGCCAAAGCCATTCAAACCAGTGTGTACGAGCGATTTGGCATTCGGCTAGAACCTGAACCCGTTGTGATTTAACGCAGCGCACAGACGAAAAAAGAGCCACACGAAGTGGCTCTTTTGCATTGAAGCACTGAGCTTCGTGAGCGCTTATTTGCCGCCTTCCAGTTTGAGCATCTCGGCGCCTTCGCCCAAAGACAACAAACCTGTTTGTGCATAAATGCCCAGCTTGGCGCGTGTGTCCACAATGTCCAAATTGCGCATGGTCAGTTGGCCAATACGGTCCAAAGGTGTAAAGGTGGATTCGCCTTTTTCCATCGTCAAACGCTCGGGGTGATAGGTGAGGTTGGGCGATGTGGTGTTGAGAATGGAATAGTCATTGCCGCGGCGCAGCTCGATGGTCACTTCGCCTGTGATGGCACGCGCCACCCAACGTTGCGCTGTTTCGCGCAACATCAAAGATTGTGAATCAAACCAACGACCTTGGTACAACAAGCGGCCCAATTTGCGGCCGTTGTCGCGGTACTGCTCAATGGTGTCTTCGTTGTGAATGCCTGTGACCAAGCGCTCATACGCAATGAACAACAA
>JBDLWA010000132.1:0-9995 GCA_039804505.1 Pseudomonadota bacterium
TTCAGCAATATCAACAGCCTGAGCGTAAATTTCTGCACCGCCCATGACCCACAAATCTTTGCCCTCAGGGCAGTGGGCCAAGGCCAAACTCAAACCTTCTTCTAAGGAATGAACCACCAAAGCGCCTTCAGCCTGCCAATCAGCTTGTCGGGTGATGACCAAATTGGCGCGGCCTGGCAGCGGTCTAAATTTGGCAGGAATGGATTCCCAAGTTTTGCGCCCCATCAACACAGGGCAACCGAGGGTGGTGCGCTTGAAATGCGCCAGATCTTCAGGCAAATGCCACGGCATTTGATTGTTGAGGCCAATGACGCCATTGGTCGCTCGTGCGTAAATGAGCTTTAACTTCATCAAACAGCAACCGGTGCTTTGATGGCCTCGTGACATTGGTAGTCGAGCACTTCAAAGTCTTCGTATTCGTATTCAAAAATAGAAGTGGGTTTGCGCTTGATGTTCAAAGTAGGATAGGCAAAGGGTTGACGGCTGAGTTGTAGCGCCACTTGGTCTTTGTGATTGCTGTAGATGTGGCAATCGCCACCTGTCCAAATGAAATCACCCACGTCCAAATCGCATTGCTGTGCCATCATGTGTGTGAGCAGTGCATAGCTGGCAATGTTGAAAGGCACCCCCAAGAAGATGTCGGCACTGCGTTGGTACAACTGGCAGCTGAGCTTGCCCTTGCCGCCTGCCTCTTGGGGCGGCGCCACATAAAACTGAAAGAAGGCATGACAGGGCATGAGGGCCATCTTGGACAGCTCGGCCACATTCCACGCACTCACAATGATGCGACGTGAATCGGGGTTGGTTTTGAGCGTGCGGATGACATCTTCAATTTGGTCAATGTGACCGCCATCGGGTGTGGGCCAGCTGCGCCACTGAACCCCATACACAGGACCCAAGTCGCCATCTTCACGTGCCCACTCATCCCAAATGGTCACGCCGCGTTCGCGCAACCAGTTGTTGTTGCTAGAGCCTGTAAGGAACCACAAGAGTTCTTGAATGATGGAACGCAAGTGCACTTTTTTGGTGTTGACCAGCGGAAAGCCTTCGTTCAAATCAAAGCGCATTTGATGACCAAACACACTGGTAGTGCCCGTGCCGGTGCGATCTGCCTTGAACACGCCATGCTCGTTGACATGGCGCATGAAATCTTCGTATTGCGAGCGGATGGGGCGTGAGGTCATGGCAGGTCAAATAGATAGGAAGGAGGGCTGAATCACAGAACTTGGCGTAGGTCTAAATTTTAATCACTCTGCCGGGGTTCATGATGTTTTTTGGATCGAGCGCTTGCTTGATGGCTTTCATCATGGCCAAAGCGGTTGGATCCTTGTAGTGCGTCAGTTTTTCGGCTTTCAGACTACCCACGCCGTGCTCTGCACTGATGGAGCCGTTAAAGGCCTTGACCTGGTCAAACACCCATGTGTTGACCGTGTCTTCAAAGTCGCGCAAGAAGGCGGCACCGTCCTCACCTTGAGGGGCTTGCACGTTGTAATGCAAATTGCCATCGCCCAAATGGCCAAAATTGACCAAGCGAATACCAGGAATCTTCGATTGCAGCAGAGCGTCTGTCTCGGCCACAAATTGCGGAATACGGGACACTGGCACGCTGATGTCGTGTTTGATGTTCAAGCCTTCATCGGCCTGCGCCAAGGGAATGGTTTCGCGAATTTGCCAAAGCACTTGTGCCTGCGACAAACTTTCTGCCACCACGGCATCGGTCACCCAGCCTTTGTCCATGGCAGTTTCCATCAGGCCTTCAAAGGCGCCTCGTGCATGTTCTTCGGACTCGTTGTCTGAGTTTTCAAGCAACACGCACCAGGGGGTGTCTTTGTACAAAGGCACGCGCAATTGCGGGTGATGTTTGTCGACCAAGCTCAAAGCAAACTGGCCCATCACTTCAAAGCCTGTGAGGCCCGCCCCCAAACGCTCGTGCGCTAAGCCCAACAAGGCCACCGCCGCGTCCATGCTGGGCACGGCAGCCCAGGTGGTGAGTTGGGCCGCAGGCTGAGGGTATAGCTTCATGCAGGCCGCGGTGATGATGCCCAAGGTGCCTTCACTGCCAATCATCAAGTTGCGCAGGTCATAGCCCGTGTTGTCTTTGCGCAGACCCGACAGGCCATGCCAAATTTCGCCTTGCGCCGTGACCACTTCTAAGCCCAAACACAGCTCGCGCGTGTTGCCGAAACGAACCACTTGGGTGCCGCCTGCGTTAGTGCCTAAATTGCCGCCTAAGGTGCAACTGCCTTCGGCCGCCAAGCTGAGTGGAAATAAGAATCCAGCTTTGTCCACGTGTTCCTGAACGTTTTGCAAGATGCAACCCGCTTCTGCCACCACCGTGAGGTTGGCCGGATCGATCGAGCGAATTTGGTTCATGCGTTGCAGGCTCAATACCACCTGATGGCCGGTGCTGTCGGGCACCGAACCCACCACCAAACCCGTGTTGCCGCCTTGCGGCACGATGCTGGTGTTGGCTTCTGCGCAGGCTTTGACCACCGCTGCCACTTCTTGCACATTGGCAGGGCGCACCACGGCCAGCGCACGGCCGTGTGAACGCTTGCGCCAATCACGCTCCCACGCACTTAAGTCGGTTTGAGGATCTTCGTGTGTCAGGACATGGGCTGCGCCGCAGATGTCGCGCAATACGTCTAGTAAGCCGCTCATTTTGAAATTTCCGTCGAGGCTAAATTTTCGGGTGAAGGGTTGGCGAGGGCCTCAGCTTTGGCCACCTGAAAGCGCCAACGAACATGCAAGGCACAAGCCGCAAACAAGGTAATGCAAAAAAAGGTTTGGGCACCGGCCAGGCCTGCCGACCAGCCTTTGTCGCCCCAAGCACGCACCACGCCTTCAATGAAGTAAAGCCAAATGATGAGGCTGACCCAGCGATAGGTGTACATGCGGTTTTTGAGCAACCCTGCCAAGGGCCAACACAGCGGCAAGACTTTGATGGCCCACCAAGAGCCGCCTTCGCGCAGGGGGGCCAGCCACAATTCCCAGAGCAAACCCACCAAAATGAGGGCTAAAAGGCTGCCAACGGCAACCCAACGGGTCCATTCAATGGTTTTGGTGGAGATGAAGGTGGAATTGGGGGTGGAATCGTTCATGGCGATGGCATCATACCGGTCATGAACCCGATTGAATCTTTCCGTTCCAATTTGAACGATTTTGTGCAGTTTCCGTGGCGCCAAATGTGGCGCACTTTATGGCGCCGTTTTCGCGAGGTGAGGCTGGGCATGACTGCCAGTTCCCTGACATTCACCACCGTTTTGGCCTTGGTGCCCTTGTTTACCTTGGGTTTGGCTATTTTTACGGCTTTTCCCATCTTTGCCAAAGTTCAGGACCAATTGCAACGCTGGCTCATTGACAGCTTGGTGCCTGAGAGCATTTCCCGGCAAGTTTTGGGGTCATTGACCCAGTTTTCACGAAAAGCCAACCGTTTGGGCCTGTTTGGCTTGATTGCGGTGGTGATGACGTCCTTGGCTTTGTTGGTCACGATTGATCGCACCTTGGGGCAAATTTGGCGGGTCAATCGTCCGCGCCCTTGGGGGCAGCGCGTCCTGATTTATTGGGCGGGTTTGACCTTGGGCCCCTTGTTGTTGGGGGGCAGTCTGGCCATTTCATCTTATTTGTTCACCGGTTATTTGTCGGACTATGCCGATTGGCTGCCCGTCACGGTTCGCAGTTTGTTAGACGTGGTGGAGTTTGGTTTACTGGCCGCCACCGTCACAGGCTTGTATTACTACTTGCCCAACACGCGGGTGGATTGGCGACATGCTTTAACGGGCGGCCTTGCGGTGGCGGGTGGCTTGGAAGTGGCCAAAAAAGTGTTGGCCATTTACTTGGCCGAGATGCCCACGTATTCCGCTATTTACGGTGCTTTTTCGGCCGTCCCTATTTTGCTGGTTTGGATTTATGTGGCCTGGGTGGTGGTGTTGTTGGGGGCCGTGATGACGGCCAGCTTGCCCGAAATTGGCCGGCAGGCAAAGCGCACGGCAGATGGCCCAGGTTGGTCTTTTAGGCTAGCGCTTGAGTTGCTGGCTTGCCTTAGAGAGGCTCGCACTCATTCGCCCCAGGGCTTGCACTTGAGTGACATGGCCAACCAGTTGCACATTGAGCACCGACACGCGCTTCAAGTGGTCGATGCTTTGAATGGCTTGGGATGGATTGGTCGTTTAGAGCAGCCTGATCCAAAATCAGAAAGTGCGTGGGTGTTGTTGGTTGATTTAACTGAAACACCTTTGGCCCCTTTGGCGGAGAAGCTTTGGCTGGCTTCTGCGACAGAGTCCACCCAACTGATTTGGGATCGCACGCAATTGACCACCTTGAGGGTGGCCGATGTGATTCAAAGTCATTGATCAAAAATAATTGATCAAAAATAATTGATCAATACGGGTGAATCAAAACTTGATCTTGCCAGTCCACATGTCTTTGTACATCACCCAATCGCCCATGAAACTGTAGAGCGGGCGTTTGAAGCTGGCAGGTTTGTTTTTCTCAAACACAAAATGGCCAATCCAAGCGCAGCCATAGCCACACAATAAGCCGTACAGAAAATATTGTGGCTTGCCAGTGATGGCCAACATGAGCAAACAAGTCAAAGCCAAGGTCGAGCCCAGAAAGTGAAGCCTGCGGCAAGTGCGGTTGCTGTGCTCTTGCAAATAAAAGGGATAGAACGTTTCAAAACTGTCAAACGCGGATGCGTCGCCCGTGTTGCTCAAGGCCTGTGTGTCTGGGTTCGTGCTCATGAGGTCTCCTGTATTTTTATGAAATGGCAAATGGGGCTTTCAAGAACCCTCTGAATCTAGCGCGTCCCCCTCGGGTGGGGGCTGCAGTCAGATGATAGTTGGGAAATCTTTGTAAAAACCGACCGATGGCAATGCGTCCTTCCAGACGAGCCAAGCTCAGCCCTGCGCATTGATGCACACCAAAACCAAAAGACAAATGTTTGTTGTCGCTGCGTTTTAAGTCCAACGATTCTGGGTTGGCAAACAAAGCGGGATCGCGATTGGCCGCACCAATGCACAAGGTCACCAAGGCGCCCTCTGGCAAATCGACACCGCCAATGTGTGTGGCCTTTAAGGCACGGCGATTGCCCAGCTGGTTAGAGGCCTCGAAACGCAAAAACTCATCGACTGCCACATTCAAAATGTGATGGGCTGGCTCGGGTTGTTGCGTCCTTTGAGCCGCAGACAACTCATTCATCAACATCTCGCGTTGTTGTGGATGCTCTATCAAGCACAACAGTGCATTGCCTATGAGGTTAGTCGTGGTTTCGTGGCCCGCATTTAAGAGAAAGATGCAGTTTTGAAGCAGTTCAATTTCGCTCAGTTTTGCGGCCGATGGCCCATCTGCTTGTCCAAGGCTTGCATCTTCTTTTTCACCTTGAATCAGTCGCGTTAAAACATCTTGTTCTGGGTTGCCAGGATGACGCCGGCGATGGGCTACCAATTGGCGCAGGTAATCTAAAAACTCTAAAACACTCTTGTTTCCTAAAGCTTCTTGTTCGGGGGTGATGCGTGGCTCTAACGCGCCCAAAATGGCCAAAGACCAGCCGCGCAAAGGGCCTCGGTCTTCTTGTGGCACGTTGAGCAAATTGCCAATCACCTCAACCGGAATGGCCGCTGCAAAATCTTCAATCAAATCGCCATGCTGTTGATCTTCTAAGTGATCTAGCAAGCGGTCGACCAATTGGATCAAGCCCGATGCCATGGCGTCGATGGCGCGCCGCGTGAGGGCACCCATGATGAGCTTGCGAACGCGCGTGTGTCGGGGGGCATCATTGAAAACCAAGCTGTTGGTGTGATGTTCAAACAATGGTGCGTCGTGGCCCTCTAGGGCATAGGGTGCTTGATTGAAAGGCGGGTGGTTGTACTTGGGTGCAAACTCAATGCGCTTGTCAGAACTAAAAGTAGCAGCGTCTTTGTAAACAGAAACCAAATCGGCGTGCCGTGTCAAAAAATAAGAACCGTCTGGCATGCGCTTGATGGGCGCTTGTTCACGCAATGCGGCATAAACAGGATAGGGGTTGGCCAAAAAATCGGAGGGCAGTTGGCGCAAGTCAAACGAGCTGCAAATGTCGTGAACACGATTTGCAGACAGTTCAGGCGTGATCTGGTGAATCAACATGCTGTGCCATTACTTTTGACAAAACGCCACCATGGCATTCAAGGTTTCTTCGGGGGCTTCGACCATGAGCTGATGGCCCGCATTGACCATGGCCACGTGGCCATCACGCGCAAGTTTGATCAAACTTTGCGCGGCTTTGGGTGAGGTCATCTGATCTTTTTTGCCCAGCAAAAAGAGTGTGGGACATTCGACTTTGGCCATGGCCACTTCGCCCTGGTCGTATTGATCGCAAGCTTTGAACCCAATGTTAAAAATGTTTTCATGCGGATTGCTGGCCAACACACGTTTCATCAAAGCTTTGCTGCCGCCCAGCAACCAAGTACCTGGCCCTAATGCGCTCGGGGGTGGCGCCAGAGTTGAGTGCGAAAACACATTCACCATTTGGATGGCTTTGTGTGGATCATTGAGGGAACTGTCGAGCAGTGCCGGTGAAACGCGCATGGGATAGGCGGTGCCCACCATGCCCAATTGCGACACTCTTTGAGGGTGCTCTGCCGCGGCGTGCAATGCAATGAGCGAGCCAAAACTGTGGCCCATCAAAATGGCTTTGGAGATGCCCGCAGCATCGAGCAAACCAATGACGCTGGCGGCTGCCTCTTGCACCGAAGCGGGCGCTTTGCCCCCACTTTTGCCATGGCCAGGGAGGTCCAAGGCCAACACGTTCCAGCCGTGATTGGCGAAGTAGCGTGATTGCAGTATCCAAACACTGTGGTCGTTCAACACGCCGTGAATGAACACCACTGAGGGTTTTGTAGCGTCAAAGTTTTTGCCACCGGTGTAGACATAAAGCGGTGCGCCTTGAACGTTGTAAATCATGCTGCGCCTCCTGCAGTAGGGGCCGCTTTGGCGGCTGCTTTTTCGGCCACTTTCAGAGCTCGCTTCAAATCTTCAATCAAGTCGTCTGGGTCTTCCAAGCCAATCGACAAACGAACGGTGCCAGGACCAATGCCTGAGGCTTTGAGGGTTTCATCGTCCACACGGAAATGGGTGGTGCTGGCTGGGTGAATCACCAGCGATCGACAGTCGCCCACATTGGCCAAATGGCTGAACACTTGCAGCGCCTCAATGAAGGCCTGGCCCTGTTGGCGGGTGCCTTGAATGTCGAAGCTGAAAACGGAACCTGCGCCTTTGGGCAAAAGTTTTAGGGCCAGTGCGTGGCTAGGGTGGCTTGCAAGCATGGGGTGTCCCACCCGACTGACCAGGGGATGCGAGGCCAGAAAGTTGACCACCATTTCGGTGTTGCTCACATGGCGGGCCATGCGCAAGGGCAAGGTTTCGATGCCCTGCAAAATGAGCCAAGCGGTATGAGGGCTCATGCAGGCGCCAAAGTCGCGCAGGCCCTCTCGGCGGGCGCGCAATAAAAAGGCACCAATGGTGCTTTCCTCATTGAACACCATGTTGTGAAAGCCTTCGTAGGCTTGGGTGAGTTCTTCAAATTTACCTTGGGTATGCGGTCCTGCCCAATCAAAACTGCCGCCATCAACGACCAGGCCGCCAATGACAGTGCCGTGCCCCGATAAAAATTTGGTGGCGGAATGCACCACCAAGTCGGCACCATGTTCCAAAGGTTTCATGAGCCACGGGGAGGTGAGGGTGGCGTCGACCAAAAGGGGCACGCCTGCTTCATGCGCAATTTGGCCAACGGCGGGCAGGTCCAGTACGTCCATGCCTGGATTGCCAACAGTCTCACCAAAGAAAAGTTTGGTATTGGGTTGAACCGCCGCGCGCCACGCGTCGAGGTCGCCGGGCTTGACGAAAGTGGTCTCAATGCCAAAGCGGCGCAAGGTGTAGTGCAACAGGTTGTGTGAGCCGCCGTACAAAGCCGACGAGGCCACGATGTGTGAGCCCGCGCCCATCAGCGTGGTAATGGCCAAATGCAAAGCCGCTTGGCCACTGGCCGTGGCAATGGCACCGATGCCGCCTTCTAAGGCTGCAATCCGTTGCTCTAAAACAGCATTGGTGGGGTTGCTGATGCGGCTGTAGACGTGGCCTGCACGCTCTAAATTGAAAAGCGAAGCTGCTTGGTCACTTGATTCAAATACAAATGAGGTGGTGAGGTGAATGGGCACCGCGCGAGCGCCTGTAGTGGGGTCGGGTGCGGCGCCTGCGTGCAGGGCCAGGGTGTCAAATCCGGGGTCAGAATAACCGGGCATAGTGTCTCCAACATGATTCTGAAAGTTTGAGTCAAGCGCCTAAGGGTAAGCTTTTACTATTCTTAGTCAAGATTGTGGGCTATATTTGGAGCTCACTAGGAGAACCCGCCCATGAAAGTCAGTGACATCCTTCGCGTTAAGGGGCATAGCCTGATCACCGTCACGCCCGACGAAACTTTGGCCAGCGCCGTACAACTCATGTCTGAAAAAGATTTGGGTTCCTTGGTGGTCATGGAACATGGCGATTTGGTGGGCATGCTGACGTTTCGTGAAGTCATGCAAACATTGGCTAAAAACGGCGCCTCCATTGAGAACATCTCTGTGCGCAAGGCCATGGACGACACGCCCATCACCTGCACCAGCGAAACCGACATGGACGAGGTGCGCCGCATGATGCTCAACAACCATGCGCGCTACATGCCTGTCATGGACAATCGCCTGCTCATGGGCGTGATCAGCTTCTACGACGTAGCCAAGGCCGTGGTGGACAGCCAGAATTTTGAAAACAAAATGCTCAAGGCCTATATTCGCGATTGGCCCGAGGGCGAAGACAAAGGCGCTCAATAAGCGGCCGCCCTCTGAGATAATGGGGCCTATGAGCGGCAATACCTTCGGCACCCTATTTTCAGTCACCAACTTTGGTGAATCCCACGGCCCAGCCATTGGCTGCGTGATTGACGGCTGCCCGCCAGGCATGCCGCTGTCAGAGGCTGACATTCAGCCCGACCTCGATCGCAGGCGGCCTGGCACTTCCAAATTTGTCACGCAACGCAATGAACCCGACACAGTTCAAATTTTGTCGGGCGTTTATCAGGGCTTCACCACAGGGACTCCCATTGCTTTGGTGATTCAAAACACCGATCAACGCAGCAAAGACTACGGCGACATTGTTCAAACCTTTCGCCCAGGTCATGCCGACTTCACCTATTGGCGTAAATACGGCCTGCGCGATCCGCGCGGCGGTGGCCGTTCATCGGCCCGCCTCACGGCGCCCATGGTGGCTGCGGGGGCGGTGGCCAAAAAATGGTTGCTTCAGCAATACGGCACCACCTTCAAAGGTTGCATGACTCAAATTGGCGACGTGCCCATTGGCTTTGAAAGCTGGGACCATGTGCACACCAACCCCTTCTTTGCGCCTGTGGCCGATGTCAACGCGCTAGAAGACTACATGAACGCTTTGCGCAAGTCGGGCGATTCCTGTGGCGCGCGCTTGCGTGTCGTGGCGCAGGGCATGCCAGTGGGATTGGGTCAGCCTTTGTTTGACAAGCTCGATGCCGACATTGCTTACGCCATGATGGGCATCAATGCTGTGAAAGGTGTTGAGATTGGTGCAGGCTTTGCCTCTGTCACGCAAAAGGGCAGTGAGCATGGCGACCCCATTACACAAAACGGTTTTGTGGGCAACAACTCGGGCGGTGTGTTGGGCGGTATCAGTACCGGTCAAGACCTGGAGGTGTCCATTGCAGTCAAACCCACCAGTTCTATCTTGATTCCTCGCCCCTCCATTGACACCCAAGGTCAGGCCGTGGAGGTGCTCACCAAAGGTCGTCACGATCCTTGCGTGGGCATTCGAGCCACGCCCATTGCTGAAGCCATGTTGGCCTTGGTGGTGATGGAACATGCCCTGCAACACCGCGCGCAGTGCGGTGAAGTTGTGACATCTGTTCAAGCTGATCACGCTGATCAAGCTTAAGGGGCCTACATGCCCAATGCCTCTGC
>JBDLWA010000133.1:0-3334 GCA_039804505.1 Pseudomonadota bacterium
ACTTTGCCAAACGGCACGCGTCTTCCGCTGTACACCACCAAGCCATAAAGTGTGGCTCGCTCAAGCGCAATCACCTCTGCCGATTTCTTTTCCCAATGAGGATCTAGCAGTTGCTTGCGCAGCAGATGGCCGCCCACTTGCTCGAGCCAGGTGGGCTCAATGTTGGCAATGCCTCGGCCAAACAGACGTGTGGTCTCCACCAATTCAGACACCACCGTCCAACGGCCCGGCTTCTTGGACAAGTGCGCACCGGGATGCCGATAAAACTTAATGCCACGCGCGCCCAAGTAAACGTCTTCGTCTTCTTGTTTGCACCCCACATTGCCCAACAAGCCTGCCAGCATCGACAAGTGAATTTGCTCATAGGACGCAGGCTGACTGTTGAGATGCCAACGGTGCTCTGCCACGGTGGTGTGCAACTGTGTATGAGTGTCACGCCATTCGCGCACACGGCGGATGTTCACAAAATTTTGTCGTAGCAACTGTTCGTATTGGCGGTTGCTGAGCTTGTGCTCAGAGCCTGCAGCCGATTTACCACCGCGCGCCTCTGACAACCATTTCCACAATTTCAAATAGCCTGTGAATTCACTCTTTTCGTCGTCAAATTTAACGTGGGCTTGATCGGCTTGCGCTTGCGCCTCCATGGGCCTGTCGCGCACGTCCTGCACAGACATGGCACTGGCAATGATCAGCACTTCATCCAAGGCTTGTCGGTCGCGGGCTTCCAAAATCATGCGCCCCACCCTTGGGTCCAAAGGCAACTTGGCCAACTCTGTGCCAGTGCGCGTCAGTTCAAGGTTGTCATTCACGGCACCCAATTCAGCCAACAGCTGATAGCCATCGGTGATGGCACGCTTGGAGGGGGCTTCAATGAAGGGAAAGTCATCGACCACGCCCAAGTGCAAAGACTTCATGCGCAAGATCACACCGGCCAATGAAGAACGCAAAATTTCAGGATCGGTAAACCGAGGTCTGCCGTTGAAATCTTTTTCATCGTACAGACGAATACAAATACCGTTGGCCACACGGCCGCAACGGCCTGCACGCTGATTGGCGGCGGCTTGGCTGATGGGCTCCACCATCAATTGCTCAACTTTGCTGCGCAAGCTGTAACGCTTCACACGTGCGGTACCTACATCGATCACATACCGAATGCCTGGTACCGTCAAAGAAGTCTCTGCCACGTTGGTGGCCAACACAATGCGCCGGCCGTTGTGACTTTCAAAGACGCGCTCTTGGTCCGATTGGGACAGACGTGCAAACAAGGGCAAGACCTCTGCGCCGCGCGTCACAGCGCTGTGCGACAAATGTTTGCGCAGATGGTCGTTGGCCTCTCGAATTTCGCGCTCACCCGGCAAAAACACCAGGATGTCGCCAGAGGCGTGCCCCGTCCAGAGTTCATCCACGGCCTCTGCAATGGCATCGTTCAAATCGCGCTCCCGCGACTCTTCAAAGGGGCGCCATCGCATCTCAACGGGAAAGGTTCTGCCCGACACCATGATGACCGGTGCAGGTCCTTTGCTAGAGGCGAAGTGCTGTGCAAATCGATCGGCATCGATGGTGGCCGACGTCACCACCACCTTCAGGTCAGGCCGACGCGGCAAAATTTGGCGCAAGTAGCCCAGCAAGAAATCAATGTTAAGACTGCGTTCGTGGGCTTCGTCAATGATGATCGTGTCATAAGCCTCCAGCAGCGGATCGGTTTGCGTCTCAGCCAGCAAAATACCGTCGGTCATCAACTTGACTGATGCATCTTTGGACAATCGGTCTTGAAAGCGGACTTTGTAGCCCACCACATCGCCCAAGGGCGTTTTGAGTTCTTCCGCAATGCGCTTGGCCACGCTGCTGGCCGCAATTCGTCGGGGCTGCGTATGGCCAATCCATTTGCCGCGCTGGCCGGGTGCGGCATTGAGCCGACCACGGCCCAGGGTCAAAGCGATCTTTGGCAATTGCGTGGTTTTGCCTGACCCGGTCTCGCCACAGACGATGATGACCTGGTGATCTGCCATGGCCTGCGCAATTTCGTCGCGCTTTGCCGACACTGGCAAAGACTCAGGAAACTCGATTTTTAAGGGGGTGGCGGACAATGGCAAAACTTCTGTAAAAATCAGGGATGGCGTAAGGCCTGAATTATCCGCTGTCTTGGCCCCCTTTCGAGAGACCCCCTAGCCCATGTCCACTGTCTTCAACTTCACCTTCGTACCCTGGTTTCGCTCGGTGGCGCCCTACATTCACATGCACCGTGGCAAAACCTTTGTGGTGGGCATTGCAGGCGAGGCCATTGCGGCGGGCAAATTGCAACATTTGGCACAAGACTTGGCCCTGATTCAAAGCATGGGCGTCAAAATTGTGCTGGTTCACGGTTTTCGTCCTCAGGTCAACGATCAATTATTGGCCAAGGGCCACGAGCCCAAGTATTCACACGGCATCCGAATTACCGATGAAGTGGCCCTCGATTGCGCCCAAGAAGCGGCGGGCCAATTGCGCTATGAAATCGAAGCCGCCTTCAGCCAAGGCTTGCCCAACACGCCCATGGCTGGCTCGACGGTGCGCGTCATCAGCGGCAACTTCTTAACGGCACGTCCAGTGGGCATTGTGGACGGTGTTGATTTCAAACATTCCGGCTTGGTCCGCAAAGTCGACGTGGCCGGCATCACCCAAACCTTGGACATGGGTGCCATGGTGTTGCTGTCGCCCTTTGGTTTCTCACCCACAGGCGAAGCTTTCAATTTATCGATGGAAGAAGTGGCCACCAGTGTGGCCATCGAAATGCAAGCGGACAAACTCATTTTCCTGACCGAAATACCAGGCTTGCGCGTCAACCCCGAAGCACCCGAGTCAGAAGACAACCCCATTGATACTGAGCTGCCTTTGGCCACAGCTGAAAAATGGCTGAATGAATTGCCCGCAGCCTTGCTGCCCACAGACCATGCTTTCTATTTGCAGCACTGCGTGAAGGCCTGCAAAGAAGGTGTGGAACGCAGCCACATCTTGCCCTTCGCGGTAGATGGTGCATTGCTACTAGAAATTTATGTGCACGACGGCATTGGCACCATGGTGATCGATGAGAAGTTAGAAGAACTGCGCGAAGCTACATCAGACGATGTGGGCGGCATCTTGCAACTCATTGAACCCTTTGAAAACGACGGTACGTTGGTGAAACGCGACCGCACAGAGATTGAACGTGATGTCGATCACTACACCATCATTGAACACGATGGCGTGATCTTCGCGTGTGCAGCACTCTATCCCTACCCCGAAGCCAAAACAGCCGAGATGGCCGCGCTCACTGTGTCGCCTCAATCACAGGGGCAAGGCGATGGCGAAAAGATCC
>JBDLWA010000134.1:0-3912 GCA_039804505.1 Pseudomonadota bacterium
GCGGTGCGGTGATGGGGGCATAGGGCAAGGCATTTTTCTCGAACACCTCACTGAGGTGGGCGGCAGAAAAGTCTTTGAGTCGTTCGCGCAGCAAGGGAATGAGCCAGTCGCGGGCCACCACGCGGTCGTTGTTGCTGGCCAAACGCGGATCGTCAAACAAATCTTGGTACTGGAACACGTCGCAGAAAATTTTCCAAGCGGTGTCACTCACCACCGCCAAGAATATTTGCTCACCATCTTTCACCACAAAGACGTCGTATACAGCCCATGCTGAAATGCGCTCAGGCATAGGCGCGGCAGGCTTGCCGGTGACTTGATACTGCATCATGTGCTGCGCCACCAAAAACACATTGTTTTCAAACAAGGCACTTTGCACTTCTTGGCCTTCGCCTGTTTGTGTGCGTTGCGCCAGCGCTGCCATGGCACCGATGGCACCAAACATACCGCCCATGATGTCGTTCACGCTGGTGCCAGCGCGCAAGGGATCGCCGCGGCGGCCTGTCATGTAGGCTAAGCCGCCCATCATTTGCACCACTTCATCCAAGGCGGTTCGGTGGTCGTAAGGGCCTGGCAAAAAGCCTTTGAGCGTGACGTAAATCAGTTTTGGGTTGACCTTCTTCAAGGTGTCGTAGTCCAGCCCCAGTTTTTTCATGGTGCCGGGCTTGAAGTTCTCGCTGACGATGTCGGCGGTGGCAATCAAGCGCAGCACGGCTTCTTTGCCTTCGGGTGTTTTTAAATCGAGCGCTAAGCTTTTTTTGTTGCGATTGAACAGGGGATAAAAACCCGCACCCGAGCCCAGCAGTTTGCGTGTCCCATCGCCCTCGTGGCCGTGGCCAATGGGCTCGACCTTGATCACTTCGGCACCCAAGTCGGCCAGCACCATGCCGCAGGTGGGGCCCATCACCATGTGGGTAAATTCAACAACGCGAATGCCTGTGTAGGGCAGTGTTTTTTCTGTGTTCATCAAGGTTAATTCGTGAAAGTTTGCGACCAGCCTTTGGGGAGGCCTGCGTCGGGGGTCATGCCGTAGAGCGGTTCGTGGGGCAGGCCATCTTGGAGAGCTTGTCTGGCCAAGATCAGTTGCGTGAGATCCACGCCTGTTTCAATGCCCATGGCTTCAAACATAAACACCAAGTCTTCTGTGACCACATTGCCTGATGCGCCGGGTGCATAGGGACACCCGCCCAAACCGGCCAATGAACTGTCAAACGTGCGCACGCCCACGTCGTAGGCGGCCAAGCAATTGGCCAGGCCCAAGCCCCGTGTGTTGTGCATGTGAGCGGCACCCGTGTGCTCGCCAATTTCAGCAAACACACGTTTGAAAATTCTGCGCACCTGCGCAGGGTTGGCCATGCCCGTGGTGTCCGACAAGCCCGATTCATCGGCGCCTGCTTCTATCACTGCGGCGGCCAACTTGACCACGTCATCTTCTGCCACATGTCCTTGCAGGGTGCAGCCAAATGCGGTGGAAATACCAGCTTCCACTTTGACGTGCGGTGCCAGTTCGTTGCGAATTTGAACAATGGCCCTGACTTCTTCCACCATGGCCTGGCGTGTTTTTCTCACATTGGCCATGGAATGTGCTTCGCTGGCGGACACGGGAATGGTGAGTTTTTGGGCGCCTGCTTTGAGGGCGGCTTCTGCGCCTTTTCGGTTAGGTACCAAAGCCATGACGGTGAGGTGCCGGTATTGAAGGGCGTGCTGAACCACGTCTGCCGCATCGGCCATTTGGGGCAACAAATGGGCCGGTACAAATGAGGCCACCTCTATTTCTTGAAGCCCTGAAGCCACCAGCGCATCGATCCAGCGCAGCTTGTTGGCGGTGGGCATGGTTTGCTTGACAGATTGCAGGCCATCGCGCGGGCCGACTTCACTGATCAAGATGCGCTCATGGGCCATGGGGCAACTTTCTTGGGTGTCTAAGTATTGGCAATATTTTGACGAATTTTTGAAGGATTGGGGTGAATCTTTGCAAAAAAGTCACAAGTCAAAGGATGTTTGCCCAATTTATTAACCTTGAAACATCGAATACAGTAGGACTTAATTGAGAAAAATGGTCTCCATTTCACTCTCCAACAGATTTATTTTTTAACGATCCAAGAGGCTCTCATGACCCAACGCACCAGCATTCACGGCCTGCACGTGGCCACCGATTTGTACCAATTCATTGAAGACCAGGTCTTGCCTGCCGTGGGCGTGAAGAGCAAGACCTTTTGGTCTGGCTTTGATGCCATCGTGAAAGACTTGGCGCCTGTGAACATTGCCTTGTTGGCCGAGCGCGATCGCATTCAGTTGGACATGGACCAATGGCATACCGCCAACCCCGGCCCCATTGCCGATGCCAAAGCCATGAAGGCTTATCGCAAGCACTTGACGTCGATTGGCTACTTGGTGCCCGAACCCAAGAGCCCCAAAGCGACCACACAAAACGTGGACGCAGAGTTGGCCGTGTTAGCGGGCCCTCAGTTGGTGGTGCCTATTTTGAATGCACGTTATGCACTCAACGCCGCCAACGCACGTTGGGGCTCTTTGTACGACGCCTTGTACGGCACCGACGCTTTGAGCGAAGCCGATGGCTGCGAAAAAGGCACGGGCTACAACCCCAAGCGCGGCGCCAAAGTGATTGAGTATTGCCGCTATGTGCTCGACCGTTGCGCGCCTTTGAAGAAGGGTTCGCACATTGACAGCACGGGTTATAGCGTGAAGGGCGGCAAGCTAGTGGTCAGCTTGAAGTCTGGCACCACCACCTTGGCCGATGCCAAACAATTTGTGGGCTTCCAAGGCGATGCCAAAGCGCCCACTTCTTTGCTGTTCAAGCACAACGGTTTGCACCTTGATTTGCAAATTAACAAGTCACACCCCATTGGCAAAACAGACCCTGCTGGCGTGTCCGATTTGGTGGCCGAGTCTGCGCTCTCCACCATTCTTGATTTGGAAGATTCTGTGGCCGCTGTGGACTCAGAAGACAAAGTGTTGGCCTACCGCAATTGGTTGGGCATTCTGCAAGGCACCTTGGCCGAAGAAGTGCAAAAGGGCGGCAAGACTTTCAAGCGCACCTTGAACGCAGACCGCGTGTACACCAAGCCCAGCGGCAAAGGCCAGGAAGTGTTGCATGGCCGTTCTTTGTTGTTCGTGCGCAATGTGGGTCACCTCATGACCAACCCTGCCATTTTGTACAACGCGGCAGACGGCACGCAAAAAGAAATTCCTGAAGGCATCATGGACGCCATGATCACCACCACGTGTGCCATGGTGGACTTGCAGAAAAAGAAGGGCGCCAACTTCCGCAACAGCCGCACGGGCAGTGTGTACATCGTGAAGCCCAAAATGCACGGCCCCAAAGAAGTGGGTTTTGCCGACACCTTGTTTGGTCGTGTTGAAAAAGTCTTGGGCTTGAAGCCTTCCACTGTGAAGCTGGGCATCATGGACGAGGAGCGTCGTACCAGCGCCAATTTGGCTGCGTGCATTGCCGCCGCCAAATCACGCGTGGCGTTCATTAACACCGGCTTCTTGGACCGCACCGGCGACGAAATGCACACCTGCATGTTGGCTGGCCCCGTGATGCGCAAGGGCGACATCAAGGGCAGCACTTGGTTGGGCGCTTACGAAAAAGCCAACGTGGCGGTGGGCTTGCAAGCCGGCCTGCGCGGTCGCGCGCAAATTGGCAAGGGCATGTGGGCCATGCCCGATTTGATGGCCGACATGTTGAAGCAAAAAATTGTGCACCCCAATGCGGGCGCCAATACAGCTTGGGTGCCTAGCCCGACTGCCGCCACATTGCATGCCATGCACTATCACCAAGTGAACGTGCCGGCATTGCAAAAGCAGATGGAAAAAACCATCAGCAAGCAAAAGGCCAAAGACCTGCGCGAAGAAACTTTGAACAAGTTGTTGCAGTTCCCAGTGGTCACC
>JBDLWA010000135.1:0-12533 GCA_039804505.1 Pseudomonadota bacterium
TTGAAGCTGGAAGGTTCGTCCTATGAAAGCATCTTTGTCATTGCCGACATTCGCATCGACTTGCCCTACCCCACTGAACGCTTGGCGTTTTTTGACCCCGACTGGAACCGTGGCAACACCATTTTGATGCACCGCGAGCCGCATGGCATTTGGCGTGTGGACTATCAACTGCCGCCAGGCGAAACGCCTGAAGAAGCCTTGCGTCCCGAGTCTTTAAAGCAGCGCATTGATGCCCAACTCAAGATGATTGGCTTTGAGGGCACGCCTTGGGAAATGGATTGGAATTCTGTTTACTCTGCGCGAACACTCACCTTACCTGAGTACGTGCACCAACGCATTGTGTTTACAGGCGATGCCGCGCACTTGTTACCCATCTTTGGCGTGCGCGGTGCCAACACCGCTTTCCAAGATGCGCAATCCTTGGGCTGGCACTTGGCCTTTGTGCTCAATGGCCATGCACCAGAAGCACTGATGCAGAACCACAGCACAGAACGCGTGGGCGCAGCACGAGAGATCATTACTGAAGCGGGCAAGAGCACGCGATTTATGGCGCCGCCTAGTCGTGGGTTTCGATTGCTACGGGATGCGGTGTTGTCCTTGTCATTGACTGAAGAATTTGTGCGTCCGCTTTATCACTGGCGCACATCTAGGCCGCACGAGTACAGCCACTCCAAGCTCAACAGTTCCTGTGATGACAATGCTTTATTTACAGGTGGCCCCGCTTTAGGGGCGCCGCCTCAAAACTTGCAACTTCAGCACGATGACTATTTGCTGGATCACTTAGGGGGTAGTTTCGATTTGGTGTACGCAGCCGATGCTCAAGGCGTGCCATCCCACATCACACAAGCGATCACAGAACTTCAGCAACAAGGCTTCCCCATCAAGCTCATTGCGATCAGTGCACAAGCACAAGCGACAGCGACAGCAACAGCAACAGCACAAACACAAACCATGGCCAGTGCACACGTCACATTGCACGACCCACAACAACGCTTTCAACATCGATACGCTGTACCCACAGATGGCGCCTATTTATTCCGCCCAGATCAGCACATTTGCGGCAGGTGGTTGCAGCTTGATGCAGCACGCTTGAAGCAAAGTTTGCTAGCGGCCTGCTTGCAATGAACATGGCGCAATGTGCATCAGCCCACCCCACCGAATCCATTGAACCTATGACCACCCCCACCCCCTTAGACATTGCAGGCCTGGAGCAGGTATACGACGCCTTGGCCAACGCCATTGACCAAGCCGGCCCTGACAAATCAGAGTTGTTTTTGGTGAAGCTGGCTTTGCTCAATGCCAAGGCACTGGGTGACCCCAAAATTTTTGAAGCGCAAATCGCTTCAGCGCTCAAAGATCTGTAATTGCCCGCCCGCTTGATTGCGGCAAAGCACATTGCACGGGCTTGGCGCCCAATGCTGTGACCAACACTTGTGGATCGATGCCGACCAAGAAGCCACGGCGCCCGCCATTGATCCAAATTTTGGGCAATTCCAAAATACTGGACTCCACATAAACGGGCATGGGCTTGCGCAAGCCAAAGGGCGATGTGCCGCCCACCATGTATCCCGAATTTTTCTGCGCCACGTCGGGCTTGCAGGGCTCTACCAATTTGCAACCAATTTGCCGCGCCAGGTTTTTGGTGGATGTTTTGCAATCGCCATGCATCAAAACGACCAAGCCTTTGCCGTTTTCATCCTGCATCACCAGCGTTTTGACCACCTCGTGCTCGGGCACAGCCAGCTGTTTTGACGACTCCGCCGTACCGCCATTGTCTACATAGTCGTAAGGGTGCTCGGTATACGAAACTTTTTTTTCCTTCAACCATTGGGTGGCCGGGGTTTCTGAAACGTGTTTTGCCATCGTTTTTTGTTACTTTTTGGTGAAACGGGTGACGCCAGCCTCAATTGTCTGCACTTTCGTGGGGCAGCCTGAACCACATCGCACAATCTTGGGGTTACCAAGGTGTTTCAGACCCTGACGTCAGCACTTACCCGCAGTTTTATCAGCATTTTTTCATGCAAAATGTGATTTTCTTAATTTCGGAGCTACTCCATGAAATCCATTCGCAAAATGATTCAACGTCCTCTGCTGGCAACTGCTGCTTTGGCGTTGCTCGGTACTTTGGCAACCCCTGCTTTTGCTGGCAAAACCATCGACGCCATCAAGGCACGTGGCACCCTGAACTGCGGCGTGAACCCCAGTTTGCCTGGCTTTGCTGCTGCTGATAGCCAAGGTGTTTGGGCAGGTCTGGACATTGACGTTTGCAAGGCTGTGGCCGCCACAGTGTTGGGCGACGCTTCCAAAATCAAATACACACCCCTGAACGCTGCTCAGCGTTTTGCCGTGTTGCAAGCTGGCGAAATTGACATCTTGTCACGCAACACCACTTGGACCCTGAACCGCGATGCTTCTTTGGGCTTGCACTTCACAGGCACCACATACTATGACGGCCAAGGCTTCATGGTTCCCAAGAAATCCAAAATTACCAGCGCTACCAAGCTCAAGGGCGCCACAGTGTGCGTGCAGTCTGGCACCACCACTGAAAAGAACTTGAATGACTACTCCAAAGTCATGAAGTTGAACGTGAAGCCAGTGGTGTTTGACACACAAGAAGCCACCAACAAAGCTTACTTTGCTGGTCGTTGCCAGGCTTACACCACAGACGCCTCCGGTTTGGCTTCTGTGCGTAACAAAGAAGCGACCAACCCTGATGATCACCTGATCTTGCCCGAGTTGATCTCTAAAGAACCCCTTGGCCCCAGCGTGCGCCGCGGTGATGACGAGTTCTTCGCCATTGTGAAATGGGTGGCTTACGCTTTGATCGAAGCTGAAGAATATGGCATCACACAAGCTAACGTGGACCAAATGAAATCCAGCAGCACAGACCCCGTCGTGATGCGTATTTTGGGTACCTCTGAAGACACCGGCAAATTGTTGGGCTTGGACAAAGACTGGGCTTACCGCGCCATCAAGGCAGTGGGTAACTACGGCGAAATGTTTGAGCGCAACGTCGGTCCTAAGTCCACTCTGAAATTGCCACGTGGTTTGAACAACCAGTGGAACAAAGGTGGCTTGATGTACGCACCTCCCGTCCGTTAATTTCAGCTTTGCGTTCTCCTCCATGAGGAAAACTTTTTAAACCAAAGACTTCCGGCCCGCCTCGTGCGGGCCGGTCTATTCTCATGAGCACCCCTCCTCCTCCCAAACGTCAGTGGTCTTGGCGCAGCCAAGCCTTCCGCGGACTGGTGTATCAAATCCTAGCGATCTTGATACTGGTTCTGGCCGTGGGCTACTTGATGTCCAACACGTTCGCCAACATGCGCGCGCGGGGCATCCAAAGTGGTTTTGATTTCTTCCTCCAACCCGCTGGTTTCGGCATTGGCGAAAGTCTCATTGAATTCGACTCCTCCCAAAGCTACCTCATGGCCTATGCCATTGGCCTGAGCAACACTTTGCGGGTGGCCCTGGTTGGCTTGGTCATGGCCACTTTCTTGGGCACCCTGATTGGCATTGGCCGTCTGACCAAAAACACTTTGGTCAAATCTTTGTGCGCCAGCTATGTTGAAGTGACGCGCAACATTCCTTTGCTGCTCCAACTCTTCATGTGGTACTTTGCCATGACCGAGTTGTTACCCCCTATTGAAGATCCTATCAAGCCTTTGGCGGGTGTGTTCTTTAGCAAGAATGGTTTGCAATACCCACTCCCCGTCTGGGAATCCGGCCACTGGGGAACACTCATTGGTTTGTGCGTGGGCATCGGTGCCTGGAAGTTCTGGACACGTCACGTCAAGCAGCACTTTGAAGCCACAGGTCACACCAAGCCGTCGTTTTTGCCAGGACTGGGCTTGTTCGTTTTGTGCGGCGTTGTGGGTTGGCTCATTGGCGGCGCACCAAGCGACATTGACATTCCCGAAGTGACCGAGATCAATGTGGTGGGCGGTGGTTCTGTCACCCCCGAATACCTCACCCTGCTCATCGGCCTCACGGTGTACACCTCTGGCTATATTGCCGAAGTGGTTCGCGCAGGCATTCAATCGGTGTCTTTTGGTCAGCATGAAGCTGCTGTGGCCTTGGGCCTCAAGCGCACTCAAGAGCTGCGCCTCATTCAGTTGCCGCAAGCCATGCGCGTGATCATTCCGCCACTCACCAGTCAGTACTTGAACTTGATCAAAAACTCATCTTTGGCTGTGGCTGTGGGCTACCCCGATTTGGTGTCGATCAGTTCAACGGCCTTGAACCAAACGGGTCGTGCCATTGAGTGCATTGCCTTGGTCATGCTGATTTATTTAAGTTTGAGTTTGCTCACCTCAGCGCTCATGAATATTTACAACCGCCGCGTGCGACTCAAGGACCGATGATGCAAGCCACCGGTTATCAACAACATTTCGAACCCATCGCAGCCCGCCGTCCGCCTGTGAACGAAACAGGCGTGTGGGCTTGGATTCAACGGGGCTTCTTTGACGGCCCCGTCAACAGCCTCCTTACCGTTGTCTTTTTAGCGATGTTGGTTTGGGCCATTCCACCCATCTTCAACTGGACGGTGTGGTACGCCATTCCCAATGCCGACAACGCCGCTTGCCGTGCAGCCCATGGCGTAGGCGCCTGCTGGGGTGTTGTGGCCGAAAAAGGCCGCCTCATCTTGTTTGGCCGTTACCCCTTTGAAGAACAATGGCGCCCCTTGGTGGCCAGCTCTGTGTTGGTCTTGCTTTTGGTCGTGTCCTGCCTTCGCACCTTCTGGCGCCCCGCGCTGGCAGTGGCTTGGGTGGTGGTTTACGCCTTCTTCTTTGCCTTGATGTTTGGCGGCTTTGCCGGCCTGACGCTTGTTGAAACAGCCCGATGGGGTGGCTTGCCCCTCACTTTGCTGTTGGCCAGCGTTAGCTTGGTGGTGGCTTTTCCTTTGGCCATTTTGTTAGCCTTGGGTCGACAGTCCGACTTGCCAGCCATTCGCACCTTGTGCGTGATCTTTGTCGAGTTTGTGCGTGGCGTGCCCCTCATCTCGGTGTTGTTCATGGCCTCGTTCATCTTGCCTTTGTTCATGCCGCAAGGCACCAAGATTGACGTATTGGTGCGCGTGTTGGTGGGCATGACCTTGTTCACGGCGGCCTACTTGGCCGAAGTGATTCGCGGTGGTTTGCAAGCCCTGCCCAAAGGCCAAGTAGAAGCCGCCCATTCATTGGGCCTGAGCTACTGGCAAATTCAACGCATGATTGTGTTGCCCCAAGCTCTGCGCTTGGTGGTGCCCGCCATTGTGAACACTTTCATTGGCGCTTTTAAGGACACGTCTTTGGTCACCATTGTGAGCTTGTACGACCTGACAGGTGCCGTGCAACTGGCGCTGGGCGATGCCGACTGGCGCAAGTTCTTCATCGAAGGCCAATTGTTTGTGGCCGCCATTTACTTCATCGCATGTTTTGCGATGTCACGCTACAGCCAATGGCTGGAATCCCATCTGAATACTGGAACACGGAGACAGTGAAGTGAGTACCTCAAGTCCCATCATCGAATTTTCTAAAGTTAACAAGTGGTACGGCGAGTTCCACGTGTTGCGCGACATTGATTTGTCGGTCGCCAAAGGCGAGCGCATTGTGGTGTGCGGCCCCTCAGGCTCTGGCAAAAGTACGCTCATTCGTTGCATCAACCGTTTGGAAGTGCACCAAGCCGGCACCCTCACGGTGGATGGCACCGAACTGACCGACGACGTCAAATCCATTGAAGCGGTGCGCCGCCAAGTGGGCATGGTGTTCCAGCAGTTCAATTTGTTCCCGCACCTCACCGTGCTGGAAAACCTCACGCTGGCCCCCATGTGGGTGGGCAATGTGCCCAAGGCTGAAGCCGAAGAGCGCGCCATGCAACAGCTCAAGCGCGTGCGCATTGCCGAGCAAGCGTCTAAGTACCCTCTGCAATTGTCAGGCGGACAGCAGCAACGTGTGGCCATTGCTCGCTCTTTGTGCCTCACGCCCAAAATCATGTTGTTTGATGAGCCCACTTCAGCGCTCGACCCCGAGATGATCAATGAAGTGCTGGACGTGATGGTGGAATTGGCCAACCAAGGCATCACCATGATTTGTGTGACGCACGAGATGGGCTTTGCCCGCTCCGTGGCCGACCGCGTGATCTTCATGGACCAAGGTCAAATTGTGGAACAAAACACCGCTACCGAGTTCTTTGCAAATCCAAAGAACGAACGCACGCAAGACTTTTTGTCCAAAATTCTGGCGCATTGATGACTTCAAGTTCAAAGCCCGCTGGCCCTGCCGGCGGGCTTTCTTTTTTAGACCCGCGGGGTGATGCACTGCCCCGTCCTCATGGCAATACGTATTGGCTGTGGGCAGATCGAGTGTTGGCGGGCGAGCATCCTGGCAAAGAAGGCGAAGGCTTGTTGCCCGAACGCTTGCAGTTGTTGGCGCAAATGGGCATCACGCATTTCATCGATCTCACAGCACCTTCCGATCCTTTAAAACCTTATCAGCCCATGGGCGGGGCTGTTCGTATCAACCACCCCATCACCGACTTTGGTGTGCCGAGCGCCGCACAAATGCTGGGTATTTTGCGAAGCATCGACGAAGCTTTGCAGCAAGGTGGCAAGGTGTATGTGCATTGCCGTGCGGGTATTGGCCGCACGGGTACCGTTGCAGCCACTTGGCTGGTGTCACAAGGCATGAAGGGCCCAGAAGCTTTGGATTTGCTGCTGCAAAAGTGGCAGGCCATGGACAAACGCACTGAAGAGCCACACACCCCAGAGACCGAAGCGCAGCGTCAATTTGTACTGACTTGGCAAGCGTCACTCATTGCATAGCCATTGCATCGCTATTGCATCGCTATTGCATCGCTATTGCGCATGCAGAATTAGTTTTAAGGAATTGCTATTTAAAATAAATGTGTACTTTTAGACGCATTAATAGTTTTTATTTGACCTGCATCAATGTGCGCCCCATCTGAAAGATTTCCAATGACTGAACGGTTATTCAAACCGTTGACTAAAGGAAATCAAATCATGAAAAAACTCATTCTCACCACTGCTGTTTGTACGCTTTTGTCTGGCGCTGTGTTGGCTGATCAAGGTCCCTGGTTGATTCGTGCACGTGCTGTCGGCCTCGACATGACCAACAAAGATTCCACTAGCTTGGGTTTAAGTGTGAACAACAAAACCATTCCCGAAGTAGACGTCAGTTACTTCATCAACAAGAATGTGGCTGTTGAGCTGGTTTTGACAGTGCCGCAAAAGCAAACAGTCAACTCATCTGTCATGGCCGCAGACATTGGCACCTTTAAGCACCTGCCACCCACGGTCACCTTGCAGTATCACTTTGACAACTTTTCAGGCTATACCCCTTATGTGGGGGCCGGTGTGAACTACACCAAGTTAACGCAAACCCAATTGCTCAACGGCAATGCCACACTCGATGGCCACAGCTGGGGCAGTGCATTTCAGGCGGGCGTTGACTTTCCCATTGAAAAGAATCTCAGCTTCAACATTGACGTCAAAAAAGTCAATTTAAAGACCGATGTTTATGTGAGCGGTGTCAACAGCGGCACCCTTAAACTCAACCCACTCCTCATCGGCGTGGGTCTGGGTTACCGGTTCTAAATTTGTGGCGTGCGTGCTCAGCTGAACACGCCGCCATAGGTTTGACGCAAGTCGCCTTTTTGAACCTTGCCGGTGCCGCCCACTGGCAAGGATTCCAAAAAGATCACATCGTCCGGTACCCACCACTTGGCCACTTTGGTTTCCAAGAAAGACAAGATTTCTTCTTTCTCAACCGACTGGCCTGGTTTGCGCACCACAAACATCAAGGGACGCTCGTCCCACTTGGGGTGCTTCACGCCAATCACAGCGGCCATGGCCACTGCGGGGTGTGCAATGGCCGCGTTTTCTAAGTCAATGGAGCTGATCCATTCACCACCCGTTTTGATCACGTCTTTGGTGCGATCGCGAATTTGCATAACACCTTGCGCGTCGATGGTGGCAATGTCGCCCGTGGGGAACCAGCCATCATGCAAGGGGGAATTTTCACCCTTGTAGTAGCCCGAAATAATCCACTGACCGCGCACCATCAACTCGCCTTGAGAGGTGCCATCGCGCGGCAGGGTATTGCCTTCTTCATCCACCACTTTGATCTCAACGCCAAACACTGAGCGGCCTTGCTTGCCGACCAGTGCATGTCGATCTGGTGCAGACATGGCTCGTTGCTCTGGCGTCATGCTGCTCATGGTGGCCACGGCCGTGGTTTCGGTCATGCCCCAGCCATGGCGCACTTCCACACCGTAGTCGTCGCTGAATTTGGCAATCAAGGCCGTCGGCATGGCCGAGCCACCCACAGCGGTGCGCTTCATGGTTGAGAATTTCAATTTGTTTTGCTCAACGTGCTGGATGAGTGCCATCCAAATGGTGGGCACGCCCGCGCTGATGGAGACTTTTTCGGCTTCAATCAGTTCGTACAAACTGGCACCGTCTAGCTTGGGTCCGGGCAACACCAGCTTGGCGCCAGCAATGGGTGCAGCGTAAGGAATGCACCAAGCATTGATGTGAAACATGGGCACCACAGGCAGAATGGCCTCGTCTGGCGATAGATTCAAGATGCTTGGAATGCAACCCGACAGTGCATTGATCACAATGGCGCGGTGTGAATACATGGCGCCTTTGGGGTTGCCCGTGGTGCCAGAGGTGTAACAAATGGCAGCGCCGGTGCGCTCGTCAAACTCGGGCCATTCAAACACGTCAGTCGCAGGTGCAATCAGTTCGTCGTAACAAAGCACATTGGCCACGCCTTCAATCTCGGGCATGTGGGCACGCTCGGTGAGACAAACCCAGGCGCGCACTTTGGGGCAATGCGCCGCAATGCCTTTGATGAGGGGCGCAAAGGTGATGTCAAACAACACCACTTCGTCTTCGGCGTGGTTGATGATGTAAATCAGTTGCTGTGGGTGCAAACGTGGGTTGCAGGTGTGCATCACCATGCCACTGCCCGACACAGCGTAGTACGCTTCAAGGTGGCGGTGGTTGTTCCAGGCAATCGAGCCCACCACACTGCCCTCTTTCAAATTCAAACCCTTGAGGGCATTGGCCAATTTGCGTGAACGCTTTGCACATTCTGCGTAGGTGTAACGAAACAAAGGGCCATGCGTTTCACGCGAGACCACTTCTTGACCACCAAACTGCGCAGCAGCGTGCTCCAAAATACCAGACAAGAGCAAGGGGCGGTCCATCATGAGGCCGGGTTTGAGCATGAAAATCTCCGAATGAAATGAATTGAAAAGATGATAGTGCTTAGCGCAGTCTTGTCTCTCGGGATTGACCCGTAAACGGGGCTTGGTACAACCACACGGGCCGACCAGGGCTGGCCTCAGTTGTAGCCGTTGGCTTGAGCTCTGCCGCTTCAAACTCTAAGCTCACCAACCATGCGCCAGGCTTCATTTCTGCCTTGGCTTTTTCCACGGCGCGGGGCATGGTTTCGGGGCGTTGAAACAAATAGACCATGTCGTAGGCGCCCCAATGGTCTTCCCAAATATCACCGCATCGCACTTCGGCCCAAGGGCATCTGAATTTGGCCAGCCAGCTTAAGGGGCGGCTGAACTCAATACCAATCCACTGCGCATTGACGTAGGCCATGCGCAAAGCTTTGAGACCGTCACCGGCGCCACAACCGGCGTCCAAAATTTTGGCTTGTGCAGGCAAGATGGCATAGCGCGGCACATCGCGCAAAGCATTCAAAGGCGTAGGGAACACGGGCGCATCGCGCCAAGCACGCATGGGATAGACCCAAACAATGAGCACTAAGGGCAGCAACCAAATCCATGCAGGAATACTGGCGGTGCCCAAGAGCCAAAACGACACCGGAAAACCCAAGGCCAACGCGGCCACCCTGGCCTGCGACATGCGTCTTTGCCAGCCAATGGCGGCTGCCATGATGCTAGCCATGGTGGCAAACAGCATGGCCACAGAAGAATGCATGTCCAGCTCAATTAAGAAAATATACAAGTACCAAGCACCGCCCCAAACCCCTAGCGCAGTCAAGGGCCAACGGATCAAATTTGACAATTGATTCTTCTTTCAGATAATTGAGTCAAGATAAAGGCCGACAATCGGCTTGATGTTTTTCGTATCTTAATGGTTACTCACATGTATTCCCCAAATTCAAGCAACTTCCTGATAGCCACCCTCTTGGGTTTGGTATTGAGTCTGTGTTGCTTGCCTGCAGCCTGGGCCTACAAGGTTGAGAAAGTTTGCGAAGACTTGCCCGCCACTTCCAGCGCGCCCGCCATGAAGAAATGCAAATTGGTCAAAGTTCAAGAAGGCGGCGCTGCTAAAGCGGGTGATGCGAAAGGTGATGCGAAAGGTGATGCTAAAGGCGATGGCCATGGCGATGCCAAAAAAGACGCCAAGCCAGCCGGCGGACACTGAGCAAGCCTTCTGACATCCCTCTAAAATGAACGCCATTCAAATGGGGTTCACAGGAGCACACATGTCAGCCACTCTCAAAACGGAGGCCTTCAGCCTTCATACTGCACAGCAGGCCGTTCCCTTGGTGATGGACTCACCGCACTCCAGTCCCATTTTCCCCAGCGACTTCAATGCCTGCTTGCCTTTGGACGATTTGCGCGATGGCGAAGACGTCTTCATTGATGCCTTGTGGTCTCATGCACCCCACCATGGCGCACATTTGTTGTTAGCCGAGTTTGCACGGACTTACATCGATCCCAATCGTCACATCGGTGATGTCGATTTGTCGATGATCGATGGCGAGTGGCCACACACCTATGTGCCCAGCGGCAAAGCCAACATTGGCAAGTCGCTCATATGGCGCACCCTGGACGATGGTCGCCCTATTTACAACCGCAAGTTGTCGATCGATGAAGTGCAGCAACGCATTCAACGCTATGCCCTGCCCTATCAAGCTCAATTGCAAAAACTGATTGACGACCATCAGCAAAATTTTGGTGTGTGCTATCACATCAACTGCCATTCCATGAATGCGGTCAGCGGCAAAATGGGCGAAGGCGGTGCTGGCATTGCCCGCGCCGATGTGGTGCTGGGCGACCGCGATGGCACCACGTGTGATGCCGAATTTACGCACTTGGTGAAAGACTTCATGCAAGGCTGCGGCTATGAGGTGAAGATCAACGACCCGTTCAAAGGCGTTGAATTGGTTCGAGCGTTTTCAAACCCTGCACAAGGCAAGCACAGCTTGCAAGTTGAACTCAACAAACGCTTGTACACCGATGACACGGGCCGTGGCAAAGGTGTGGGCTACGACAAACTGGCGCAAGACCTCCAACAGCTCACTGCTGTGTTGGCACAATTTGCAACATCCAAAGCCAAGAAGTGAACACACCATGACCAACACTGCGCCCACTCCCAAAGTTGAACTGACCGCTCCCAACATCAGTGCTTATCGCCAAAGCAATGTGGGCATTGATTACGTCACGCGCCTAGATTCCGGCAAGCCTGGCCCGCACGTCATTGTTCAAGCGCTCACCCATGGCAATGAGTTGAGTGGCGCCATTACCTTGGACTATTTGTTCAAGCAAAATTTTCAGCCTATTTGTGGTGTGGTGTCGTTCATTTTTGCCAATGTGGCGGCCTACCAAATGTGGGATCCGCAAAACCCAGATGGCAATCGATTTGTGGAAGAAGACTTCAATCGCGTTTGGTCTGACGAAGTTTTAAAGGGCCCGCGCGACAGCATAGAACTGCGCCGTGCGCGCGAATTGGTGGACTACATTGACACCGCCGACTTCTTGCTCGACTTGCACTCTATGAGCGCACCCAGCGCCCCCCTGATGGTGTGCGGCGTGCGCCCCAAAGGCGGTCAAAAATCAATCAACCTGTCCGCCAAAATTGGCCTGCCCGAATGGCTCATGGTGGACACTGGTCACGCCAACGGTTTGCGCATGATTGAGCGCGCTGCCTTTGGCGATCCGAACAAACACAACACCGCCATCTTGCTAGAGGCGGGTCAGCATTGGGAAAAAGCATGTGAGCAAATTGCACGCGAAACCACTTTGAAGTTTTTGAAAGTCACAGGCGTGGCCTCGGCCGAATGGGTCGATTCACGTTGCAGCTTGCCAGCGCTTGATCAAAAGGTGGTGCAAGTGACTGAAGGCTACCCAGCACAGTCGCTAGACTTTGAATGGCTGGCGGTTTACAACGGCTTAGAAGTGATTGAAAAAGCAGGCACCGCTTTGGCTGAAGATGCGGGCCACACATTGCGCACGCCTTATGACAACACTGTGTTGATCATGCCCACGCGCAGCAAGCGCTTTACGGTGGGCAGCACCATGGTCCGTTTTGGTCGGGTAGAAAGCCTGACCTGATCGCTGCTGGCTGTTGATTTCAGCCTGTATTGCGTCTGCAAATTGCAAATAAGCCGTCTTTGAAGGGCATTGACCCCTTGCAATTTGTAGAACAGGCCTAAAATACGAGGCTTGGGGCTGCACTGGTTTCGACATGGGTTCGGACGCGTGGCAGGGCATGTCGAGGTTCTGATCCTCGTAAAACAGCAGAAAAAAAACTAACTGCAAACGACGAA
>JBDLWA010000136.1:0-3845 GCA_039804505.1 Pseudomonadota bacterium
GGCTGTCAAAGTCTGATGAACAAAGCGCTTGACGCTGCGTTGGACAAAATTGTGGGGATGCAGGGCGACAAAGTGGCGACTTGGAATTGGGGCCGTGCGCATCCTGCTTTGAGTGCTCACAAGCCCTTCGGCAATGTCAAAGCCTTAGCCTCAATTTTTGATGTGACAGGGCCCAGCGGTGGCGATGGCTTTACAGTCAATGTGGGTCAGTACTGGACCAGCAGCGCTACGGTGCCTTTTGCTACACGCCACGCAGCTTCCATGCGTGCTGTTTACGACCTGGCCAATTTAGATGACTCTGTTTTCATTTACCAAACTGGGCAAAGTGGCCATCCATTTTCACCAAGGTATCAGGACATGAAGGATGAATGGGGTCAGGTTAAGTACAGACCCTTGAGAATGACAACTGCGGGTCCTACCCAAGTTCTGCAGCTCAGTCCTTAAGTACAAAAGATGGCCCTGAAAAGGGCCATTCTTTTGATTGGATGGTTCGCAATCAGCGAATCCCATTGCAAAACTGGCTTTGTATGATTTCATCCATACTTTACTTAACATAATATACATCGTATGAAGTTAATAAAGCATGTATCTGCATTGTTCAGATAGCCATCCCTCTATTTGGATGGTGCTTTCTTAGCCAAATCCTTCTCTAACGCTTCTTTGATGATTTTGATGGCGTCTGGTCGAGCGGCTTGTGTTGCAAAGTCCAGTGCAGTTAAACCAAGCTGGTTTTTGTGTTGGATGTCTGCGCCTTCGTCGATCAGCAATTGGACAGCCTGACCGTTGCCATATCTTGCAGCCATCATGAGCGGTGTCGTGCCATTTGGCGATTCAGCATCGATATAAGCACTTTCTTCGAGCAGCATTTGCATGATTGGAACATGGCCACCCGTTGCCGCGTAATGCAATGGCGTCCAGCCTGGATGGTTGATGTCTGCTTGACGGCTGACTAGCAACTTTGCAAGTCGTAAATCGCCTTTTAAACACACCAACATCAAGGGCGTTTCGGCATGCGGATTTCGAACGTTGACATTGATTTTGGGGTGCTTGATCAACAGTTCAACGGTCTGCATTGAATCTTGCTTAAGCGCATGCAATATGGCGGGCTCACCATTCAGATTGACTGTATTGGGGTCAAAACCGCGGCTTAATAAGTTAGAAACAACTTTAACTTCATCTCTGTGAGTGGCTGTGAAAAAGTCTTCATAGGAGCCAGCGAAAGCGATGCTGCATATAGAAATAAATCCATATAAAACAACATACTTTTTAAGATAATTGAAGTTCATTATAAGGAAATAAAGAGGGTGTTTTGATGACGGTTAAGTCGTCACTTTTGTGAAAAGTTGGTCGAAATTAGCACTTGTCAGTTCACCCACAGCCTCTGGCGACATGCCCCTCAATTCAGCCAATAACTTGGCAACATAAGGCACATAGGACGGATTGTTGGTTTTGCCACGATAAGGCACTGGCGCCAAATAAGGGCTATCAGTCTCAATCAAGATGCGTTCCAAAGGCATCCAGGCCGCAACTTCACGCAGTTCTTGAGCCGTTTTAAAGGTCAAGATGCCAGAAAACGAAATGTAAAAGCCCATGTCTAAAGCCGCTTTGGCCACGGCCATGGATTCTGTAAAGCAATGGAACACCCCGCCCACACTGTTGACGCCTCCGCCCTCACCCTCCTCCTTCAAAATTCTAAGGGTGTCATCTGACGAAGATCGCGTGTGGATCACCATGGGCAATTGAGCCTGTTGAGCGGCGCGAATGTGGGTTCGAAAGCGGTTGCGTTGCCATTCCATGTCGTTAATGGTGCGGCCGCCTTTGCGCTCTTCCATTTGGTAATAGTCCAGACCCGTTTCACCAATGGCAACCACGCGAGCCAGTTGGGCTTTATCAACCAGGTCTTGTACCGAAGGTTCAATGACATCTTCGTTGTCTGGATGCACGCCCACAGTGCTCCAAAAATTGTCATACGTCGTGGCCAAACTGTGGACTTGATCAAACTCTTCCATGGTGGTGCAAATGCACAGCGCACGGTTCACTTGGGCTTCAGACATCTTGAGCCGAATGTCAGACAGCTGCGCTTTAAGTTCGGGAAACGACAAATGACAATGGGAATCGGTATACATATTAAGCAGAACTGTTCATCACTTCGCGGGCTTCCGTGCAAAGTGCCTCGAGCATCAAACCCGCATTGAAGGAATGCTCTGACGTTTTGGCTGCTTGTGCCAGACGCTTAAACCATGCGGTTAACTGGTCTTGCGACGTTTTGAGTTTGGGTAAATCGGCAACATTGAAATATCTGAGAGGTGCTTGAGATTGCAACATTACCAAATCGTGGCAAAGTTTCTGGAGCGCATCGATCACCTCAGACGCAGGCAAATCAGAGCAATGTGAGGCATTGCCCATCAACATAGCCTTGGGCAGTTGGGACCACCATTGCAAGGTCTGGCCTTGTTGCAGTTGTCGCAGTACCTCATCAGGGCGACCGCCAGCGGTCTTCAAAAGCAAAGGCGCATCGTTGGTTGACAGCCCCTGAGAGACCAACCATGCCACTGCCTCTGCTTCTGCGGGCCACGTCATGGTGTGGGTTTGACAGCGGCTTCGAATGGTGGGCAACAGTTGATGCGCCGCCTCAGTGGCCAGCACAAACTTAACATCGCCTGGCGGCTCTTCCAAGGTTTTGAGCAAGGCATTGGCCGTGACATGGTTCATGCGTTCTGCAGGAAACACCAACACGGCTTTGCCGCGCCCCCGCGCATTGGTTCTTTGAGAAAACTCAATGGCATCGCGCATGGCTTCAATGCGAATTTCTTTGCTGGGCTTGCGCGTTTTGTTGTCAATTTCAGATTGTGCTTTTTCGCTCAATGGCCAGCCTAGTTCAAGCAGAATGGTTTCGGGCATCAGCACAAACAAATCGGCATGGGTGTGAACACTCAGGGCATGGCAACTGCCGCATTGACCGCAAGCACCCACAGTCTTGGCGTTGGCTGACTCGCACAGCCAAGCACCGACCAGTGCCGAGGCCAACTCGTATTGACCTAAACCAGAAGGGCCTTGAAGCAACCAGGCATGACCTTGTTGCGACAGCAATGACAGGCTTTGAGCGCGAAGCCAAGGTGCTGCGTCGTTCATTGGGCGTACGCCAATTCAATGGCTTTTAAGACATCCAACCAAACAGCGTCACGCGTTTGATCCGCTGCAATTTGAGCAAACCTTGCGGGGTTTTCATTCATTCGTTTGGCATAGCCAGAACGGACTGCTTGAAAGAATGACGCAGGTTGCGATTCAAATTTATCAGGCACGCGCGCCGTACTCAATCGCTCGGCGGCCACTTCGGGCGGCAAGTCAAACCAAATGGTGAGATCGGGTTGACGCAAAGGTGTGGCAGTCACCTTTTGAACCATTTGCTCCAGTTGCTGAAGCACCTGCCAGTCAAAACCTCGGCCGCCGCCTTGGTAGGCAAATGTGGCATCGGTAAAGCGATCGCAAAGCACCACCTCCCCGCGTGACAAAGCCGGTTCAATCACTTGAATGAGGTGCTCTCGGCGCGCGGCAAACATCACCAAGGCTTCTGTCAAAGGGTCCATGGTTTCGTGCAAAGCCAGTTCACGAAACTTTTCGGCCAAGGGGGTGCCGCCGGGTTCTCGCGTGAGCGTCACCACATGTCCCTTGCTTTTGAACCACTGAGACAAACCCTCAATGTGCGTGGACTTGCCGGCGCCATCGATGCCTTCAAAACTGATAAACCAAGAACGGCTCATGAAAGATTGACCTTTGGGAACTTATTGGGACAGACCGCGTTGATATTTGTTCACGGCTTGATTATGTTCGTTCAACGACTGACT
>JBDLWA010000137.1:0-8991 GCA_039804505.1 Pseudomonadota bacterium
TTTCCCACCGATTGCCCCTCAGAACTTGGTTGGCCATTGCCTTTGCGGGTGCAGGCATTGCGCTGATGTTTGTGAGTCAGCTGCAGTTGGGTGATCCCAATTTTTTATTAGGTGCCGCTGTTGCTTTGTGTGTGCCTATTGCCGGTGCCACCCAGTGGAACTTGACCCAAAAAAGTCAATCGCTTGGCTTGTCGATTGACTTGGTCCCTTCTGTTTTATTAGGTGCCGTCTTGTCTTCTTTGATGACACTGCCCTTGGCCTGGCCCCTCCAAACCAGCCCTCATGATTTAAGCCTTCTGGCTTTGTTAGGGTTCGTGCAACTTGCCATTCCATGTACTTTGTCTGTCATTTGTGCTCGGTCATTAAAGGCACCAGAAGTTTCTTTGTTGGCCTTGTTGGAAGTCATTTTTGGCATCGCCTTGGCTTGGTGGGGCGCCCATGAAGAACCCCATGTCAGTGTTTTGGTTGGTGGCAGCATGGTCATTGCTGCCTTGTTCGCGAATGAATGGTTTGGATGGAGACAACGCAATGTCTAAAATGAATACTGGCTCGCCTGTTGCAACAGAGTCTCACGTTTTGTACGAAGTGAGTGGCAGAGTAGGGTGCATCACACTCAATCGGCCTAAAGCCTTGAATGCTTTGTCGTTGGCCATGGTTCGCGATTTAACCAAGGCCCTGTTGGAATTTCAAAACAACTCGCAAGTGTTGGCTGTGCTCATTAGAGGCAATGGCAAAGACAGTCCCTTCGGTCACTTTTGTGCCGGGGGTGATATTCGCTTTTTCCATCAAGCCGCTTTAGCAGGCGATACCAGCTTGGCAGATTTTTTCACTGAAGAATATGCCTTGAATCACCTTATTCACACTTATACCAAGCCCTATATTGCGTTCATGGATGGTGTGGTGATGGGCGGCGGCATGGGCATCAGTCAAGGCGCCAGCGTTCGCATCGTGACCGACAAAACTCAAATGGCCATGCCCGAAACTCACATTGGTTTGTTCCCAGATGTGGGCGGTGGTTATTTCTTAAGCCGATGCCCAGGTCGCATTGGCGAATACTTGGGTTTGACGGGCCAAAAAATCAATGGCCCTCAAGCCATTCAAGCAGGCCTGGCCGATGGTTTGATTGAAGTTCAACGCCTGCCCATGCTCTGGAAAACCTTGCTCAGCACACCCTTTGAAAGTGGTGAGGCCGTCGAGCGTTGGATTCAAAGTCAGTTCACCAAACTTGAAGCTTTGCCTTTCCCTCACAAGGCTGATATTGACAAATGCTTTGCCTTAGACACACCGCTAGACATTAGCTTGGCCTTGGCGCAAGACAACTCTGAATGGGCGCAACAAACCTTGGCCAGTTTGAACAAGGCTTCACCTTTGATGGTGTATGTGGTGTTGGCCCAAATTCGCAAAGCGCGCAACATGGGGCTGGCTGACGATCTGCGGATGGAAAGAGATTTGGTTCACCACTGTTTCCATTTGCGTGAGCGCAGTGAAACGGTAGAGGGTATTCGTGCTTTGGCGGTGGACAAAGACCATCAACCTCAATGGGCGCATGGGCAATTGTCAGAGGTGAATGCCACTGAATGGCCGGTGTTTTTTGAGAGTCCCTGGACAACAGAAACTCACCCCTTACGTCACTTGAGTTAAATCAGAAATGCGCAACCTTATCGGTTGCGACTCTTCATAGCGCGTTCAACTTCGCGCTTGCCTTCGCGGTCCTTGATGGTGTCGCGCTTGTCGTGTTCGGCTTTGCCTTTGGCCAATGCCACTTCGCATTTGATGAAGCCCGCTTTCCAGTGCAAATTGATGGGCACCAAGGTAAACCCTTTTTGCTCAACTTTGCTGGTCAGTCGGTCTATTTCGTCGCGCTTGAGAAGTAATTTGCGTGTGCGTGCAGCTTCTGGGTTGACGTGGGTGGAGGCTGTTTTGAGGGGGTTGATCAAACACCCGATGATGAACATCTCTTTGTTGCGAATGACCACATAGCCGTCGGTCAGTTGTACTTTGCCTTCTCGAACGGCCTTAACTTCCCAACCTTCGAGGACCATGCCGCACTCATGCCGCTCTTCAAAAAAGTAGTCGAAGGCTGCTTTTTTGTTTTCGGCAATGAGGCCTGACTTACCAGGACCTTTGGTTTTTTTGGGTGGCGTGGCCATGAAAAATGCAGAAGAGGGCGATCATGTGCAAAGCAGAGAAGGGTGCATTTGCAATGAGCGTCTCAGAGAAATTACAATCTGATGAACAAGTCTTATTGTATGAAGAAACTGATCAAATCTGTTCTGATCTGGTACACCCCAGAGGAAATGTTTCGCCTGGTGACCGATGTTGATCAGTACGTGAATTTTTTGCCTTGGTGCAACCATTCCAAAGTGCTCCAAACCAATGGCCAGGAAATGGACGCAGAAGTCGGCATTGGCATGGCTGGCGTGAAGCAAGTCTTTGTGACGCACAACACCCACATCGACAACCGCGAAGTTCAAATGAAATTGGTCAAAGGGCCCTTTTCTAATTTGGATGGCACTTGGTCTTTTGAGCCTGTCGGCGACAACTCCCAACGCGCATGCAAAGTAACCCTCACCTTGGAATATGGCTTTTCTAGCGCAGCCTTGTCCGCTGTTGTGGGGCCTGTATTCGACAAGATTGCAGCCAGTTTGGTCGATGCGTTTGTCAAGCGCGCAGAGCAAGTCTACGGTTCAGAATGAGCATGATTCAAATTCAATGCCTTTTTAGCCCGGCGGCTAGGCGTGTCATTCAAATCAATTTGTCCCTGCCAGTGGGCAGTTTGGTCAAAGATGCCTTGGTGCTACTTCACCAATCCCCCGAATGGTTGGCGCATACACAGGAACACGCCAAGGATCTTGCAGAAGGTGCTACACCCCAAGGTAAACAAGGTATTTGGGGTCGTTTGGCTCACCCAAGCCATCCCCTGAAAAACGGTGATCGCCTTGAAATTTACCGATCTTTGCTGGTCGACCCCAAATTGGCCCGAAAACAACGCTTTAAACGCCAAGGAAAAGGCAGAACCGGGCTGTTTGCCCGTCGCCGCATTGGCGCTGTGGCTGGTTACTAAGTCCCGCTTTTGCGGGTCAAATTGGGCTTTGACGCGGGTACAATCCTTTTTTTGGAGCCCTCCCTTATGCGCCTGCTCGGTAAAGCCCTCACCTTCGACGATGTCTTGTTGGTGCCTGCCTACTCCCAAGTCCTGCCCAAGGACACTTCCCTCGCCACGCAATTTACTCGCAAGCTTCGGCTGAACTTGCCTTTGGTCTCTGCGGCCATGGACACCGTCACAGAGTCGCGTTTGGCCATTGCCATTGCCCAAGAAGGTGGCATTGGCATCGTTCACAAAAATCTCACAGCGCAAGAACAAGCCGCTCAAGTGGCCAAAGTGAAGCGCTACGAATCAGGTGTGCTGCGCGATCCCGTGGTGATCACGCCCGATACAAAAGTACGCCAAGTGATGGCTTTGTCAGACGAGCTGGGTGTGTCAGGCTTCCCGGTCTGTGAAGGCGGCAAAGTGGTGGGCATTGTGACCGGACGCGACATGCGTTTCGAAACACGATATGACCAGCCTGTCAGCGAAATCATGACCAAGCGTGATCGTTTGATCACCGTGCCAGAAGGCACTACGCCTGAAGAAGCCAAAGCGCTTTTGAACAAATACAAATTGGAACGCCTGTTGGTGGTCAATGAAGCCTTCGAGCTCAAAGGCTTGATCACCGTCAAGGACATTACCAAGCAGTTGAATTTTCCACTGGCAGCGCGTGATGCTTCGGGTCGCTTGTTGGTGGGTGCGGCAGTGGGCGTGGGCGATGGCACAGAAGAGCGTGTTGAAGCCTTGGCCAAAGCGGGCGTGGATGCCATTGTGGTGGACACAGCACATGGTCACAGCCACGGTGTGATTGAGCGTGTTCGTTGGGTGAAGAAAAACTATCCTCACATTGAAGTGATTGGTGGCAACATTGCCACAGGCGCTGCTGCGCTGGCCTTGGTGGAAGCGGGTGCTGATGCGGTCAAAGTAGGCATTGGCCCTGGCTCAATTTGCACCACACGCATTGTGGCCGGTGTGGGTGTGCCTCAAGTCATGGCCATCGACAGTGTGGCCACGGCACTGCAAGGCACGGGTGTGCCACTCATTGCTGACGGCGGTATCCGTTACAGCGGTGACATTGCCAAAGCCATTGCAGCAGGTGCCAGCACCGTCATGATGGGCGGCATGTTTGCAGGCACAGAAGAAGCGCCTGGCGAAGTGATCTTGTACCAAGGCCGCAGCTACAAAAGCTACCGTGGCATGGGCAGCATTGGCGCCATGCAACAAGGCAGTGCCGACCGGTACTTCCAAGAATCGAGCACAGGCAATCCCAATGCAGACAAATTGGTCCCTGAGGGCATTGAAGGCCGCGTGCCTTACAAAGGCTCAGTGGTGGCCATTCTGTTCCAAATGGCCGGCGGTTTGCGAGCCAGCATGGGTTACTGTGGATGCCCCACCATTGAAGACATGCGTAACAAGGCTGAGTTTGTCGAGATTACCTCTGCAGGCATTCGCGAGAGCCACGTCCACGATGTGCAAATTACCAAAGAAGCACCGAACTACCGCGCTGACTGATGTCATTTGAATTCAGCACCTCACCATTTTTTGATCATTGACGTTTCATGCAGCATTCCAAAATTCTGATTCTTGACTTTGGGTCACAAGTCACTCAACTCATCGCACGACGCGTGCGTGAGGCCCATGTATTTTGCGAAGTGCATCCCTGTGATGTCACCAGCGAATGGGTTCGTGACTATGCCAAAGATGGCAACCTCAAAGGCATCATCTTGTCTGGTTCTCATGCCAGCGTATATGAAGTGGACGATCGAGCGCCCGATGCTGTGTTTGAGTTAGGCATCCCTGTTTTGGGCATTTGCTACGGCATGCAAACCATGGCTGAACAATTGGGTGGCAAAGTTGAAGCGGGCACCACACGTGAGTTCGGTTATGCAGAAGTGCGGGCCCATGGCCACACAGAATTGCTCAAAGGCATCGAAGACTTTGCCACGGCCGAAGGTCACGGCATGCTCAAGGTGTGGATGAGCCATGGCGACAAAGTGACCCAATTGCCAGAAGGCTTCAAAGTGATGGCTTCTACGCCTGCTTGCCCCATTGCAGGCATGGCCGATGAAGCCCGTCGTTTTTATGCTGTGCAGTTCCACCCCGAAGTGACCCACACGGTTCAAGGCCAAGCCTTGTTGAACCGCTTCGTGTTGGACATTTGCAAAGCCAGCCCCGATTGGATCATGGGCAACTACATTGAAGAAGCGGTTGCCAAAATTCGTGAACAAGTGGGCAATGAAGAAGTCATTTTGGGTCTGTCTGGCGGTGTTGATTCTTCAGTAGCTGCTGCGCTGATCCACCGCGCCATTGGCGATCAACTCACTTGCGTTTTTGTAGACCACGGCCTGTTGCGCTTGAATGAAGGCGACATGGTGATGGAAATGTTTGAAGGCAAGTTGCACGCGCGCGTCATTCGCGTCGATGCCAGCGATTTGTTCTTGGGCAAGTTGGTGGGCGTGAGCGAGCCTGAGCAAAAACGCAAAATCATTGGCGGCTTGTTTGTCGATGTGTTCAAAGACGAAGCGGCCAAATTAAAAGCAGGCACGGGCGGCCATAAAGGCGCTAGTTTCTTGGCACAGGGTACCATTTACCCCGACGTCATTGAGTCCGGTGGTGCCAAAAGCAAAAAGGCTGTCACCATCAAGAGCCACCACAATGTGGGCGGCTTGCCCGAGCAATTGGGCTTGAAATTGTTAGAGCCTTTGCGCGAATTGTTCAAAGACGAAGTGCGCGAACTCGGTGTGGCACTTGGCTTGCCCCGCGAGATGGTGTATCGCCATCCATTCCCAGGCCCAGGTTTGGGGGTGCGCATTTTGGGGGAAGTCAAAAAAGAATACGCAGACTTGCTGCGCCGCGCCGATGCCATCTTCATTGAAGAGTTGCGCAACTTTACCGATGCCTCTGGCAAGTCTTGGTACGACCTGACCAGCCAAGCCTTTACCGTGTTCCTGCCTGTGAAGAGCGTGGGGGTGATGGGGGATGGACGCACCTATGACTACGTGGTAGCGTTGCGTGCAGTTCAAACCTCAGACTTTATGACCGCCGATTGGGCAGAGTTGCCCTATGCCTTACTGAAAAAAGTTTCGGGCCGTATCATCAATGAAGTGCGCGGTATCAACCGAGTGACATACGACGTGAGCAGCAAACCGCCAGCGACCATCGAATGGGAATAAACAGTTTTTAACATGAAGCGTCCATCAAGTCTCAACGGTCTCAAGCCATTGTGGCTTGTTTGGATAACGCTCTGGCTCATCAGCCTTGCGGGTTGCGCTAACGCCCCCTTGGCAACGTTCAAGCCATTTAATTCTTTTGTCAATGAAGAGCCGCAAGGTTCAGGCGCAGAATGGCGCGCCATCAACCGTTTGAGCTACGGTCCTACGCCTGCCTTGCTGGCAGACATCAAAACTAACGGACATCCAAAGCGTTGGGCTCTCCAACAATTAGATGCAGCGCGCGAAGCCAGTTTGCAAGCTGCCAAACTGCCGCCAGATCTGGAATCGATCAATGCAAGCTTGCCCACTATTTTTGAGGGTGCCCGAAAAGAGCGTGATGCGCGTGCTGCCGTAACCGCTGGCACGCCCATCAATGAACAGATAGCAAACGATCGACGCTTTAATTTTCAAGACGCTGTCGATCCATTGTTTTATAACCGGACCCAAATCAACAAAGCCATGGCTTGGCGTTTAGCCAGTTGTAGTAGCGATGAATTTGAGCAGCCTTTTTTGGCTCGCATGACTGAATTTTGGTTTAACCATTTCAATGTCTATCAACAAAAAGGCACGGTACGTCCTTTTGTTGGTCACTACGCCATCAATGTGGCTCGCAAACATGCGTTGGGCAAGTTTGATGATTTGGTGCTTGCCAGTGCCAAGCATCCAGCCATGCTTTACTACTTGGATCAGTGGTTGAGTGTTGCGCCACAAGCTGCAAGAGCAGGTCAGGGCGCTCGTGGTTTAAACGAAAACTATGCTCGAGAATTGATGGAGTTGCACACCTTGGGCGTACACGGCGGCTATACCCAAGACGATGTTCGTGAAATGGCGCGTGTTCTAACTGGATGGACCATCTCGGCCAGATCGCCCGATGGTTTTCAGTTTGTGATGCGTCTGCACGAGTCGGGCAACAAAACAATCATGGGCCAGACCATTCCCAGTTCAGCGCAGCACCTGGGCGAGAAGGAGGGTGAGCAGGCCATTCGCTTTTTGGCAAATCACCCAGCGACTGCGCGTCGCGTGTCACACCGTTTGGCAGAATATTTTGTATCAGACAACCCGCCATCAGAATTGATTGAGGCGATGTCCAAAACATTTATGGCTACGCATGGTGACATTTATGAAGTCATGAAAGTGTTGTTGAACCATGCAGCCTTTTGGGATCCTGCCAACAAGCTTTACCGAACACCCTATGACTATGCTTGTGCCAGCTTAAGAACGGTCAATGCGGGGCAAGATCGCAGCAAGTGGTTACAGGCTTTTGGCTACGCGGCTGTTGCTGGCAACGGCATACACAATTGGCCTACCCCCGATGGTTATGCATTCAATGCCAATACATGGCTCACACCGGAAGCACTGACGCGACGCATTGATTTTGCATTGACCATGGGCCGTGGCGCCAAAGAGCGGCCCGATATCAGTGAATACTTGAGTGACGCCACTCAAAAGGCCGTGATGACTCAAATGCCTGCACAAAGAATGGGCTTCGTTTTAGGAAGTTCAGAATTGGTCTACAAGTAAAGATCAGAGAAGCACATCACATGAATCCAACAAGACGTCATGCCATTCTCAAATCATTGAGCGTGGGTGCTTTTGCTCTCAATGGCCTCAATACGACGGCCAGTGCGCAACAGACCCATGGCCGATTGGTCTTGGTGTTTTTGCGAGGCGCCTACGACGGCTTGTCGATGCTGGTGCCCCATGGTGATCCGCGTTATGCGCAACTCAGACCCAACATTGGCATCGCCAAACCTGACGGCACCCTCAAAAGCTGCCTAACCCTGGACGATACTTTTGGTTTGCATCCAGCCTGTGCAGCTTTGTTGCCGCTTTGGCAGCAAGGCGTTTTGGCTGCCATTCCATGCGCGGGTTCGCCTGATGGCACACGATCTCACTTCGACGCTCAATATCACTGGGAAACGGGCAAGCCCGGTAGCAGTTCACCCTCTCCTGGGTGGCTCAATGTTGTGTCTGGTTTGATAGGGCAGGGCTCAGGTCTTCATGCCATTGGCGTGGGTGAAAGCAGTCCGCGAATTTTGTCTGGCACGCAACCAGTGCAATTGGTGGGCAATGGTTTACTGGCCACACGACCTGGTACTTTGGCAGAAGCTAAAACGCGCGAAGCCATGAAGCAGTTGTATGCAGGTGACGAGAAGCTTGCCAATGCCATGCTTGAAGGGGCTAACAATCGCATGTCAGCAGCTGCCATGCTGAAACCTTCAAACACCATGGCACCCAATGAACAACAAGCGGCCAACAACGGGGCAGGGTCGCCACAAGGTTTGGCCTTAGATGCCAAGCACTTGGGCACCCTGATGCAGCAGAACCCGCAGCTTCAGCTTGGTTTTTTGTCTTCAGGGGGCTGGGACACCCACATCAACCAAGGCAATGTGACCGGTCAGTTGGCTAATAACCTGGGCAATTTGTCCAACACGCTTTTACAACTCAGAGCCCAGTTCAATCAACCTAATGATGTGGTGATGGTCGCGAGTGAGTTTGGACGGACGTGCGCTGAAAACGGCACACGCGGGACGGACCATGGCCATGGCAACGTGATGTGGCTTATGGGCAATGCCGTTCAGGGCGGCCAGTGGCATGGCCGATGGGATGGCTTGGCGCAAGACAAATTGAATGAAGGTCGTGACTTACCTGTGCACCACGATTTCAGGGCTGTGTTTGCACAAGCTTTGA
>JBDLWA010000138.1:0-3939 GCA_039804505.1 Pseudomonadota bacterium
TTCAACGACGACTTCTACACAGGCTCTGTCCACAGTATTTTCGCCACTTTGGGTGATGCCATGGCCAAAGCAAAATCAACTGACCCTGTGAAAGTTGCTGCTGCATTGGAAGGCATCAAGAGCACCAGCATCTTCAACGGTGAAGTTGAAATGCGCAAGACTGACCACCAGTTGCAACAACCTCTGTACCTCACAGTCTGGAGCAAAGTGGACAAGAAATACAACTACAGTGTTGAAAACACAGGCATGACTTTGATTCCTGTGAAGGAGTTCCCATCCTACATTTCCAGCACGCCTACCAGCTGCCAGATGAAGCGTCCAGGCTAATCTTCAGAAGTCTTATGAAGGGCCCGCTCCTCGGGGTGTCGGGCCCTTCTTTTTGTATGTGACTTACCCTAGAAGTTGGAAGGTAGTTATATGGAGTTTTTTATCATCTCCATGCTCAATGGTTTGAGTTATGGGTTGTTGCTGTTCATGCTCAGCTCAGGCCTGACCTTGATTTTCAGCATGATGGGCGTCTTGAACTTCGCCCATGCGTCTTTCTACATGATGGGCGCTTATTTTGGATTCACGCTCACAGGTCTCATCGGTTTTTGGCCTGCATTGTTGGTCGCACCTATTTTGGTCGGCGGATGCGGCGTACTCTTTGAGCGACTGACATTGCGCAAGGTTCACAAGTTTGGCCACGTGCCTGAGTTGCTCGTGACCTTTGGCCTTTCCTACATTGTTTATGAATTGGTGCAACTCATTTGGGGTCGTACTGCGGTTGAATTTCCACCGCCAGAAGCGTTGCGTGGTGCTGCCTTCACTTTGATCAACCATTCCCTCAACGGTTTGCAAGTTGTCTGGGGCGCCGCACCTGCTGAAATGTGCCAAACAGCCGACAGTGCCATTCGTTTAATCTGTACCCCCTTTCCTGCAACGCGTGGGTTCATGATGATCGTTGCGTTGTTGATGCTCATTTCTCTCTGGATGCTACTGACCAAGACGCGCATCGGCTTGGTCATTCAAGCAGCCTTAACCCATCCTGAAACGGTAGAAGCACTGGGACACAATGTGCCTCGTGTGCTCATGTTGGTTTTCGGTGCAGGCACCGGTTTGGCCGGTTTGGCTGGCGTGATCGGTGGTAGCACGTTTGTCACAGAACCCGCCATGGCTGCAACCGTTGGATCTGTCATTTTTGTGGTGGTGGTGGTGGGTGGCATGGGCTCTTTGTCCGGCGCATTTCTCGCCTCCGTTTTAATAGGCGTCATTCAAACGTTTGCCATTGCCTTTGATTACTCGTTCATCAGCGTGTCCAAGTCGCTTGGCTTTACCTTGTCTGATGCGATGGTCAACAACTCCATTTTGAAACTCACCGTTTCACAGGTTGCACCGATCTTGCCTTACCTGTTCTTGGTCTTGATATTGATATTCCGTCCCAAGGGGCTATTAGGGACCCGTGAAGGATGATGTCATGAGCAGTACTTACAAATTCAAACCTTACAACGTGGGTCGTTGGATCATTTGGTCCTTGTTTGCCCTGGTTCTTGTTTTCGCCCCGCTGGTATTCACCAGCAATCTCTCTGGCACCATGTTGGCGCAGATGGGCATTGCCATCATCGCTTGCCTGTCTTACAACATGTTGCTGGGGCAGGGTGGCATGCTCAGCTTTGGACACGCCGTCTACACAGGCTTGGGTTCCTTCATGGCCATCCATGCCTTGAATGCGATCAGCGCTGGCCAATCGCATATTCCTGTGAGTCTGATCCCTATGGTGGGCGGCTTGGCAGGCATTGGCTTTGCAGTTTTGTTGGGCTATGTCACCACCAAAAAAGCGGGAACACCCTTTGCCATGATCACGCTGGGTGTGGCTGAACTGGTTTTTGCCATGTCCCTGATGTTTTCGGAGTTCTTTGGTGGCGAAGCGGGCATCTCTGGTAACCGTGTTGCTGGACAAGCATTCATGGGCATCACCTTTGGTCCGCAAATACAAATCTATTATTTGATCGCCATCTACACCTTCATCTGTGTTGCGCTGATGTATGCCTTTACGCAAACCCCCTTGGGGCGCATTCTGAATGCTGTCCGAGACAATCCTGAGCGGGTCGAGTTCATTGGCTACAACACGCAGCGTGTTCGTTACTTCGCGTTCATCATTGCAGGCTTCTTTGCGGGCATATCGGGTGGATTGGGCGCCTTGAACTTTGAAATTGTCACGGCCGAAGTCGTTGGCGCAGGCCGATCAGGCGGCTACTTGCTGTTTACTTTTTTGGGTGGGGCCACCTTCTTTTTTGGTCCCATCATTGGCGGCATTTTGATGGTTCTGGCCTTCGTCTTGCTGTCCGAACTGACAAAGGCATGGTTGCTTTATTTGGGTTTGTTGTTCTTGTTCATGGTGATGTATGCACCGGGTGGCATTGCAAGTTTGATCATGATGAATTTGCGAGTTGCCAGTTTTGGAAAACTCAAACAAGTGTGGGTCAGTTATCTTGGTTTGTTTGTCACGGCACTTGTGGCACTCATTGGCGCAGGTGCCATGATTGAAATGGTCTACCACTTGCAACTCAATTCTGCGCTGGGCAACTCTCTGAAATTCATGGGCGTGACGTTGAACGCCAAAGGCCTTGACAGCTGGTTTGGTGCTTGCTTCGTGATGGTCACTGGATTGGGCTTGTTTGAATGCCTCAGACGCCAGTTTTTGATCGAATGGAGTGACATTCAGATCGACATTGAAAAAGAAATTAAACGTCGGGAGACAGCGTGATGTCTTATGCGCTAGAACTCAAAGATCTCCGAAAAAATTTCGGAAAAACGGAAATCATTCGTGGCGCCAACTTGGCGGTCAATGCGGGTGAGCGTGTTGCCATCATTGGCCCCAATGGTGCAGGTAAATCAACGCTGTTCAATTTGATCAGCGGTCGATTTGGACCGACCAGTGGTGAAATTTTGCTCAATGGTCAACGCATTGATCACAAAGCACCCTACGAAATCAATCGCATGGGTCTGTCTCGCAGTTTCCAAATCACCAACATTTTTCCAAAGCTCAGTGTCTTTGAAAATTTGCGTTGCGCGGTTTTGTGGAGCTTGGGCTACAAGTACACCTTCTTGAAGTTTTTGTCCGGCTTGAAGGACGCCAACGACCTGGCTGAAAAGTACATGGCCATGATTCGCCTCGACAAAAAGCGCGATCTATTGGCCATGAACCTCACCTATGCTGAGCAGCGTGCTTTAGAAATTGGCATCACCATTGCTGGCGGCGCCAATGTCATTTTGCTTGACGAACCAACCGCAGGCATGAGCAAGAGCGAAACCACTCGCTTCATTAGCCTCATCAAAGAAGTCACGGTCGGCAAAACGTTGCTGACGGTTGAACACGACATGGGCGTTGTGTTTGGCTTGGCCGACAAAATTGCTGTCGTTGTCTACGGGGAAGTGATTGCCTTTGACACACCTGAAGCTGTTCGTTCCAATGCGCGGGTTCAGGAAGCTTACTTAGGTTCAGCTGTGGCCGACGAACAAGCAGGAGGCCACTGATATGTTGCACATCGATAATTTGCATGCCTTTTATGGCAAAAGCCATGTGTTGCATGGTGTGAGTTTTGGCGTCAAACCAGGAGAGATTGTGGCCTTGTTGGGTCGCAATGGTTCGGGTCGTTCCACCACCGCCAAAGCCATCATGGGTTTGGTTGATTGCCAAGGCCAAATAGATTGGAAGGGAAAGCCTGTCGTGGGCAAAAAAGCCTTCGAGATTGCCCATTTGGGTATTGGTTATGTCCCTGAAAATCGCGACATTTTTCCCAAGCTCACCGTCCATCAAAATTTGTTGCTGGGACAAAAAGGCTCGGGCAAGGGCAGTCGTTGGAGTTTTGACGACATGTACCAAATGTTTCCCCGATTGTTAGAACGTCAGCACACCGAAGCGGGCGTTTTGTCGGGTGGCGAGCAGCAGATGCTGAC
>JBDLWA010000139.1:0-3790 GCA_039804505.1 Pseudomonadota bacterium
CGCCAGCAAGTGCGAGATGCATTTTTTGTCGACACCCCTGAGTGGCGTGAGAAAGCCTTGACGCGTGGCTTGGCCATCTGGCAAGACGCCTTAGCAGGTCTGCGCAACACGGTCGTCTAAGCCTTATGCCCAACGGAAAAGTACCCCGCGTAGGCATACTGGGATTTTTTTTAGAGTGCAACCGGTTTGCACCCCTTACCACGCCCGACATGTTTGCCAACAGCTTGGACTTGGCGGGGGAGGCCTTGCAGGCGGAACTTGTGCTGGCCAAGCCGCGCACCCTGCCAGACACACAAGGCTTTGTGGCAGAGATGAACTTGCAAGGCGCTTGGGAGCCGGTGGCCATTCGCATGGCGGGTGCGCAGCCAGGAGGGCCTGCACAAGACGTTTACTTCAAGGAATTTGTGGCCGATGTGTCGGCGCGCTTGCAGGCCGCCGGTCCGCTAGATGCTGTTTTTATTTCGTCTCACGGCGCCGCCTTGTGTGAGTCTGAGGACGACCCTGAAGGCGTGCTGTTTGAATGCGTTCGCAACATTGTGGGCCCACAGGTGCCCGTGGTAGCCGTGTTTGATTTGCACGCGAATGTCACCTTGCGATCAACGCAAGCATTGTCAGGTGCGGTGGCTTACAAAACCAACCCCCACCGTGATTTACGAGAATGCGGTGTTGAGGCGGCACAAATGCTGAAAAGTTTTTGGCAAAACGGCGTGGGTCAAATCGCTTTTGTGAAACTGCCTTTTGTACCACCCGCCACGTCTCAAATGATTGAGCCTGGATCGGTTTATCACGCTCTGATGCAAAGTGCATTAGGCAAACGCAATGCCGATGTCTTGGACGTTTCGCTGTGCGGCGGCTTTGCGCTGGCTGATGCCACCAGTTGTGGCTTCAGTGTGTTGGTCACTTCGCGCGCTGGAGCTGCACAAAAAGGGGCGGCCGTGGCGCACGCCATGGCACAAGAAGTGTGGGATGCGCGTCATCAATTTGTGTCGCGGCTTTGGCCCTTGCGCGATGCCGTGACATTTGCCCAAAAAGTTGGGCAATCGCGAGCGACCACCGAGCCTGCCTGTATCTTGGCCGATGTGGGGGACAACCCTGGCGGCGGCGGCGGCGGTAACACCATTGATTTATTGAAGGCACTGATTGAGGCCAAGGTGCAACATGCCTTGGTGGCCGTTTTGACCGATGCGCGTTTGGCAGAAGAGGCGCATGCTGTGGGCGTGGGCCATGCCTTTGAAGCTTGTTTCAACCAAGGTTCGATGGATGTCTTGGCCAAGCCCTTCACGCACCAAGCCCAAGTGTTGGCGCTGTCGGACGGACACTTCTTTGGGCGCCGAGGTTTACTCAAAGGCGTTCAAGCCGAGATGGGCTTGTCTGCGCGATTGAAAGTCGGTGGCGTGCAAGTGGTGGTGATTTCAAAACGCCAGCAACTTATCGACCCTGCGCAACTGGATGCTCTGCAAGTGGACTTGTCCCAAGTCCGCGTGTTGGTTGCTAAAAGCCGTGGCCATTACCGTGCGGCGTTTGACGAATTCACCAACACCGAGCGCATGATCGATGTGGACTGCCCAGGCTTGACCACCCCCAATTTGAAAACCTTGCCTTGGACCCGAATGCCACGACCTATTTTTCCCATTGATGACGATGTCACTTGGACGGCCTCGACGTTGACGACTTAATTTTTGACAGAAAGAACTGCACCATGGATTTATCTCGATTCCCCCGCCGTATTTACACAGAGCACCCCACGCCTTTGGAGCTGGCCCCGCGCTTTAGCCAGGCCTTGGCCGCCACTTGCCCCGGCGGCAAAGGGCCCCGCGTATGGATCAAGCGGGATGACATGCTGGGTCTTTTTCCAGGGGGCAACAAAACACGCAAGTTGGAGTTCTTGGCGGCCGATGCGCTCGAGAAAGGCGCCACCACCTTGGTGACTTGCGGCGCACCGCAGTCCAACCATTGCCGCATCACGTTGGCGGCCGCGGTCAAAGAAGGTTTGCGTTGCCGCTTTGTGATTGAGGAGCGTGTGCCAGGCAGTTACAGCGCAACGGCCAGCGGCAACAACTTCATGTTCAATCTGATGGGTGTCGAAGCCATCACGGTGGTGCCCGGTGGCAGCAACATGGCTGAGGCCATGCAAAAGGTGGCCGATGAGGTGGCGGCGCAAGGTGGCAAGGCGTACATCATTCCGGGCGGTGGCTCCAACGCCTTGGGTGGTTTGGGCTATGTGGCCTGCGCGCAAGAGTTGCAGCAACAGTTTTATGACATGGGTGTTCGTATCGATCGTGTGGTGGTGGGCTCGGGTAGCTCTGGCACGCATGGTGGCTTGTTGGCAGGCTTCCTGGGCAACCACATTGACATTCCCATTGTGGGCATTGGCGTTAGCCGTGATCCGGCCGATCAAGAGCCACTGGTTTTCAAAGAAGCGCAAGCTGTGGCCGATTTGCTAAACGTCGGTTTGACCATTCCACGCGACAAAGTGGTGAGTGTGGGCGGCTACTGGCAGCCCAAGTATTCCATCCCCAATGACATGATGGTGGAGGCCGTGCAAATGCTGGCCCGCAGTGAAGGCATTTTGTTAGACCCTGTGTACACTGGCAAAATCATGGCGGGTTTAATTGGTTTAGCACGCAAAGGCTTCTTCAAACCCGACGAGAATGTGATGTTCTTGCACACAGGTGGTTTGCCTTCATTGCACGCCTATGAGCAAGTGGTTTTAACCGGAGAACCTTGAACATGTGCCAACTCTTGGGCATGAATTGCAACACGCCCACCGACGCCACCTTTAGTTTTAGTGGTTTTTCGCAGCGGGGCGGTATCACCGACCATCACTCCGATGGTTGGGGCATTGCCTTTTTCGAAGGGGTGGGGGTGCGGCATTTTGTGGACCACCAAGAGGCCAGTAAGTCGCCTGTGGCCGAACTGATCAGGCGCTATCCGATTAAAAGTCAGAATGTCATTGCGCACATTCGCAAAGCCACGCAAGGCGTGGTCTCGCTGGAGAACTGTCACCCATTTGTGCGTGAATTGTGGGGGCGCTATTGGGTGTTTGCGCACAACGGCAATTTAGAAAATTTCAATCCTCGATTGCACGGTCATTTTCAGCCGGTGGGCCAAACCGACAGTGAGCGCGCGTTTTGCTGGCTGATGCAAGAGCTGTCCAAGTCGCACGCTTCGGTGCCCAGTGTGGAAGAGCTCACACTCACGCTGCGTGAATTGGTGCCCTCCATTGCCAAGCATGGCACCTTCAATTTCTTATTGTCCAATGGCCAAGCGCTGTGGGCACATGCGTCTACCAACCTGCACTATGTACTGCGGCAATACCCGTTCAAAACGGCTACGCTCAAAGACGAAGATGTGCAGGTGAACTTTGCCGAAAAAACCAATCCCACCGATCGTGTGGCGGTGGTGGTCACCGCACCCCTCACGCTGGACGAGCCGTGGACGGCTTTTGTGCCCGGTGAGGTGATGGTGTTTCGAGATGGCGCTTTGCTTTAAGTGGCTTTGATGGCGGCTTTGACCGCTGCTTCCAGTGCGTCGACAAAAATCGCCGCCACATCACACCCTGTTTGATCAAAAATCTCTTGGAAACAAGTGGGGCTGGTGACATTGATCTCGGTCACGCTGGTACCAATCACATCCAAACCAATCAGCAGCAAACCACGCGCAGCCAAAACGGGGCCAATGGCTTCTGCAATGGATCGGTCGTTGTCGGTAATGGCTTGCGCCACACCTTTGCCGCCCGCCGCCAAGTTGCCGCGCACTTCGCCGCCTTGCGGAATGCGGGCCAAACAAA
>JBDLWA010000140.1:0-3415 GCA_039804505.1 Pseudomonadota bacterium
GGCCCTTTTCAATTACTTAGAAGCAGGCTTTTTCTGAGGCCTTTGCCAATTGGCAATGCTGGTCTGCCTGCCGCGCGCCACACTCAGCGCACCTGGTTCAGTGCTTTTTGAAATGGCAGAACCACCGCCCACAGTACCACCTGCGCCAATGGTGACCGGTGCAATCAGCACGCAGTTGCTGCCAATGTGCACATCGTTTTCAATCACGGTGCGGTGTTTGTTCGCGCCATCGTAGTTGGCTGTAATGCTGCCCGCGCCATAGTTGACGCGCTCGCCCACCGTGGCATCTCCCAGGTAGGCCAAATGATTGGCTTTGGCGCCTTTGGCCATGGTGGAGTTTTTCACTTCCACAAAGTTGCCAATGTGCACGTCGGCAGCCAATTGCGCCCCAGGTCTGAGGCGTGCAAAGGGACCAATGAGGGCACCCTCGCCCACCGTCACGCCTGCTTTTTCACCATCGATGTGAGTGAACGCATGGATCACAGCACCTGCGGCAATGCTCGCGTTGGCAATGACGCAATTGGGGCCAATGCGAACACCATCACCCAGCGACACTGTGCCGTCAAACACGCAATTCACATCAATTTCCACATCGCTGCCGCAGGTCAAATGACCGCGTAAATCTAAACGAGCAGGGTCGGCCAATCGCACACCTTGCACCATCAACTCGTTGGCCTTTTGTAGCTGATATGCCCGCTCCAATTGCGCCAGTTGTTGCGGACTGTTGACGCCGGTCACCTGCACTTCATCTTGAATGCGGTGCGCCACCACGTCCACGCCATCGGCCACCGCCCACTTGACCACGTCAGTGAGGTAGTACTCACCTTGCGCATTTTTATTGTCCAGTTTGGCCAGCCACACTTTGAGTTGCTTGGCAGGCACCGCCATGATGCCGCTGTAGACCTCTTGAATTTTGAGCTGCTCGGGCGACGCGTCTTTTTGCTCCACGATGGCCTGCACTTTGGCGCCATCTGCAGTGCGCACAATGCGGCCATAGCCTGTGGGGTTGGGCATCTCTAAAGTTAGCAAGGCCAAGCGATCGGTTTTGCCTGAAGGTCCTTGGGCGCAGGCCATCAAGGCCGTTAGGGTGTCGGCTTGCGTCAGGGGCACATCGCCCGACAACACCACCACCAAGCCATCGTCTGCCAACACGGGCACCGCTTGTTGCACAGCGTGTCCGGTGCCCAGTTGTGGCTCTTGGCGCACAAACTTCACCGCCAAATTGGCAGCCCGCTGAGTGACCGCGGTTTCCACTTCTTCAGCGCCGTGACCAGTAATGACCACGGCCGATCGTGCTTGCAATTGCGCGGCTGTATCGAGCACATGACCCAGCAAGGGCTTGCCGGCCAAACGCTGCAGCACCTTGGGCAGCTTGCTTTTCATGCGAGTACCCTTACCGGCCGCCATGACAACAACGTCCAAGGGCAGTTGGGGTGACAATGTAGATTGGTTTGTAGAGGTGTCCGACATGGCGAAAATTTCCTTCTGGGTACGAATTATCAGGGCTTCTTTGGTGGCTGTGACAATCAGTACGCTTTTCAGTGGGTGCAGCAGCCTTAAATTTGCATATAACCAACTGCCGGAAATCAGTTCATGGTGGCTAGACAGCTATGTCAACTTCAATGACAAGCAAGCCGCCGAAGCCAAAGTCGCCCTCAAGTCGCTTCAGGCTTGGCATCGCAAAGAAGAGCTGCCTTTGCTGGCCCCCCTCTTGGTTCAAGCGCAAGGCCAGGCCCTCAAAGACATCACAACAGATCAAGCCTGCGAACTTTGGAGCCAGGCAAGCAAAAGAATTGAAGCCGTCACCCAGGAAAGTGTTCGATTGGCAACACCCATCGTGATTCAACTCACGCCACGTCAGCTGCAACATTTAGAAATGCAGTGGCGCGTGAAAAACGAAGACTGGAAAAAAGAATGGCTCACGCCTTCAGCAGAGGATCGCCTGAAAAAACGCACCGAAGCCACCGCCGATCGATTTTCAAGTTTTTACGGCACTTTGACAGATGATCAAATCAAGCTGATCAACCAACAAGCCATGCAGTCCACTTGGACGCCTGAGTGGGGTTTGCAAATGCGCGTGAAGCGACAGCAAGAGCAAATGCAAGTTTTGCAATCACTCATTCAAGAGGCTGCCAAACCTGGGTTTTCTATGAGCGCAGCAGAGAAAACATTGTTTAACGTCAGCATGATGTCCGTGCGCCCCCAAGACCCTGCTGCTTTACAAAAACAATTGCAGCTAGAAAAACAAGCCTGCGAAAACTTTGCCCAATTTCACAACAGCACATCCGCTTCGCAACGCCAAAAAGCGCAACGCAAATTAAAGTCCTACGAGACCGACCTCAAAGACTTGATCAAGGCCGGCTCCTAAATAATTGGGGTCAAATAAATGGGGTCAGATCAACATTAATTTCCAATCTGTTGAGCTAAAGGCAGAGGGCTAAGGGGGGCTTCCTCATACTGGGGTACCAGAAATCGTTCAGCCCCCCTTAGCCCTCTGCCTTTAGCTCAATGATTGACGAAATTAATGTTGATCTGACCCCAATTATTTTCTTCAGTCCTGCAGGGCTTTCCACATTTCCATGTCGCGCTCTGCGGTCCAGATGCGGGGGTTCTTGATGCCTGACGCTTCGTCGTAAGCGCGGGTCACGTCGAAGGGCAGGCAATGTTCATAGATGAACACATGGCCAAACACGGGATCCATGCTTTTGCGGGTGTGAGCCATCGCGGCTTTTAAATCCATCTTGGCGGCCACGGCTTCTTGGCCGGCTTTGTACAAAGTTTCCACCCAGCGCTTGGTGTAGTCCAAAGCTTTGTTCACATCGGCTTGGCCTTTCATGGCTTCACCGCGGCCGGGCACAATGGCTTCTGCTTTCAAAGCACGCAATGCTTCCAACGTCGCAGGCCACTCTTGCAGCTGCGCATCACCGGTGTACACACCGGCCTCATATTCCACCAAGTCGCCAGAGAACAATACTTTTTCTTCTTCCACCCATGCAATGGTGTCGCCGCGAGTGTGGCCATAACCAGGGCTCCAAATTTGAACCTTCACGCCGCCTAAGTCGACCACCAATTTGCCGGGCACTTCGCCCTTAGTTGCATCACCGCCACCAATCACCATGGTGGGCCACGTGAGGCCAGGCACTTCTTCAGCGCCGCGGAACAAACGAGGGAAACGTTCCATCTCGCTCTTCATGTCTTGCGCGCCGCGTTCCACAATCAACTCATAAGTACCTTGGCTGGCAATCACTTCTGTGGCGCCTTCCGCCGCATAAGCACTGGCACCCAACACGCGTACAGCGTGATAGTGCGTGAGCAACACGTACTTGATGGGCTTGTCGCTGATGGTGCGAATTTGCTTGATCAAATCGCGCGCCATACCAGGCGTGGCCGTGGCATCGCTCACCATGATGAATTT
>JBDLWA010000141.1:0-6864 GCA_039804505.1 Pseudomonadota bacterium
CATCTTGGCTTTTGGCACGTTGCTATATCCCGCTTTGCAAGTGGCCGAGAAGCTCAATGCCACCGTGGTCAACATGCGATGGGCCAAGCCCTTGGATCAAGAGATGTTGCTGAAGATGGCAGCCACCCATGATCGCTGGGTGACTTTGGAAGATGCCTGTGTGATGGGCGGGGCGGGCAGTGCTGTTGGGGAGTTCATGCAAAAGGCCAACATCCTCAAGCCCTTGTTATCATTGGGTCTTCCCGATGAGTTTGTCGAACATGGCGATCCTGCCAAATTGATGGCGCTTCATGGTCTGGATGCAGCAGGCATAGCGCAATCAATTCTTCAAAAATGGCCCTCTTCGGCTTCCAAAGACTGATCTGGCTAAAAGGGTAAACCCCTTCCAATGCTATTTCGTTTTTTTCTACAATCAATGGTTGTCATTTTTTCCTGGAGTCAATATGGATTCTTTGTTAGCGCTGTCCAAAAGGATAGACAAACTCAGTGAATGGGTTGGTAAGTGGGTGGCTTGGCTGGTGCTTTTTTCAGTGCTGGTCAGTGCAGGCAATGCCATATCACGCAAGGCCTTCAACCTCAGTTCCAATGCTTTTCTTGAGGTCCAGTGGTACATGTTTGCCGCGGTTTTTATGCTGGCTGCGGGCTACACCCTGTTGCGCCAAGAGCACGTCAAAATTGATGTGGTTTCAGGTCGCTTTTCTAAGCGAACGCAAGTCTGGATTGACATCGTGGGCATTTGCCTTTTCTTGATCCCCTTTGCGATTTACATCATTACCTTAGCCATGCCTTTGGTCATCAATGCTTTTGTGACCAAAGAGATGTCTTCTAATGCCGGCGGCTTGATTCGCTGGCCAGTGTTGGCCATGTTGCCTTTGGGTTTGCTTTTGTTGGCTATCCAAGGCGTGTCTGAAGTGATCAAGCGCTTTGCCTTTTTGCAAGACATGATTCCCGACCCCACCAAAAAGCAGGGTGTTAAAACACCCGAAGAAGAATTTGCAGAATTCTTATTGCAAAAAGAAGTGGCTGCCCGCGAAGCGGCTCAAATCGGAGCTCAAAAATGACTGAATTCCTGATCGCCAATATGGCGCCCATCATGTTCGTGTCGCTGATCATCTTTTTGATGTTCGGTTACGCGGTTGCATTCTCTTTGGCTGCTTGCGGCTTGTTTTTTGGTTTTGTCGGTGTTGAACTGGGTGTCATTCAGGCCACCTTCTTGCAAAGCTTGCCGCTCCGTATGTTCGGCATCATGCAAAACGACACCTTGCTGGCCATTCCTTTCTTTACCTTCATGGGATTGATTTTGGAACGCTCTGGCATGGCTGAAGATTTGCTAGACACCATTGGACAATTGTTTGGTCCTATCCGAGGCGGTTTAGCCTATGCCGTGATTTTTGTGGGTGCCATGTTGGCGGCCACGACGGGCGTGGTGGCAGCTTCTGTTATTTCAATGGGCCTCATTTCGCTGCCCATCATGTTGCGATACGGATACGACCGTCGCATTGCAGGTGGTGTGATTGCAGCTTCAGGAACTCTGGCGCAAATCATTCCACCGTCCTTGGTGTTGATTGTGTTGGCAGACCAATTGGGTCGAAGTGTGGGTGATCTATACAAAGGCGCCTTCATTCCAGGTTTTGTGCTCACTGGCTTGTATGTGGGCTACATCGTCCTCATCAGTTTTATCAAACCCCAGTGGGTGCCAGCATTGCCGCTTGAGGCTCGTACCATCAAGGAAGCCGATGGCAGTTCAGGCCTGCGGTCCCTGAGTATTCTGTCGGCCATTTCCTTGGCCATTGCTGTTGCCTTTGCCAAATGGCTGCCTGCCACAACACCGACCGATGAAACCATCGTGGTTTCTATGTGTGTCGGTGTGGGTGTTGCATTTTTTGCCGCCATCATCAACAAAGTGACCAAGATGGGTCTGTTGTCCAACATGGCCGAGCGAGTCACCTTTGTGCTGATTCCACCTTTGGCACTTATTTTCTTGGTGCTGGGGACTATTTTCTTGGGCATTGCAACCCCTACAGAAGGCGGTGCGATGGGTGCTGTAGGCGCCTTGGTCATGGCCTTGGCTCGCAAACGCATTGACATGAAACTCATGCGTCAGGCCATGGACTCCACCATGAAGCTGTCTTGCTTCGTCTTGTTCATTCTGATTGGTGCGACGGTTTTCAGCTTGGCATTCCAAGGTGTAGATGGTCACATTTGGGTTGAGCATTTGCTGACTGGCTTGCCTGGCGGTCAGTTGGGCTTCCTCATTGTGGTGAATATTTTGGTGTTCGTCTTGGCCTTCTTCTTAGACTTCTTTGAGTTGGCCTTCATCATCATCCCTCTGATTGGCCCCGTGGCTGATAAGTTGGGCATTGACTTGGTTTGGTTCGGTGTGTTGTTGGCTGTGAATATGCAGACTTCATTCATGCATCCACCTTTTGGTTTCGCACTCTTCTACTTGCGTAGCGTGGCACCAAGTGAAGACTACATCGACCGAGTCACTAAAAAGCCCATTAAGAAAATCACCATTGAGCAAATTTATTGGGGTGCGGTGCCTTTCGTGATCATTCAATTGATCATGGTGGCTATGATCATTACGTTCCCAGGCTTGGTTTCTACTGGCGGTAGCAAAGAGCCGGTGGTCGATGCTGAAGCGGTGATGATGCAAATGCGTGAAGAGGCTGCTGCTGAATCAACGGGCGCTGAAAAATCAGCGACCCAAGACGACCAGGTTGATCCTGTCAAGGCTCTTATGGAGTCGATGAAGGATGACCAAGGTAAAAAGCCTTGAGCAACTGAATGCAGACAACAAAAAACCCGCCTAGGCGGGTTTTTTGTTGAGCTCTTAATAAGCTGCTTTTGAGGGCAGCTCATTTGGATCTCCGTGAGATTACAGCTTCTGGCGTTCCATGAAGTTGTTCATGCTGGATTCAGCCAAGCTGAACCACTGGTTGGCTTCACGACGGAAGTTGGAGTAGTCTGCGAAGATTTTTTTCCACTCAGGGTTGGTATTGTTCAAGTTTGAGTAGACTTCTTGTGAAGACTTGAAGGCAGCGTCCATCACGTCTTTGGGGAACGCGCGCAACTTGGCGCCTTGACCAATCAGTGTTTTGAGAGCCGCTGGGTTTTTGTAGTCGTACTTGGCTTGCATGTCGGTGTGTGCGTAGGCTGCAGCGCATTCAACAATGGCTTTGTACTCGTTGGACAAACCTTCAAAGGCCTTTTGGTTGACGTACAAGGCCAACTGTGGACCCACTTCCCAGAAACCAGGGAAGTAGTAGTTGGGCGCCACTTTGTTCAGACCCAATTTGAGGTCGTCATAGGGGCCAACCCACTCGGCTGCGTCGATGGTGCCTTTTTCTAGAGCTTGATAAATCTCGCCGCCAGGAATGTTTTGGGGCACAACGCCCAGGGGTTCCAGCACTTTGCCGCCAAAACCACCAACGCGGAATTTCAAGCCCTTCATATCGGCCAAAGATTTGATCTCTTTGCGATACCAGCCGCCCATTTGAACACCGGTGTTGCCCATGGGGAAGTTCACAATGCCCACTTTGGCGTAGAACTCACGGAACAACTTCAAGCCATTGCCTTCGTACATCCAAGCTGTCATTTGACGGCTGTTGAGGCCGAAAGGAATAGCACAATCCAAAGCGTATGTCGGATCTTTGCCGAAGAAGTAGTAAGGGGCGGTGTTGGCCATTTCAACGGTGCCGTTGGACACGCCGTCGAGCACGCCAAATGCGGGCATCAATTCGCCAGCAGCGTGGGTGGTGATGGTGAACTTACCGCCAGACAATTCGCCAACTTTCTTGGCAAACACGTCGCAAACACCGAACAATGTGTCCAATGATTTGGGGAAGCTCGAAGCAATGCGCCAACGCAAAGTGGCCTGCGCGTGAACGGCTGGGGCTACGCCTGCGGCCAAGACGCCAGCAATACCGGCATTTTTAATAAGGGAACGACGATCCATGGGGTTCACTCCGGAAGTCTAGGTTGATGAATTCAGGACGCCTACGCGACACTGAAGACTGGTTACAGTCATAACCCTATTGTAGAAAATTTATAAAGCCTCTTTTGCGGGGGTTTTCCCTGCGCTAGAGCCATCAACATTTTTCATGAATACATTGACAGAAAGTGCATCGACCGCATTTCAGCTCATTGTCGCCATAGATCCGGGACTTTGGGCCATTGCGGTCAGATCCTTGGGTGTGAGTGCCACTGCTTGTTTGCTGGGGTGTTGGCTTGGCATTTCACTGGGTGCGTATTTAGGGGTGGCGCGTTTTGCCTACAGGCCGGTGGTTTTGACGGTTTTGAATACTTTTTTGGCGCTCCCCTCCGTGGTGGTGGGATTGGTCATTTACTTGCTGTTGTCGCGCACCGGCCCCTTGGGTGCCTTGGGCTGGCTGTTCAGTTTCAAAGCCATGGTCATTGCGCAAGTGTTGCTGGTGGTACCGGTCGCTGCCGCTTTAAGTCGTCAAGTGGTCGAGGATGCAGAGTCAGCCTATGGTGAACAGTGGCGTTCATTGGGGGCAGGCAATCCGCTACGTTGCTTGTTGCTGGCATGGAACGAACGCTTTGCCTTGCTCACCGTGGTCGTTGCTTGTTTTGGCCGCGCCATTTCGGAAGTCGGGGCTGTCATGGTGGTGGGCGGCAACATTGACGGATTCACCCGTGTGATGACCACGGCCATTGCACTAGAAACCAGCAAAGGTGATTTGCCCATGGCATTGGCTTTGGGCATGGTGTTGCTGGCCATCGTAGGCTGCCTGAACGTGTTGTTGGGTCTGTGCCGATATTGGCAAGATCGATATCAGCAATCAAAGCCAAGTAGTTTGCGAGGGTGGGTGGCATGACGCCTTTGATTTCTTTGTCGCACGTAGGCCTCAAATTGGGCCCTGTGCAAGCCTTGAGCGATGTGAGCTTGTCAGTCTTTGCGGGCGAGCAAGTCGCTTTGATAGGCGCCAATGGCTCTGGCAAAAGCACCCTTCTGCGCGTGCTCAATGGTTTGCATCAACCTACGCAAGGTCAAGTGCAGTTGGCCGCTTGTCGTCAAGCCATGCTGTTTCAGCGTCCGCACATGTTGCGCACCAGCAGTTTGAACAATGTGGCCATGGGCTTGTGGCTCGATCGCAGTTTGGGGCTGACCTGGCCACAAGCCAAGTCACAGGCATTGGAGGCATTGTCTTTGGTGGGTTTGACGGGTGTTAAGTTGCAAAATGCGGCAACTTTGTCGGGCGGTCAACAGCAGCGCCTGGCGTTGGCTAGAGCGTGGGCCAGAGGTCCCGAGTTGTTGTTCTTAGATGAGCCTACCGCCAGCTTGGACCCACCGGCCAAAAGAGAAATTGAAGCCTTGGTGCATCAACTGATCAAGCCTCAAACGGACAAGCCGTCGACCACGCTGGTGTTTGCCAGTCACAATTTAGGGCAGGTGAAACGTTGGGCCAGTCGGGTGATTTATATCGAGCAAGGCCAGGTGATGGCCGATTTGCCGACGCTTGATTTCTTCAACCCAGACTGTTTGAAACAACACAGCCAACAAGCATTTTTATTTCTTCAGGGTGAAATCTCGTGACACCCACAGCCTCTTTTAAAGTCCGGTCCAACGGTGTGCGCAGCATGGCATGGGGCCTTTTGTTTTGGGCCATCCATGGGACTGCCATGGCGCAATCTATCGTGATGGCTTCAACAACTTCAACCGAACAGTCTGGGCTCTTCGGGCACTTGTTGCCCGTATTTAAAAAGGCCACCGGCATCGACATCAAAGTGGTGGCTTTGGGCACGGGTCAAGCCTTGGACATGGCAAGGCGCGGTGATGCAGATGTGGTGTTTGTGCACGATGTGACGGCAGAAGAAAAATTTGTGGCTGAAGGTTTTGGGGTCAAACGTTTTCCGGTGATGTACAACGACTTTGTCATGGTGGGGCCGCAGGCAGACCCGGCCAATGTCAAGGGCGACGACATTGCTGCGGCCTTGAAAAAAATTGCAAGTCGCAATGCCACATTCATTTCGCGTGGCGATAAAAGCGGGACGCATGCTGCAGAGTTGCGCTTTTGGCATCAAGCTGCACGGGTTGATCAAAAAGGCAGTGGCTACAGAGAATGTGGTTGCGGCATGGGCCCTGCGCTCAACATGGGTGCATCGATGGGTGCCTATGTGTTGACCGACCGCGGCACATGGTTGAACTTTAAGAACCGAGGCGATTTGAAGATCTTGGTAGAAGGCGATGCCAAGCTGTTCAATCAATATGGCGTGATGGTGGTCAACCCCGCCAAACATGCGCATGTGAAGCAAGCGGATGCGCAAAAGTTTGTGGATTGGATCATTTCAAATCAGGGCCAAGCCACCATTGCGGCTTACCAAATTGGCGGTGAGTCGGTGTTCTTTCCAAATGCTCACAAGTAAGCCAACTGCGCTTGCTGAGCGCATTGAAGGAATGACCTAACGACCTGTGAAACACACCGGCGCAGAAGGATCGATGGGCGGTCCTTCATGCGTATTTTTGGCATGACCCACGTCCATGTCGCGTGGCAAGGGCACACCATTCTTGACCGCCAAAACCTCGGCCATGATGCTGACGGCAATTTCTGCGGGCGTTTTACTGCCAATGTAAATACCGATGGGGCCGCGCAGCCGCGCCAAAGAGGCTTCGGTTTGATCGAAGTGCTCAATCATGCGTTGCTGGCGCAGCAAATTGTTGCGGCGCGAGCCAATGGCGCCAATGTAAAAGGCATCTGTCTCTAAAGCGGCCAACAAAGCCAGGTCGTCGAGCTTGGGGTCGTGTGTGAGGGCAATGACGCAGCTGCGTCGGTCGGGATGGAAACTCTGCACGAGATCATCGGGCATGTCGTGCTTGACTGTCACACCCGCCACCGACCA
>JBDLWA010000142.1:0-9883 GCA_039804505.1 Pseudomonadota bacterium
AGCAACGGCAATGGCGCGGCCTCTATTTCCTTCCGCAAAGCCAATTTGAAACTCGAAGTCACCCCTCAAATTACGCCAGAAGGTGCCGTGGTCTTGGAGTTGGACATTGCCAAGGACAGCGTGGGGCAAATTACAACAGCGGGTTACGCCATCAACACCAAACATGTCAAAACACAGGTGTTGGTGGACAACGGCGGTACGGTGGTCATTGGGGGTATTTTGGAGACGGCAGACAAGGCCGATGTGGCCCAAGTCCCTGTTTTGGGCAGTTTGCCAGGCTTGGGTTGGCTCTTTAAAACCGAGCAAACCACCCAACGCAAAACCGAAATGTTGATCTTTGTAACCCCCCGAGTGCTGGCAGAGACGCTCCCCTTGGCTGGCTCGAATACACTTAGAGGCTCTATCGTTCCTTAAGTTTCTTCTTTTGCTTATCATTTTTGTTGGCCTCCCGGGATCTGGCAAAACGACCATCGGCAGACAGATGGGGCGTCGACTCGGCTTGCCTTTTCTCGATTCCGACATCGTCATTGAGCAGCGTTTGGGGTGCTCCATTCGCGAGTTCTTCGACAGGGAAGGCGAGGAGCGCTTTCGTGACATTGAGCAAAATATTCTGGATGATTTGAGCAAATACCACCACGGCATTTTGTCGACAGGCGGTGGGGCTGTGTTGCGTGACATCAATCGACAACATTTGCATTTGCGTGGCAAAGTGATTTACCTGCGGTCCACGCCTGAAGAAGTCTTTCGCCGTTTGAAGCACGACAGTCAAAGGCCTTTGCTCCAAGTGAACGATCCACTAGAAAAATTACGTTCCTTGTTCAGTGCCCGCGACCCGCTGTACCGCGAGACGGCACACTACGTTTTTGACACGGGTCGTCCCAGCATCAGCAAATTATTGAATGCCATCATTGCCGAGTTGGACCTGGACGGTTTTGATTCGCATTCTTCACACCATCACAACAGCAGGGTATGACTCAAGTGAATCAAGTGACTAACGTGAACACCGCGACACCTTCGGCGATCTCTCCAGAGTGGGTTCGCATCGATTTGGCAGACAGAAGTTATGACATCGTCATTGGCCAGAACCTTCTGGGTCAAGCCGATAGCTACGCCAAATTGCCTCGCGCTGCCGCCGCCTTGATTGTGAGCAACACCACCGTGGCACCTTTGTATGAGGCGGCCCTCCAACAAGCGCTGGCGCCACACTACCCCACCCTTCACACCGTGCACTTGCCCGATGGTGAAGCCTACAAAGACTGGGTCACGCTCAACACCATTTTTGATGCCTTGCTCAGCCGCGCTTGCGATCGCAAAACAGTGCTGTTTGCTTTAGGCGGCGGTGTGGTGGGGGATATGACAGGCTTTGCAGCAGCTAGCTTCATGCGCGGTGTGCCCTTTGTGCAAGTGCCCACCACCTTGTTGGCGCAAGTGGACTCGTCTGTGGGCGGCAAAACGGCCATCAATCACCCCATGGGCAAGAACATGATTGGCGCGTTTTATCAGCCACAACGTGTGATCTGTGATTTGTCGGTCTTGCAAACTTTGCCGCCGCGCGAATTGAGTGCGGGCTTGGCGGAAGTGATCAAGTACGGCCCCATTTACGACATGGCCTTCTTTGATTGGATTGAAGCCAACATCGAAGCCCTCAAGACCTGTGATCCCCAAGCCATGGCCTATGCCGTCAAGCGCAGTTGTGAAATCAAGGCGCACGTGGTGGGGCAAGACGAGCGCGAAGCAGGGCTGCGTGCCATTTTGAATTTTGGCCATACCTTCGGGCATGCCATTGAAGCAGGTTTGGGCTATGGCGAGTGGTTGCATGGCGAAGCCGTCGGTTGCGGCATGGTGATGGCCGCTCATTTGTCAGAGGCTTTGGGCTTGATTGATGCTGCGTTTGTGAAACGTCTCACGCAACTCATCGTGCGAGCGGGCTTGCCGATCAAAGGCCCCGTCTTGAATGCGCAAGACAATGCGGGGCAGTACTTGGCCCTGATGTTGCACGACAAAAAATCTGTGGCGGGCGACATTCAGTTTGTGTTGATTGAAGGCCCCGGCAAAGCGCGTGTCAGTGCCGCGCCGGAAGCCATGGTGAGAGCTGTGATTGACCGCTGCTGTGCTTGAAGCTTACGCTTGTCACGCCGAACAATCTCGCGGTCGGCGCCACACCGAAGTGCCAGCGCCTACGCGCAACGACTTTCAGCGTGACCGTGATCGCATTGTTCACTCCACTGCATTCAGGCGGCTGGTTTATAAAACACAAGTCTTTTTAAACCACGAGGGTGATCTGTTTCGGACGCGCATGACGCACTCCTTAGAAGTCGCGCAATTGGGACGTTCGATTGCTAGGTCCTTGGGCTTGAACGAAGATTTGGTCGAGGCTGTGGCCTTGGCGCACGATTTGGGTCACACCCCCTTTGGTCATGCCGGGCAAGACACTTTGAACGAATGCATGAAAGACTTTGGTGGCTTTGAGCACAACTTGCAAAGCTTGCGGGTAGTCGATCATTTGGAAGAACGCTATCCAGCGTTTGATGGCTTGAATCTCAGCTTCGAAACACGCGAAGGCATTTTGAAACATTGTGCAAAACGCAATGCCCTCATCATTGAGTCGCAAGAACCTCAGGGTGTAGCGCATCGGTTTTTAAACGGAACCCAGCCCAGCCTGGAAGCGCAGTTGTGCAACTTGGCCGACGCCATTGCCTACAACGCGCACGACATTGACGATGGTGTGCGCTCAGGTTTGCTGACGTTAGTGCAAATGAACGACGTGCCTTTGTTTGCACATTACAAACAACTCACATTGCAGCAGCATCCAGGTTTGGCTGACATTTCTAAATCCCGTCGCTTGTTGTACGAAACCATTCGGCGCATGTTGAGTGATCAGGTCTACGATGTGATTGACACCACGCGCGCCAATTTGCAACAGCATCAACCCGGCAGTGCAGACGAAGCCAGATTGCTGGGCCCTATGGTGGCTTTTGGCAAAGACATGGCCGAGCAAGTGAAGGCCATGAAATCTTTTTTGTTCAAACACCTGTATCGCCACCCGCAAGTGATGGAAACCACCACACAAGCACAAACGGTGGTGCGAGATTTGTTTGACGCTTATCTCAATTCCCCCCAAGAAATGTCGTCAGACTTTTCTGCACGCCAAGAAACGCCGCGCGCTGTCGCAGACTACATCGCTGGCATGACCGATCGGTTTGCCGCCAAAGAACACCAACGGCTGACGGGTCGTCGATTGTTGGCATGAACGGCCTATGAGCACGGTCAAATCACAAAACACGCAGCAGTCTTTGGCGGCCGCTTTTGTGGTGATTGCATCTGGGGTGGTAGCAGCCCTGCAAATTGGCAAATTACCGCCTGCATTACCTGCCCTCAGTGAAAGCTTGGGATTGAGTTTGATGCAGTCAGGCTTCCTCTTGTCATTGGTGCAATTGGCCGGCATGAGCTTGGCCTTGGCGGTGGGCTTGTCGGCCGATGGCTTGGGTTTGAAACGCAGCATGTTGGCGGGACTGATCATTTTGGGTCTTGCCAGTGCTCTCGGTGCTTTTGCCACCAGTGTGTCGGAGCTCATGCTGTGGCGAGCCATTGAAGGCTTTGGATTTTTGTGGGTCACATTGCCGGCGCCAGGTTTGATTCGCAAGTTGGTGAGTGAGCAGCAGGTGCGCAAACTCTTGGGCTATTGGGGGGCTTACATGCCTGCCGGCACGGCGCTCACTTTGTTGGTGGGGCCGCTGTGGTTGCCAATTGGCGGCTGGCAAGCTTGGTGGTGTTTGTTTGCTGTTTTGTCTTGGGTGATGGCTGGGGTGTTGTGGCGATTTGTGCCCCCTGATGTTTTGAACGCCAAACCAAATCAAGCGACCATTGAATCAAGTGGCCCATCAACTTTGACAAGCACGACACCCATTGCATGGCCGCAACGTTTGCGCGAAACCCTCAGCGCGCCAGGCCCTTGGTGGGTGGCATTGTGTTTTGCAATGTACTCTGGCCAATGGTTGGCGGTGGTGGGTTTTCTGCCTTCTATTTATACGCAGGCCGGGTTGTCGGGTGCCACCTTGGGCGCGCTGACAGCCGTCGCGGCCGCCGTCAATATGGGCGGGAACATGTCATCCGGTCGCTTGCTACAAAGAGGCTTTCATCCTAGTGTGTTGTTGGGACTAGGATTCTTAGCCATGGCATCTGGTTCGTTTCTCGCATTTTCAGAATCGACATCTTCTGTGCCTTGGCTGCGTTATGCAGGTGTTTTGTTGTTCTCTTCTTGTGGCGGCTTGGTACCGGGTACCTTGTTTTCCTTGGCGGTTCGTTTGGCACCTCACGAGCGCAACGTGTCCACCACGGTGGGATGGATGCAGCAGGGCTCGGCGGCCGGTCAATTTGCGGGTCCGCCTGTTGTGGCTTGGTTGGCATCGCAGGTGGGCGGTTGGCAGTGGACCTGGATGGCGACGGGACTGTGTTGTGTGGGCGGTTGGATTTTTTCGTTACTGCTAGCCAAGACTTTAAATTCTCAAGAGAGGACGGCATGACCACTGTGAGTGCAGAAGTGATGTTGCAAGATACGCAGCGCTGGTTGGAGCGTGCGGTCATTGGTTTGAATTTGTGCCCGTTTGCCAAATCGGTTTACATCAAAGGGCAAGTGCACTGCGTGGTGAGCGCAGCAACCGATTTGGAAGCATTGCGTGACGACGTGCTGCAAGAGTTACGCGACTTGGTGGCCCACGAGCCTTCAGTGCGCGACACCACAGTGTTGGTCATTCAAAACCTGTTGCAGGACTTTTACGATTACAACGACTTTCTTAATGTGGCCGATGACTGTTTGGTGTCTTTGGACTTGGAAGGCGTGATTCAAATTGCCAGCTTCCATCCGAAGTACCAATTTGCGGGAACCGATGAAGACGATGTGACCAATTTCACCAATCGCTCCCCTTACCCTACCTTGCACTTCATTCGTGAAGACAGCATTGATCGCGCGGTAGCTGCTTTTCCCAATGCAGAAGCTATTTTTGAAGTCAACATGGCCACCATGAACCGCTTGGGTTTGAAAGGGTGGCAAGATTTGAATGTGGGGCCCTCTGTGCCTCAGGATGACCACAATGAAAAAAAATAAAGACAAGCCTGAAGCCGTCAAACCATTGGATTTGGATTTGCGTCCTGGGCAGTCAATTGAGCTGCTAAAAGAGCTGCACATCCTCACGCGCGAAGGCAAGCTGAACCAAGACTCGCGTCGCAAGCTCAAGCAGGTCTTGCACTTGTATCAGTTCATTGAAAAGATTCTGAATGAATTGTCCCAGGAGGATAGTCAAAAAGCCGCAGGTGCTTTCGACTCTGTGCAGGGTTTAACCCTGGCCGATCACGGTGCGGGCAAGTCGTATTTGGGCTTCATCGTGTACGACTTGTTTTTCAAGGCGCTGTCGCAAGGCCACATTTACGGCATTGAAACGCGTGCCGAATTGGTTGAGGCCTCGCGCACTTTGGCCCAGCGCTTGGACTTCAATCGCATGGTGTTCTTGAACACGTCGGTGGCTGAATCTTCTCAGTCCGACCAAATGCCCGCGCAAATTGATGTGGTCACAGCATTGCATGCCTGCGACACCGCCACCGATGACGCCATTGCCTTTGGCCTGCTGAAAAAAGCCCGCGCCATGGTCTTGGTGCCTTGTTGTCAAGCCGAAGTGGCCGCCCAATTGCGCCACAACAAAGCCTTGAACTTAGCCAGAACCCCCTTGGCCGAACTCTGGCGCCACCCCTTGCACACCCGCGAAATTGGCAGCCAACTCACCAACGTCTTGCGTTGCCTTTATCTCGAGTCCAAAGGCTACACCGTCACCGTCACCGAGCTAGTAGGCTGGGAGCACAGCATGAAAAACGAACTCATTTTGGCCCGCTACACCGGCCGCCCCAAAGCAGGCGCCGCCGACCGCCTCCAAGCCCTCCTGACCGAATTCGGCCTCACCGAATCCCTTGCATCTCGTTACCCTTAATTGGGGTCAGAGCAACATTAATTTCTTTCGGGTTAGCATTCGGGCATGGCTCGTCAACCTCGTTTAGCCCTTTCTGGTTACCCGCATCACGTGATTCAGCGGGGGAATAACCGCCAGCCCATTGTGCTGGATGATGCCGATCGCAAGATGCTTTACAGCCTGTGGTTGGAGGAGTCGCAGCGGCACAAAGTGGCGGTCAACGCCTATGTGCTGCTCGACAATCACTTTCACATGTTGCTCACGCCGCCCAGCGAAGAGGCCATGTCTTTGATGATGCAGTCGGTGGGAAGAAGCTACGTGCGCTACTTCAACAAACGCCACAACAGAAGCGGCACCTTGTGGGAAGGGCGCTACAAATCTTCGTTGGTGGATTCCGAAGCCTACCTCCTCAGTTGTATGGCTTACATTGATTTAAATCCGGTCAGGGCGGGGTTGGCAGAAGCGCCTGAGGATTTCAATTGGTCCAGCTACAAGCACCTGATGGGTCAAAAAATCGACAAATTGGTGACGCCCCATGCACTTTATTGGGGCTTAGGCAACACGCCTTTCTCAAGAGAAGCCGCCTATGCACAATTTGTGGCCGGAGGGCTGTCTTCAGCCCTGCAAAAAGACCTGACTGAATCGGCCTTGAAGGGCCGAGTGGTCGGTCGTCCTGAGTTTTTGAAGTCTTTGCAACAGGCCACGCAAAGACAAATCCTGCCGCAAAAGGCCGGACGACCCTTTAAGAAATCTCCTTAAATTTAGGTTTTGGATTAAATTTGAATTCTTTAGAATTCATTATTAACTTAATTTGATCTGTCCCTAATTAATTTAACTTCTGCAATCCAAGAAATTAATGTTGATCTGACCCCAATTAATTTACTTGGCATTTTTGTTGCAATGCAATATGCTCTCATTCCCGCGAAATATCTTTAGGAGTGCGCCATGACTTCGGCTGCCGAAAAATCATCTTTGCAACAAACCGGTCTTTACGACCCAACTCAAGAACACGACGCTTGTGGTGTGGGCTTTGTGGCCCACATTAAAGGCGCGAAGACGCATGCCATCGTCACGCAAGCGCTCAAGATTCTTGAGAACTTGGATCACCGGGGTGCGGTGGGTGCCGACAAGTTGATGGGTGATGGCGCTGGTATCTTGATTCAGTTGCCCGATGCTCTCTATAGAGAAGAGATGGCCAAGCAAGGCGTGACCTTGCCTGCGCAAGGCGAGTACGGTGTGGGCATGGTGTTCTTGCCCAAAGAACACGCTTCACGCATGGCCTGCGAACAAGAACTTGAGCGCGCTGTTAAAGCCGAAGGCCAAGTGTTGTTGGGCTGGCGCGATGTGCCCGTGAACCGTGACATGCCCATGTCGCCCACCGTTCGCGAAAAAGAACCGATCCTGAAGCAGATCTTCATTGGCCGCGGTGCCGATGTGATCGTTCAAGATGCCCTCGAGCGCAAGCTGTATGTCATTCGCAAAACAGCCAGCGCTGCCATTCAAAACCTGCAGCTCAAGCACAGCGACGAGTACTACATCCCCAGCATGTCCAGCCGTACCGTGGTGTACAAAGGCTTGTTGTTGGCCGATCAAGTTGGTACCTACTTCCGTGATTTGGAAGACGAGCGTTGCGTTTCGGCTTTGGGCTTGGTGCACCAACGTTTCTCCACCAACACTTTCCCAGAGTGGCCTTTGGCTCACCCTTACCGCTATGTGGCGCACAACGGTGAGATCAACACCGTCAAGGGCAACTACAACTGGATGAAGGCGCGCGAAGGCGTGATGTCTTCGCCCGTGCTCGGCCCCGATTTGCAAAAGCTCTACCCCATCAGCTTTGCGGGTCAATCTGATACCGCTACGTTTGACAACTGTTTAGAGTTGCTCACCATGGCCGGTTACCCCATTAGCCAAGCTGTGATGATGATGATTCCAGAGCCATGGGAAAACCACAACACCATGGACGAGCGCCGCAAGGCCTTCTATGAATACCACGCCGCCATGCTTGAGCCATGGGACGGTCCCGCCTCTATTGTGTTTACCGATGGTCGTCAAATTGGCGCCACTTTGGACCGCAATGGTTTGCGTCCTTCACGCTATTGCATCACCGACGATGACATGGTCATCATGGGTTCTGAAACCGGCGTGTTGCCCATTCCAGAAAGCAAAATTGTTCGCAAATGGCGCCTGCAGCCCGGCAAGATGTTCCTGATCGATTTGGAACAAGGCCGCATGATCGACGACGAAGAACTCAAGTCGAACTTGGCCAGCAGCAAGCCCTACAAGCAGTGGATTGAAAACTTGCGCATCAAGTTGGATGACGTCAAAGCAAGCACGGCAGATGCGCCTGCGTCCAAAGAATCATTGCTTGATTTGCAGCAAGCTTTTGGCACCACCCAAGAAGACATCAAATTCTTGTTGGCCCCCATGGCACAAGCCGGCGAAGAAGCTTTGGGCTCCATGGGCAACGACAGCCCCTTGGCTGTTTTGTCCGACAGAAACAAACCGCTGTACAACTACTTCAAGCAGTTGTTTGCGCAGGTGACCAACCCACCGATTGACCCCATTCGCGAAGCCATCGTGATGTCTTTGGTGTCTTTCGTGGGCCCTAAGCCCAATTTGCTGGACATCAACCAAGTCAACCCACCCATGCGCTTGGAAGTGAGCCAGCCCGTGCTGGACTTTGCAGACATGGCCAAGTTGCGCAACATTGAACAGTCCACACAGGGCAAGTTCAAGAGCGCAACCTTAGACATCACTTACCCCGCCGCATGGGGTCGTGAAGGCGTAGAAGCCAAGCTGGCATCACTCTGCGCTGAAGCCGTTGACGCTATCAAAGGCGGCCACAACATTTTGATCATCAGCGACCGCGGTGTGTCGCCCACGCAAGTGGCCATTCCCGCCTTGCTGGCGCTGTCGGCCATTCACCAACACTTGGTGCGCGAAGGTTTGCGCACCACAGCTGGCTTGGTGGTGGAAACTGGCACCGCTCGCGAAGTGCATCACTTTGCCGTGCTGGCCGGTTACGGCGCTGAAGCCGTTCATCCTTACCTGGCCATGGAAACATTGCAGGCATTGCACAAAGAGTTGCCAGGCGATTTGTCGGCCGACAAAGCTATCTACAACTACATCAAAGCTGTGGGCAAAGGCCTATCCAAGATCATGTCCAAGATGGGTGTCAGCACCTACATGTCGTATTGCGGCGCGCAGTTGTTTGAAGCCATTGGCGTCAACACCGAGACCGTGAACAAGTACTTCACCGGCACCCCTAGCCGTGTGCAAGGCATTGGCATTTTTGAAATTGCAGAAGAAGCTTTGCGCATGCACAAAGCTGCGTTTGGCAACGACCCCGTGTTGGCCACCATGCTAGACGCCGGCGGTGAATACGCATGGCGTGCCCGTGGTGAAGAACACATGTGGACGCCCGATGCCATTGCCAAGTTGCAGCACAGCACACGTGCCAACAACTGGTCCACTTACAAAGAATACGCACAGATCATCAACGATCAAACCAAGCGACAAATGACCTTGCGCGGTTTGTTCGAATTCAAGATCGATCCTGCCAAAGCCATTCCCGTGGAAGAAGTGGAACCCGCCAGCGAAATCGTCAAACGATTCGCCACAGGTGCCATGTCTTTGGGTTCTATTTCTACAGAAGCACACGCCACATTGGCCGTTGCCATGAACCGCATTGGCGGCAAGAGCAACACCGGTGAAGGCGGTGAAGACTCTGCACGTTATCGCAACGAACTCAAAGGCATCCCGATCAAAAAGGGTGAGTCTTTGAAGAGCGTCATTGGTGCCAAAGAGGTGGAAGTGGACATGCCCTTAGAGGCTGGCGATTCTCTGCGCTCTAAGATCAAGCAAGTGGCGTCTGGCCGCTTCGGTGTCACCGCCGAATACTTGCACAGTGCCGACCAGATTCAAAT
>JBDLWA010000143.1:0-8741 GCA_039804505.1 Pseudomonadota bacterium
CAGCGCCGTCGTTGATAGAGGAGCTAGAAGCGGCCGTAATGGTGCCGTCTTTTTTGAAGGCGGGCTTCAAAGAAGTCACTTTGTCGAGCTTCACTTTGCCAGGACCTTCGTCCACCGACACGGTGGTTTCACCCGCACGTGTTTTAAAAGTAACAGGGGTAATTTCGGCTTGGAAGGCACCCGATGCAGTCGCAGCTTTGGCGCGCTCGACGCTGGCAATGGCAAAGGCGTCTTGCTCTGCGCGCGTGAAGTTGTACTTGGCAGCACAGTCTTCGCCAAAGGTGCCCATGGAGCGACCTGGCTCGTACGCATCTTCCAAACCATCCAGCATCATGTGGTCAAAAATTTTGTCGTGACCCATGCGATAACCGGCACGGCCTTTGAGCATGAGGTAAGGCGCGTTGGTCATGCTTTCCATGCCACCGGCCACCAACACATCGTGCGTACCTGCGACCAACATGTCGTGCGCAAACATAGCAGCGCGCATGCCCGAGCCACACATCTTAGACAGGGTGACCGCGCCAGCACTCTTAGGCAAACCTCCCTTGAAGCCCGCTTGGCGCGCAGGCGCTTGGCCTTGACCGGCCATTAAGCAATTGCCAAACAACACTTCCGTGACCAACTCTGCAGAGAACTGGCTACCTGCAGCGGCGCGCTCAACAGCGGCCTTGATGGCGGCACCGCCCAAATCGTGCGCAGCCAAGGAAGCGAAGTCGCCTTGAAAACTACCCATGGGTGTGCGCGCAGCACTGACGATGACGACGGGATCTTGAACATTCGACATTTGATTTCTCCTGAAAATTAATTAAGCACCGCGCGGATAACGTTTGAACGCACGGCGGAATACATCCACCACTTCTTTGGAATTCGTCATGGTGACATCCATGTCTTTGACCAAACCATCGTTCAAGCCATAGACCCAACCATGTACGGCAATTTTTTGGCCACGGCCCCAGGCGTCTTGCATGACGTTGGACAAGGCCACGTTGCCCACTTGCTCAATGACATTCATCTCGCACATGGCATCTTCTAATTCCTGCTGTGGCAAATGGTTTAACCGTTGACGATGGCGCAAGCGCACATCTTGAACATGACGCAACCAGTTGTCTGCCAAGCCAATGCGCGTGCCGCGCGTGGCTGCAATCACGCCACCGCAGCCGTAGTGCCCCACCACCATGATGTGCTCCACTTTGAGCGCATCGACAGCGTACTGAATGACCGACAACGCATTGAGATCGGAGTGCACCACCACGTTGGCCACATTGCGGTGGACAAACACTTCACCAGGCTCCAGACCAGTAATTTGATTGGCAGGCACTCGGCTGTCGGAACAGCCAATCCACAAATACTTGGGCGACTGCTGCTGCGCCAAATGGTTAAAAAAGCCTGGCTGCTCGCGCTCCATGCGCTCGGCCCAGACTCGGTTGTTGTCGAAGAGGTGAGAGAGATGTTTTGAAGTCATGCTTGCATTGTCTCAGCGTTTCGAAAATGTCATTCGCGCATTAGCAAGTTTCTGCAAACAACTCACGGCCAATCAGCATGCGGCGAATTTCGCTGGTACCCGCACCAATTTCGTACAACTTGGCATCGCGCCACAAACGGCCCAAGGGGTAGTCGTTGATGTAGCCATTGCCACCAAAAATCTGCACGCCCTCGCCAGCCATCCAAGTGGCTTTTTCGGCGCACCACAAAATGACACTGGCGCAATCTTTGCGCACTTGGCGCACATGGTCTGTGCCGAGCATGTCAAGGTTTTTGCCCACGGTGTAGCAAAACGCACGGCCCGCTTGCAGCACGGTGTACATGTCGGCCACTTTGCCTTGAATGAGTTGAAATTCACCAATGCTCTGACCAAATTGCTTGCGGTCGTGAATGTAGGGAATGACGTTGTCCATGACGGACTGCATGATGCCCAAGGGGCCTGCCGCCAACACAGCACGCTCGTAGTCCAAGCCACTCATCAGCACCTTGGCGCCCATGTTGAGGCCGCCCAAAATGTTTTCAGCCGGCACTTCCACGTTCTGGAACACCAACTCGCCAGTGTGGCTGCCGCGCATGCCCAATTTGTCGAGCTTCTGGGCAATGGAGAAGCCCTTCAGGTTTTTCTCTATGAGGAACGCTGTTACACCGCGCGCACCCATTTCGGGTTCGGTTTTGGCGTAAACCACCAAGGTGTCGGCATCGGGGCCGTTGGTGATCCACATTTTGTTGCCGTTCAAAACGTAGTAGCCGCCTTTGTCCTCAGCTTTGAGCTTCATGCTGATGACGTCAGAGCCCGCACCTGGCTCGCTCATGGCCAAGGCGCCCACGTGCTCACCACTGATGAGCTTGGGCAAGTACTTTTGCTTTTGCGCTTCGGTGCCATTGCGTTTGATTTGATTCACACACAAGTTGCTATGCGCACCATAAGACAAGCCCACGCTGGCGGAGGCGCGTGAAATTTCTTCCATAGCAATCATGTGGGCCAAGTAGCCCATGTTGGCGCCGCCGTAGGCTTCTGGCACCGTGATGCCCAACACGCCCACCTCGCCCATCTTGCGCCACAGGTCCATGGGGAACTGATCGGTGCGATCAATTTCGGCAGCGCGGGGTGCAATTTCGGCTTGGGCAAAATCGCGAACCGCGTCGCGCAATGCGTCAATGTCTTCGCCGAGTTGGAAGTTAAGGCCTGGCATGTTCATGTTGATCTCTCCAATGTCTTTGATCGTTTTCAATACTGAGTGTTGTGTTGGGGCTTTGCGTGTTGGCTCATCAATACGTTTGCGGGACGGGCACCAAGGTTTGTTGCATCACCGCACACATAGATTTTTTGCCTTGCGCATCGATGTGAAACACCTCTGCCGTGGTCACGATAATGCGTCGACCGCCCTTCACCACCTTGCCTACAGCCCGCAACTCGCCGTCTTGGTGGCCGCTTAAAAAATTGATTTTGTATTCCACAGTCACCACTTCCATGCCCTCGGGTGCCACTGTCAGGCCAGCATAGCCACCCGCAATATCGGCCACTGCGCCCATGGCACCGCCATGAAATCCACCCTGTTGCTGCGTGACTTTTTCACCATAGGGCAAAGCGATCTCTACTTCGCCTTTTTCGGCGCGCACCAACCTAGCGTCTAGGTGTTTCATCATGCCTTGGCGCGCAAAGCTAGCCGCAACACGCTGCGCGACAGCGGTTGAGTGGTCGAGCGTGGTCATGCTGCGCCCTTTTTCTGTGTCGCTTTGTCAGCCCGCGCCAACAAGGTGCGAGTATCCTTTTCGTGCGTCTTCACTTCTTCCAAAGTGGCATGCAAATCGGCCAGTTGCGATTCCAACTGCTGGCGGTGTTCCGCCAACACCACCAAGAACTTCTTCAATTGAGGCCCTGTGTCGCGTGGGCTGTCGTACATGTCAATCAGCTCTTTGGCTTCTGTGAGTGACAAACCCAAGCGCTTGGCGCGCAAGGTGAGTTTTAAGCGGGTGCGGTCTCTGGCGGAATAGACTCGGTTGCGACCACCAGGCCCAGAGCGCTCGGGCTCTAGCAGTCCCATGTCTTCGTAAAAACGAATGGCGCGCGTGGTCAGGTCAAACTCTTTGGCCAGGTCACTGATTGAAAATTGAGTTGCCATTCTGCTTACTTTCCTGCTGACTGCTGTGTTAACTGCACCGATGAAAGTGCTGCTTGCGCACAGGCGACAGACGGGGCTATCTGGTGCGTTTTACAATGCCTCAACTGTAATTGACGTTAACGTAAACGTCAATTATCTACGGGATTTTTCCCAAACCCAGAATTGCCATGACTCAAACTGCCTCTCCCCGTGCTCAAGTAGACCCCGCCGACCTCATGGCTGGCGAAAAAGCCCTGCGTTTTCCACTGGGCACCACCTTGCCAGAGTTGGGACACGCTTTGGAAGCCGCGCCTGGGGTGTGGTGGATTCGCATGGCCCTGCCTTTTGCGCTGGACCACATCAATTTGTGGCTGTTGGCCGATTCCGAAGAAACGCCAACGGGCGTGCGACACGGCTGGACCGTGGTGGACTGCGGCGTGACCAATCCGGGCACACAAGAGGCCTGGCGACAAGTGATGGCGGGCCCCATGAAAGGCCTGCCCATTTTGCGCGTGGTGGTCACGCACATGCACCCCGATCACATGGGCTTGGCGCATTGGTTGTGCGAGCAGTTCAATGCGCCTTTGTGGATGAGCGCCACTGAATACCAAGCCGCACTCTTGGCGTCGACAGGCGCCTCGAACTTTGGCGGCCTCAGCACGCAGAAATTTTTTGCAGATCACGGCTGGAACGACCCTGCGGACCAACAACAAATCAAAGACCGTGTGTCGTATTACGCCAAGATGGTGCCCACGGTACCTGAGGCTTATCACCGACTGATGCACGACCGTGAATTTCAAATTGGCGGCCGCACGTGGCGCTGCATCAGTGGCTGGGGCCACTCACCCGAGCACATGGCTTTGTATTGCGATGAGGCCAAGGTCTTGATCAGCGGCGACATGGTGTTGCCCAAAATTTCTACCAACGTGAGTGTTTACGCCCAAGAGCCAGAAGCCAATTCCTTGTCTTTGTTCATGCGCTCGCTGCATCACTTTGACTCACTGCCAGCCGACACCTTGGTGCTGCCCTCCCATGGACGACCCTTTGTGGGCTTGCACACGCGCACCGCTCAACTGCTCAAGCACCACGAAGACCGACTCGACGAAGTCTTGGTCGCGTGCAGCGAAAACGCGGGCAGCGCGCACGACATGCTCAAAGTGATTTTCAAACGACCCCTAGATTTTCATCAAACCACATTTGCCATTGGCGAGTCTGTGGCGCATCTGCATGCTTTGTGGTTCGAGGGGAAGATGTCGCGCAGCAAAGATGACCAAGGTGTTTGGCGTTTTAGAACATTAAGCTAAAGTTGAAAATTCTGAAAGAGCGGTTCGACAATGAAATCATCGAAATCTTCGGCGTCAACATCGATGCCCTCACAGCCAACGAAGCCCAATACCTTGTTGGATTCCGTTCGGCTGACGAAATCAGAAATAGACTCATTAAGGCAAAAAAAGAAAGCTATCTCCGACTTCGTTCAAAAGGAATTGAAGGGCTCTTTGAGCCACAAAATGACTCACTAATTTGATTGAGTCTGGCAGGCGCCATCAAGCCCAATTGGCCAAGTTCTCTTTTTGCAGCGCTTTGCGGCGCTCCACATGATCGGGCAAGATCTCTGCCACCACTTTCCAAAACGCTGGGCTGTGGTTCATCTCACGCAGATGCGCCAGCTCATGCACCACCACATAGTCGATGGCGTCCATCTTTAAGTGAATGAGCCGCCAATTGAGCCGAATAGCGCCATCGATGCGCGCGCTGCCCCAACGTGACCCGGCATTCGACAAACTGAGTTTGCGCCATTGCACGCCCATTTGCGGTGCAAAGTAATTCAAACGCGATTCAAACAACGCTCGCCCTTGGCGCATGAGCCAAGCTTGAACGGCATCGCGAATTTGTGAAGCTTCTGCATTCAAGGGCAAGGCCAACTTTAGAACAGTGCCATCTTCTAAGCCTTCATGCAATTCACTGCGACCCACGTCAGGACTGAGCCGCAAACGAATCGATGCCCCCAAATAATCCAAGCAAGCACCGTCTGCCCATTCAATTTGACGAATGTTTTTTTGACGCGCTTGAATTTCTGACCATTTGCGCAGCACCCATTCGCCACGCTCTTGCAAACCCATCTCGACTTCTTTGAGGGTGACCCATTTGGGCGCGCGCACTTCTAAACCATCCGGACCCACCACAAAGCCAATGGATTTTCTGCGCACGCGTTGAAACAGATACGCCACACGCAAGCCTTGAAGTTGCGTTTCACGATTGGCACGAGGATGATTGAGCGCCACGTGCCCCTGCCCGACCTGGGGCGGCTTGGGCAATTCAATGGCAACGCTGGAGGGGGTGAGGGGAGGCGCCTGTCGAATGGGCGCCGGCTCCACGCTTGGACTTAAGAAATCTAGAACAAGTTGAAGCGGGTTGCGCATCTTGTTAATCGGCGTAGGCCTCAGGATCTAGGCGCCGCATTTCTGACTCAATCCAATTCTCTACTTCTTGCATCAACTCTTCTGGCTGACGCCCTTCACTGGAAATGGCTTTGCCAATGGAGATGTCGACAATGCCGGGCCGCTTGATGAAGGCCTTGGTGGGCCAGCATTTGGCAGAAGTCACGGCAATAGGAATCACAGGCACGCCCGCCTCAATGGCCAAACGGGTGCCCCCTGTTTTGTAGACGCCCTTTTGGCCTCTAGGAATGCGCGTGCCTTCGGGAAACATGATGACCCAAGTGCCTTGCGCCATCAAACGTTGGCCTTGCGTGACCACTTTCTGAAAAGCTTGCGCGCGCTGGCTTCTGTCGATGTGGATCATGTCTAAGCGGCCCATGGCCCAGCCAAAGAAGGGCACACTGAGCAACTCTTTTTTGAACACATAAGCCAAGGGGTGCGGCATGATGGCAGGCATCAAAAACGTTTCCCAAGTGGACTGGTGCTTGACCAACAAAATGACCGGGTCTTTTTCGCCCAGGGGCAAATTTTCCATGCCCGTAATTCTGTTTTGAATGCCCAAAATAAAGGTGCCACTGTTGATGGCCACGCGCAACCAACCGGCACACCACCAATACAAGCGGTTGCTGCTGATGAACAGCGACGCCACCACCACCGCCAAGGCCCATGGGATGACGGTGATCACCATCCACAGCATGTGTATCAGCGAGCGAATGAAGTTCATACAACGGGATCCAAAGATTTTTTCAAAAGTACATCGGCAAACGCATTGAGGTCTGTGTGCATCTGCGTCCCCTCAGGGAAAGTGGCAGGCAGTGGACCCCCTCGCAAGCTTTCCGAGTGGCCAGTCAATACCAAGTGCGGCACACATCCCGCGGCCTGTGCGGCTTGCATGTCCCTCAAGCTGTCGCCCACAAAAGGGACGCCTTTGATGTCAATGCCAAAACGTTCAGACACTTGCTCTAGCAAGCCAGGCAAAGGCTTGCGACACGTACAAGCTTCTTCCGCACTGTGCGGGCAATAAAAAATAGCGTCAATGCGACCGCCCACGGCCGCCAGCTGCTTCAACATGCGCTTGTGAATGGCATTGAGCGAGGCCACATCCATCAGGCCGCGCCCCAAACCCGACTGATTGGTGGCCAGCACCACGTGGTAGCCGGCATGATTTAAGCGGCCCACGGCCTCTAAGGCACCCGGCAAGGGGCGCCACTCTTCAGGGCTCTTGATGTACTCATCACTGGTGTGATTGAGTGTGCCATCGCGATCGAGAATGACGAGTTTCATGATGCCTGCTGATGACGCTTGGATAGGAGATTTAGAAAATGACGTGTGCAGTTTCAAATCATCAAGCCAAGCGCGACAAATCGGCCACACGGTTCATGGCCACATGCAAACACTTCAGCAAGCCTTGACGGTTCAATCGCACATCCATTTCTTCGGCATTCACCATGACATCGTCAAAGAAGGCATCCACAGGTGAGCGAAGCGCTGCTAAGGTTTGCAATGAGCCCGTGTAATCGCCCGCCTTGAACAAGGCTTCCGATTCAGGCAACAAACGCTGCATCACTTGATGCAAAGCTTGCTCCGCGGCTTCTTTGAGCAACGCTGGGTTGACATGCGGGTCGACCTCTTCGGCCTTCTTCAAAATATTGCCAATGCGTTTGTTGGCGGCAGCCAATGCAGGGCTTTCGGGCAAGGCCGCAAAAGCGCGCACAGCGGCCAACAGCTTAGGCACTTGCCCCAAGCGTGCGGGATGCAAAGCCAACACGGCATCGACTTCTTGCACGCTGTAGCCTTGCTCGCGCAATGAACCTGCCAAGCGATCAAACAAGAACGTGGTGAGCGCTTCAGATGGATCCGTAATTTTGTCGCCAAACACAGGCACCGCCATGGCCAACAGCTGACGCCAATCGAGCGCCAAGTCTTTTTCCATCAGCATGCGAATCACACCCAAGGCATGACGGCGCAATGCAAACGGATCTTTGTCGCCACTGGGCAAATTGCCAATGCCAAACATGCCCACCAAGGTTTCCAATTTGTCGGCCAAGGCCACCACCAAACCCACGGCGTTGCGTGGCAACTCGTCGCCCGCAAAACGGGGGCGGTAGTGATCTTCAATGGCGTCGGCAATGTCTGTGGTCAAACCATCGTGGCGCGCGTAGTAGCCGCCCATGATGCCCTGCAACTCCGGGAACTCGCCCACCATGTCGGTGAGCAAATCGGTTTTAGCCAACTGCGCCGCCGTGTCCGCGGCTTGTGCCAACGCATCACCGCCCAAGGCTTGGCCCAAGGCTTTGGCAATGCCGCGCACGCGCATCATGCGCTCGCCCTGCGTGCCCAGTTTGTTGTGATAGACCACTTTGTTCAAGCCGTCCACACGGGAGGCCAGCGTTTTCTTGCGGTCTTGATCAAAGAAGAATTTTGCATCGGCCAAGCGAGGGCGCACCACTCGCTCGTTGCCACCCACCACCGCGCTGGCATCGTCAGGGGTGATGTTGCTCACCACCAAGAACTGGTGTGTGAGCTTGCCTTCTGCGGTGAGCAACGGGAAGTATTTTTGGTTGGCCTTCATGGTCAGGATCAAACACTCCTGAGGCACTTCCAAAAATTGTTTTTCAAATTCGCAAGTGAGCACATTGGGGCGCTCGACCAAGGCCGTCACTTCGTCTAGCAAAGCGTCGTCCTCAATGGCCTTAGCGCCGCCGCCCACTTTGGCTGC
>JBDLWA010000144.1:0-10910 GCA_039804505.1 Pseudomonadota bacterium
TGGCCAGCAACTCGCCGGCTAAATGGTGCGTTGAGCCAATGCCAGCCGTGCCATAAGCAATTTTGCCTGGATTGGCTTTGGCTTGAGCAATCAGCGCAGGAAAGTTAGCAATCTTGTTGTCCGCGGAGACCACCACCAAAAACGGAAAGTAGGTGATGGTGCTGATCATTTCAAAGTCTTGAACTGTTTTGTAGTTCAGGTTGTTGTAAATGGCACCTGCCACAGCATGACCGCCCGTGGCCAATAACAAGGTGTAGCCATCTGGCTTGGCTTTGGCAACGGTGGTGGCCGCGATGGTGCCACCTGCGCCTGCTTGCGCCTCCACCACAACGGCTTGGCCTAAGCCTTTGGAGATTTCGGTGCCTACGGCACGTGCAATCGCGTCTGCATTGCCGCCTGGCGCAAAGCCTTGAAGGATTTTGATACTTTTATCAGGATAGGTTTGTGCAAACGCAGCACTGCCCATCAGCGTAACCATCAGTAAGGTTTTTTTCAAAAAACTGCTAGGTGAAGATGTGTGTTTCATTTTTGTCCCCATTGATATTTAATTTAAGGTCCTTCTTATTGAGGACTCAATACGATTTTTCCGAAAGTTTCGCCCTTGTCCAAAATGAGGTGTGCTTTGACCACCTCAGACAATGGCATGACCGTGGGCGAAGGTGCGCGCACCTTGCCTGCCGCCATCCATTCAATGGCTTGATGCATCAGCTCACGACGATTTGTTTCATCTGCATCAAAGGTGTGCATGGAGAAGCATCGAATTCCCAAACTTTTACCCAACAACTCGCGCATCAAACCGAAAACATCGGCGCTGGGTTGCCCTGTGATGATGTTGAATGAAATGACCGTACCCAGTGGGCTCAGGCTGCGAATACAGGCAGGCAAATACGCACCCCCCAAATGGTCATAGGCCAAATTGACGCCCTTGCCTGAAGTGGCTTGCATCACTTCTGCGTTGAGGGTGTCTGGATTTGCATCCAAGACGATGTCAAAACCATTGGCCAAGGCAAACTGTCGTTTGTCCTCAGAACGGGCCGTACCGATGGTTTGAAAGCCATGCACCTTGGCCAGCTGCGACAACATGCCAGCAACGCCGCCGGCTGCCCCTGTGATGAGCAACGCGCGTTTTTCAGAGGAGGCATTCAAGCTGGCTGCCTGCAACAAAGCCAAGGCCAGTTGAAGATTGGGCAAACTCACAGCATCGTTAAACGAGATGCTCTCAGGCAATCGATAAGGTGCGTGCTGCGGCACCACAATAGACTGCACATAGCAGCCGCCACGTTGCGGCAAATCTCGTGAACTGAGCAGCACACGCTGCCCCACCTGCAAAGCACTCACACCCTCACCCACGGCATCGATCACACCGGAGAGTTCGGCACCTGGCGTGGCAGGCAATGGTGGCATCCATTTGTAGGTGCCCTGTCGGATCAGAACATCGGGACGCCCGACGCCAATGGCCATGGCTTTGATTCTCACCTCGCCCGCCTGAGGTTGAGGCTCTGCAACGTCTTCCAGTTGCAGCGCGTCAGGACCACCCGGCTGGTGAATTCGAACAATGTGCATGTTGAACTAGCTGAATTGACAAATCGATGAACTTTTATAAGTTCAAGGCTGCGCCACGATTTGATTTACCAGCGTGCCAATGTGTTCAATTTCAACCTCGCACACATCGCCAGGCTTCATGAATTTTGGTGGCTTGCGACTCCAACCCACACCGGCGGGTGTGCCAGTGGCAATGACGTCCCCAGGCATCAGCGTGAAGATGGTCGATGCGTAGCTGATCAATTTGGCAATGGGGAAAATCATGTGGCCGGTGTGGCTAGACTGCTCCACCACACCATTCAAGCGCGTGACCAATTTCAATTCTTGATTGGGCTTGATCTCATCGGCTGTGACCATCCAAGGCCCGAAGCCACCGGTGGACTCAAAGTTTTTACCAGAAGCAATTTGCTTGGCGTGGAATTGCCATTCGCGAATGCTGCCATCGTTGTAGCAAGAGTAACCGGCCACATGGTCAAACGCGTCTTCTTCTTTGATGAAGCGTCCGGGCTTGCCAATGATGACGGCCAATTCACCTTCCCAGTCCAAGCTGCCAGAAACGTTAGGGCAAACAATCGGCTGGTTGTGAGCCACTTGCGAGCGCCAGACGCGCAAGAAGATCGGCGGCTCTTCTGACAACTCGCGGTGCATGCCTGCCGCCAACACCTCTTGGTGATGGTCCATGTAATTGCGCACAGCACACACAATTTTTTCAGGTTGAGGAATGACGGGCAAGAACGTAATTTGACTCAACTTAGCCGAAGGCGTTTTGCCCACAACATGGTCCTTGGCTTTGAGGTAATCACCCGAGCCAATGTAAGCGGCCAAGTTGGCATGCTGCGGCATTTCCTTGCCCAAGTCGATCACATCGTCTTGACCAACGACTGCACCCCAGGTGGGGCCATTTGCGCCAATGAAGGATAGTAATTTCATATTGTTTCTCTTGATGAATGAAAGGGGTTAATGGAAGGTCGCGGCTTGCCAGTCTTCAATTAACTTGAAACTGGGATCGCTTCTGCAAATGGCTTCGGTTTCGCGCAGCAGTGTGGCGTCGTCTTTGGTGAGGTCCAACGGGTCGCCGTGTGGCTGAGAAATGTAGAAAGGCATGTCGATGTAAATCTCGACGGTGTTTCCCTCCGGATCGGCAAAGTAAACCGACAAAGCGTTGCCGTGGTTTAAAGGCAATACGCGTGTTGCACCCAAGGCCTCCGCAGCTGCTTTTAAATCCCGTAAGTGCTGAATGGAAGGCACTGCAAACGACAACTGCATCACGGTGCTGAATGTGGCTTCGGCTGGCCTGCCACCGGCAATGACCAACTGGTGGTGTTGATCTGGGCTGGCACTCAAAAACACCAAGGGGGCTTTGAATGTTTTGCCGACGCCACGATCGGTTTCAACCAATCCAAAGACGGTTTTGTAAAAGTGAACCATCTTGTCGACGTCAGTGACATAAATACCAAAATGGGAAGGGGTCGGTCGGGTAACTTTTAGCATGCGGATCTCCAGTCTTCAATGCTTGTCTTGTTGCCATTGCGCCAAGGCTTTCAAGGCGTTCTTTTGTGTGCTCAGCACGTGCTCTTGATGCAGTTGCTGGGCTGTCGCAATGTCTCGCTTTAAGACCGCCTTCATCAACACTTTGTGTTCTTCGCTTTTGCGTTTGATGACGGTTCTGTAGCGTGCTGAGATGTGTCGGTACCTTTCAGCTTGGTCAAAAAGACTACTGCTGGTCATGACCATTCTCTCGGAGGGGCAAGCACTGATCATGGTCCTGTGAAAGTTTCTGTGCAATGCGCTCCATTCAGCGTTCAGAACGACAGGCCCTTCTGGCAATCTACTTTCAAGTTTTTCGAGCAAATGGAAATTTGCGATGACTTGCGACTCCCATTCGTCACCGCCGCTCTGCATCGATTGCGCGAGGGTAGGCAGGTCAATCAACAAGCGCATGTTGGTGATATCTTGCAAATCGACTTCCGAGACCGCAGCAACTCGAAAGCCTTTGCGCTCATCGGAACGGACTAAACCTTCCTCGGCAAGGCGATTCAGTGCTTCCCGAATGGGACTGGATGAGAGTCCATAGGTTTGCTGCAAATGCTCAACCTTCAATTTGGTGCCGGGCATGAATGCCAACGACAAAACATCTTGCCGCAAAGCGCTAAGTGCAATTTCGTTAGCAGTAGGGTTTGAGTTTTTATCCATAAATATAATTTTATGCATAAAATTAAACACCAAGTCCTAAGGATTACCCTCGGACCTGCAAGTCATGTCTGTGTTTTTGGCAAGAAAAAAGGCCTTAACAGGGCAAATTCAAATGAATGCACTCACATCACGTCCCCCATGCAGCACCCGTATGATGACAACTTCAAAATCATCTGATTCAAAAAAGATAACGTAATTTCCATGAGCGCAAGAACGCATCGTTTTTGAAAATTCAAGCCGACACCTGTATCCCTGTGGATTTCGCCGAATGATTTCGCAATGCGCTTGTAGTTCTGTTAGAAATTCAACAGCACGCAATGGGTTGTCTAGTGCAATGTAGTCACCAATTTCTTCTAAGTCTTGCGCCGCTAAAGGCGTGATGCTTAACAGCATCAATGACTTTTTGATTTGGCTTGTTTGGCGTATTTGCTTTTCAAACGATCAAAAACGGGGGCTGCATTCTGAGCTGGGCCGCTGGTCTTACCACCCTCCAACTCTGTCTTTAGTGCTTGAAGCTGCATGTCCTTCTGTCGCTCAATATCTTCCAGCAAACGCAAACCTGCCCGAACGACTTCACTGACGTTGTTATAGCGACCACTTGCAACTTGAACTTTTACAAAGGATTCAAAATGAGGACTGAGGGCAACACTGGTTGGCATTTCTGATCCTAACTATTATTAACTGTTATTATTTTTGAATTGCCCAAGCAAGTCAAGTGAGTGAACATGATCGTACCCATTCACCGAACTAAGGCCCTGTCATTCACTTGCAGCAACCCATGAGAAAAGCCCCTGACGGGGCTTTCTTCAAACTCAAACTGAAGAGGACGATTGGGTCATCCCACTTGAAAAATTACAAACGCTCGGTCACCCAAGCTTGCACACTGGCCAACGCAGCATCCAGATTCGTTGCATCGGTACCCCCCGCCATGGCCAGGTCGGGCTTACCGCCGCCCTTGCCACCCACTTGCTGGGCCACAAAGTTGACCAACTCACCCGCTTTAACTTTGCCAGTGGTATCAGACGTCACACCGGCCGCCAGTTGAACTTTGTCGCCGTCCACAGCGGCCAACACAATGGCGGCGGTTTTCAGTTTGTCTTTCAACTTGTCCAGGGTGTCGCGCAATGTTTTGGCATCGGCACCAGGTAGCAAAGCGGCCAGCACTTTGACACCCTTCACATCGGCCGCTTGCGTCATGAGCTCATCGCCTTGTGACGATGCCAATTTACCTTTGAGCGCCGCCATTTCTTTTTCCAAAGATTTGACTTGGTCCAAGACTTGAGCAATGCGGTTGTTCAATTCAGAAGGCGATGCTTTCAAGCTGCCCGCCGCTTTAACCACAGTGGCTTCCAAAGATTGCAAGTACGCCAAGGCGTTACCGCCCGTCACAGCTTCAATGCGTCGCACACCAGCGGCCACGCCGCTTTCGGCCACCACTTTGAACAAGCCAATGTCGCCGGTGCGGTGTACGTGAACGCCGCCACACAACTCGCGGCTTGAGCCGATGTCGAGCACGCGAACGGTCTCGCCATACTTCTCGCCAAACAACATCATGGCGCCTGTTTTTTGCGCAGACTCAATGTCCATCACGCGCGCTTGCGTGGCGGGATTGGCCCAAATTTCTTGGTTCACTTTGGCTTCAATGGCCAAGATTTGTGCGTCGGTCATGGGGGCGTTGTGCGCAAAGTCAAAGCGCGTGCGCTCGGCGTTCACCAAAGAACCTTTTTGCTGCACATGGTCGCCCAACACTTCACGCAAAGCTTTGTGCATCAAGTGAGTGGCAGAGTGATTGCGAACAGTGGCGGTTCTCATGTCTGTGTTGACCTGCGCTTGCACCGCATCGCCCACTTTCAGGCTGCCCTGCGTCATAACGCCGTGGTGACCAAACACATCCGCTTTGATTTTGAGGGTGTCTTCCACTTCAAATTTAGCGCCTGCAGTTTGCAACAACCCTTGGTCACCCACTTGACCGCCAGACTCGGCATAGAAGGGTGTGGTGTCAAGAACGACAACGCCGTTTTGACCCGCTTTGAGTTCTGTCGCGGGCGTGCCATCCACATACAAAGCCAACACTTTGGCCGTGGCTTGCAGTTCGTCGTAACCCACAAATGTATTGCCAGCACCGGTGTACTCCAGCGCACGGTCCATTTTGAATTTGCCCGCGGCACGCGCTTGGGCTTTTTGGCGTTCCATGGCAGCGGCAAAGCCAGCCTCGTCCACGCTCAAATCGCGCTCACGGCAAACATCTGCGGACAAGTCCAAGGGGAAGCCATAGGTGTCGTGCAATTTAAAAGCCACTTCGCCAGGCAATACTTTGACACCACCTTCAAGGGCTGCATCCAAAATTTGCATGCCCACTTCAAGGGTTTCAAAGAAGCGCTCTTCTTCGGCTTTCAAAATGTCGGTGATGCGTTTTTCTTGCGACGCCAAGTTGGGATAGGCCGCGCCCATCAGCTGCACCAGGTCGGGCACCAGCTTGTGGAAGAACGGCGTCTTTTTGCCCAACTTGTAACCATGGCGAATGGCACGGCGCACAATGCGGCGCTGCACATAGCCGCGGCCTTCATTGCTAGGCACCACGCCATCGCTGACCAAGAAAGCCGTTGCACGAATGTGATCGGCAATGACACGAAGTGATTTGTTTTGCAAATCGGCACAGCCCGTTTCACGCGAGGCAGCTTTGATCAGTGCATCAAAAATATCGATTTCGTAGTTGCTGTGCACGTGCTGCAGAATGGCCGCCAAACGCTCCAAGCCCATACCGGTGTCAACGCAAGGAGCGGGCAAGTTCTTGACGCTGCCGTCGGGCTGCATGTCAAACTGCATGAACACGTTGTTCCAAATTTCGATGTAACGATCACCATCTTCATCGGGGCTGCCGGGTGGGCCGCCTGGAATTTCAGGACCGTGGTCATAGAAAATTTCGGAGCAAGGACCACAGGGGCCCGTGTCGGCCATCATCCAGAAGTTGTCGGACATGTAGCGTCCGCCCTTGTTATCGCCAATGCGCACCACGCGCTCGGGTGGCAGGCCAATTTCTTGGGTCCAAATGTCATAGGCTTCGTCGTCTTCAATGTAGACCGTGGCCCATAATTTATCGGCTGGCAATTTGTAGACCTGCGTCAGCAATTCCCACGCCCATTTCAAACTGTCACGTTTGAAGTAATCGCCGAAACTCCAGTTGCCCAGCATTTCAAAGAAGGTGTGGTGTCGTGCGGTGTAACCCACGTTTTCCAAATCGTTGTGTTTGCCGCCCGCGCGCAAACAAGCTTGCACAGAAGCTGCACGCACATAACTGCGTTTGTCAGAGCCCAAGAACACATCCTTGAATTGCACCATACCGGAATTGGTGAACATCAAGGTGGGGTCGTTGCCGGGCACCAAGGGGCTGGACGCCACCACGGTGTGACCTTTGGACGCAAAAAAGTCCAAAAATGTTTTGCGAATATCTGCAACAGAAATAACAGGTGTGCTCATGGCAGGGTATCTTTATGAAAGCCAAACGGGGCCTAACTTTCCATTATAAGATTGCGAAAACAGCAAATCTGCAACGAATACCGCAAGGAGACCGCGATGGACATGAAAACTTCCCCCTTGGCCCTGTTGAAGGACCCCTCCCTCCTCAAAACCGACGCTTTGGTCAATGGCCAATGGGTCAAAGGCAGCAGCCGTTTTGACGTGAACGACCCCGCCACAGGTACCAAATTGGCCGATGTGGCCAATTTGGGCGCCCAAGACGCCGAAGCCGCCATCGCTGCCGCCAATGCGGCTCTACCGGCTTGGCGCGGCAAAACCAGCAAAGAACGCAGCATCTTGCTGCGTAAGTGGTATGACTTGCTGATGGCCAATGTCGAAGATTTGGGCCGCATCATGACCGCCGAACAAGGCAAGCCTTTTGCAGAAGCCAAAGGCGAAGTGATGTACGGCGCCAGCTTTGTCGAGTGGTACGCCGAAGAAGCCAAACGCGTCAATGGCGAAACATTGCCCCAGTTTGACAATACCCGCCGCCTCACCGTCATCAAGCAACCCATTGGTGTGTGTGCCGCCATCACCCCTTGGAACTTCCCCTTGGCCATGATCACGCGCAAAGTGGCGCCCGCTTTGGCCGCCGGTTGTACCGTGGTGATCAAGCCCGCAGAGCTCACGCCTTTAACCGCCCTGGCCGCTGGTGAGTTGGCCCTCCGCGCCGGCATTCCCGCTGGAGTCATCAATTTGCTCACAGCCGATTCAGACAACAGCATTGCGGCTGGCAAAGTGTTTTGTGCCAGCGACATCGTGCGCCACATCAGCTTTACAGGCAGTACCGAAGTGGGCCGTATCTTGATGGCGCAATCGGCACCGACGGTTAAAAAACTGTCGCTGGAATTAGGCGGCAACGCGCCCTTCATCGTGTTTGACGATGCCGACATTGACAGCGCCGTTGAAGGCGCCATGGCCAGCAAATACCGCAATGCCGGTCAGACCTGCGTGTGCGCCAACCGCATCTACGTGCAAGAGTCTGTGTACGACACATTCGTGCAAAAGTTTGCAGCCAAAGTGAAGGCCTTGAAAGTAGGCAACGGCTTTGAAGAGGGCGTGGTGCAAGGCCCGCTCATTGAGCCTGCCGCATTAGAAAAAGTAGCGCGTCACGTGGCCGATGCAAAAGCCAAGGGTGGCGTGGTGCTGGCAGGTGGCAATGCCTTGAGCGGTCAGTTCTTTGAACCCACCGTCATTGGCAATGCCACGCAAGATATGCTGTGTGCCAAGGAAGAAACCTTTGGGCCCTTCGCACCTGTCTTCAAATTCAAAACAGAACAAGAAGCCATCGATGCCGCCAACAACACCGAGTTTGGTTTAGCCAGCTATTTTTACAGCCGCGACATCGGTCGTATTTACCGCGTGAGTGAAGGTTTGGAGTACGGCATGGTGGGCATCAACGTGGGCATCATTGCCACTGAGCACGTACCCTTTGGCGGCGTGAAGCAATCGGGCTTGGGCCGCGAAGGCTCACACCACGGCATGGATGAGTACCTCGAGATGAAGTACTTGTGCATGGGCGATATTTTGAAATAACTCGCATTTTTCAGCGCACTCAAGTTACCCTACTTAAATTGTGTTTGACTCAAAAAATAGCCGCTTTTCAGCGGCTATTTTTTCGAATGAATTGATTTCTATCAATTAAAAAATCAATTTCACGCCTGTCTTGCTCTGCAACACTTCTTGCGTCACACCCGGTGCCATCTCAACCACCTTCAAGCCTTCAGGTACCACATCCATCACCGCCAAATCGGTGATGATGCGATCGACCACACCCACGCCCGTCAAGGGCAAGGTGCATTCAGGCAAGATTTTCAAATCTTCAGTGCCGTCTTTCTTCTTGGCCACGTGTTCCATCAAAATGATGACGCGCTTCACGCCGGCCACCAAGTCCATGGCGCCGCCCATGCCCTTAACCATCTTGCCTGGAATCATCCAGTTGGCCAGGTCACCTTTTTCGCTGACTTGCATAGCACCCAAAATCGACAAATTGATTTTGCCGCCACGAATCATGGCGAAGCTGTCATGGCTGCCAAAGATGGACGAGCCTTTGATGGTGGTCACCGTTTGCTTGCCCGCATTGATCAGGTCGGCATCGACTTCATCTTCTGTGGGGAATGGGCCAATGCCCAACATGCCGTTTTCAGATTGCAGCCACACTTCAATGTTGCTGGGCACATGGTTGGCCACCAAGGTGGGAATGCCAATGCCCAGGTTCACATAGAAGCCGTCTTGCAGTTCGTGTGCGGCGCGTGCCGCCATTTGGTCTTGACTCCAGCTCATGCTTAGACTCCTGCTTTCTCTGTGATGGTGCGTTTTTCGATGCGCTTTTCGGGGTGCTTGTTGAGCACCAAGCGGTGGACATAAATGCCAGGCAAATGAATTTGATCGGGCACCATGTCGCCGGTTTCCACAATCTCTTCCACTTCGACAATGCAAATCTTGCCAGCCATGGCCACGGCAGGATTGAAGTTGCGAGCCGTTAAGCGGAATTGCAAGTTGCCAGACTTGTCGGCGCGCCAGGCTTTAACCAATGACACATCGGGCACCAAGGCGCGTTCCATCACGTAGGTTTCGCCATCGAACTCACGCAACTCTTTGCCATCGGCCACCACGGTACCCACACCGGTTTTGGTGAAGAACGCGGGGATACCAGCACCACCGGCGCGCAGCTTTTCAGCCAATGTACCTTGGGGGGTGAATTCCAACTCCAATTCGCCGGCCAAAAATTGGCGCTCAAACTCTTTGTTTTCACCCACATAGGATGAAATCATTTTTTTGATTTGACGCGTTTCAAGCAACTTGCCCAAACCAAAGCCATCCACACCTGCATTGTTAGAAATGGCTGTGAGGTTTTTAGCACCCGTATCGCGCAATGCGTCGATCAGGGCTTCAGGAATACCGCAGAGGCCAAAGCCACCCACAGCTAGCAATTGGCCGTCTGCCACAACGCCTTTCAGCGCCTCGGCCGCAGAGGGGAAGATCTTGTTCACAGGGTTCTCCTAAGAGGGGAAGTCTCAAAAATGAATAGTGTAATAGGTGATTAGAATCAGAAAACTGACAAGGATTGCCATGAACAGCCCCACCCCCACCAAAACCGTGCGCTACCCCGTCCCAGAGCTTCAAAATGTCCCGGACGACATCCGCGCCAAAATTTTGGAAGTTCAGGAAAAGGCGGGCTTTGTGCCTCAGGTGTTCTTGGCGTTTGCGCGGAGACCCGCTGAATGGCGTGCTTTCTTTGCCTACCACGATGCGCTCATGGTGCCTGAATCGGTGGGCCGCACCAGCAACCTGACCAAAGGCGATCGCGAAATGATCGTCACCACCACCAGCGCGGCCAACAACTGCTTGTATTGTGTGGTGGCCCATGGCGCCATTCTGCGGATATACGAGAAAAAGCCTTTGGTGGCCGACCAAGTGGCCGTCAACTACCGCAAAGCCGACATTTCACCGCGCCAACGCGCCATGCTCGATTTCGCCATGAAAGTGTGCCTGCACAGCGACACCATTGAAGATGCCGACTTTGCGCCCTTGCACGCACAGGGCTTGGACGATGAAGACATTTGGGACATTGCCGCCATCACCGCCTTTTTTGGCTTGTCCAATCGCATGGCCAGCTTCAGCAACATGATGCCCAACCCCGAGTTTTATTTGATGGG
>JBDLWA010000145.1:0-2783 GCA_039804505.1 Pseudomonadota bacterium
CACAGCGGCATTTTGGCCGTGCGCCAAAGCGTGGCATCGGGTGTGAACATCACCTACAAAATCCTCTACAACGATGCCGTAGCCATGACCGGTGGCCAGCAAGTGGGTGAACGCCCCGAGGGCCACAGCGTGGTCCAAATTGCCATGAGCATGAAGGCCGAAGGCGCTCAGCGCATCGTGGTCGTCACCGATGAGCCTTTCAAATACGACGGTGTTGCTTTGGTCGAAGGGGTGCGCGTCTTCCACCGTGATGAACTCGACCGCATCCAACGCGAGATGCGCGAGATCAAGGGCACCACCGTCATCATTTACGACCAAACCTGCGCCACAGAAAAGCGCCGTCGCCGCAAACGCGGCACCATGGTCGACCCCGCCGTTCGGGTCATGATCAACGAAGAAGTCTGTGAAGGTTGTGGTGACTGTGGCGTGCAATCAAACTGCCTATCGGTAGAGCCGCTTGAAACCGAGTTGGGTCGCAAACGCACCATCAACCAAAGCACCTGCAACAAAGACACCAGTTGCCTGAAAGGTTTTTGCCCCAGCTTTGTCACTGTGGAAGGTGGTCAGTTCAAGAAAAAGAACAGCAAAGCCACCAGCAGCTTGTCGCCGGCGCAATTGGGCGCTTTGCCTGAGCCGCGCTTGCCAGGCACCACGCAGCCTTGGGGCATGGTGGTGGCCGGTGTTGGCGGCACGGGCGTGATCACCATTGGCCAATTGCTGGGCATGGCTGCGCACATCGAAGGCAAAGGCATCGTCACGCAAGACGCCGCAGGACTGGCCCAAAAGGGCGGGGCCACTTGGAGCCATATCCTGGTGGCCAACCAACAAAACGACATCCGCACCACCCGCGTCAGCATGGCAGCGGCCGATGTGATTTTGGGCTGCGATCCGATCGTGACCGCTTCCAAGGAAACGCTGCTGCGCATGCGCGAGGGCCGCACCCATGTGGCCCTCAACAGCAGCAGCACTCCCACGGCCGCGTTCGTGAAAAACGGCAATTGGCAAAACCCATCCGAGCAATGCCTGGCCGAAATTGGCCGACAAGTGGGCAGCGCGAGTGTGAGTGCTTTTGATGCCGATGGGCTGGCCAAACAATTGATGGGCGACACCATTTATGTGAACCCCATGATCTTGGGCTTCGCTTGGCAAAAAGGCTGGATCCCGATGCACCGCGAATCTTTGGTCCGTGCCATCGAGCTCAACGAAGTGGCGGTTCAAAACAACCTGACCGCTTTTGAGTGGGGCCGACATGCAGCGCACCATTTGGATGTGCTCTTGCAACACATCCAGCCTGTGCAAACCATCCAGTTCAAAAAGCGGGAAAGTCTGGAAGACCTGGTAACAAACCGCATGGCTCGACTGAGCGCATACCAAGATGCGGCTTATGCCCAGCGCTATGCCAACTTCATTGAAAAGGTCAAAGCGGCCGAAGCGCCTCTGGGTAAAACTTTGCTGAGTGAGATCGTGGCGCGTCAACTCTACAAATTGATGGCCTACAAAGACGAATACGAAGTGGCCCGTCTGCACACGCAATCGGCATTTTTGGACCGCATTCAAGACAGCTTTGAAGGCGACTTCAAAGTCCACTACCACTTGGCCCCGCCCTTGATGGCCAAACGCAATGCCAAAGGTGAATTGATCAAACAAAAATTCGGACCCTTGATGCTGACGGCTTTCCAAGTGCTGGCCAAGCTCAAAGGCTTGCGCAATACCCCGTTCGATGTGTTCGGTTACACACACGAGCGCCAAAGTGAACGCGCTTTGATCGTTGAATACATGCAACACATCGCGCATGTATTGCCCTCTTTGACCTCAGAAACGCATGCACACGCTGTCAAAGTGGCGCAAGTGGCTGAAAACATCAAAGGGTTCGGGCATGTCAAAGAACGCAACATGGTGGCGGCAAAATCCATGTGGGCATCGCTCAAGCAAGGCTGAAACAAAAAGGCCACCTTGACAAGGTGGCCTTTGAGAAGCGGGCTCTGGTGACAGAGCACGTGGAAAGATCAACGTGCGTCGGGCAACTCGATCTTGACTTCCAGAACTTCAAGATTGTCCTGACGCTCCAGGTTGACCTTGATGTCATCGGGATTGATCTTGATGTATTTGCTGATCACAGCCACCAGTTCGCGTTGCAAATCAGGCAGGTAATCCGGTTCAGCGGCATTGCGGCCGCTTCGCTCGTGCGCCAAGATGATCTGCAGCCGCTCTTTGGCCACATTGGCGGTTTTCTTCTTTTCGCCCAGCAAGAAGGAAAGAAAGGACATGGTTCACTTGCCTCCGAACAGTCGTTTCAGGAAGCCAGGTTTTTCAGCTTCTGTAAAACGCATCGGCTTGTCTTCACCCAGGAAACGGTCAATCACATCCTTATAAGCTTCCGACACATCGCTGTTGGCCATGTGAATGGCCGGTGTGCCCTGGTTGGACGCTTGCAAAACGTTTTCGCTTTCTGGAATCACGCCCAACAACTGGATGCGCAAGATGTCCTGAATGTCTTGCAAAGACAACATCTGACCGTCTTCCACACGGTTGGGGTTGTAGCGGGTGATGAGCAGGTGCTCTTTGATGGGCTCAAGGCCCTCAATAGCGCGTTTGGTCTTGCTGCCCAGCATGCCCAAAATGCGATCTGAGTCACGGACCGAAGACACTTCAGGGTTGGTCACCACCAAAGCTTCATCGGCAAAATGCATGGCCATCAAAGCACCGGTTTCAATGCCAGCAGGCGAATCGCAGACGATGTATTCGAAACCCATGTCGCTCAAATCATTGAGAACTTTTTCAAC